>NZ_QTQD01000035.1:0-84360 GCF_003858025.1 Burkholderia sp. Bp9004 | reverse complement strand
CGGCGTATTGCGAAGGAGTTGAACGGCGAGCGGACGGTGTTCGGGTGGGATGGTGACACGCTGGCGTACGAGAGTGACGGCGAGCGCGCCACGCACTATCTCTACGAGCCGGGGACGTTCGTGCCGCTGGCCCAGTATGTGGCGGAACCGGTCGATGGGATCGTGACGCCGGAGTGGAAGAGTACCGACCGCTATGTGCCGGAGGAGGACCCGCTGCAGCAGGTGCCGGAGCGGCGTGGTGATGCTGCCCTGTTCTATTACCACTGCGATCAGATCGGGACGCCTCAATTGATGACCGACGGCGGCGGTGATGTTGTGTGGGAAGCGTCGTACATGGCTTGGGGCGAAGCGCGAGAAGTAATTGCGCGGGCGTCGAAGGCGGCGGGGATCGTGCCTAAGAATCCGTTGCGGTTTCAGGGGCAACAGGTTGATGCGGAAACGGGGTTGTACTATAACCGGCATCGGTACTACGATCCGAGCAGTGGACGGTTCATCTCGAAAGACCCGATCAGGCTCGCCGGTGGCATCAACGTCTATCAATACGTACCCGCGCCAACCGGATGGATCGATCCGCTTGGGCTAGCGCGCATCCCGGCGTCTGTCAAACAGAAGGTTGCTCAGGAGAATAAAGACTTCTTTGGAACGGAAAAGTGCGAGTGCTGTGGCACCGACGTGATTCCTGGCCAAAAGAGTCAACGCGGTGTCACACCTCCGGCGAACGAACGTCAGTTCGACCACGTCGAACCCGACTCGCTGGGTGGGGCGAACAACGAAAAAAACACCCAACTGCTCTGCCGTAAGTGCAATCGTGGCTTCTCGAATAAGCTGAAGGAAAATTTCAAGCAACTCAACCGTTTGGGGCGCAACCCCTGCGGAAACGAATAGGATCATCATGCCAGGCTTCGCAAAAATCGTGTTTCGTCTGAAGACTGACGCTGACGGATATCCGCCCGTTGGCTTCGAATCACTGTGGGGGGGGGCTCTTGGCGAGAATTCCTACGTGATCGACAACGTGCCTTACTACATATGTGGGGTGAGCAAAGGTGATACGGTCGTGACCGAGGAGATTGACGGCGAACTTGTTGCCGCTGGAGTAGTTGCTCGGGGGGGGCACTCGACCCTCCGGGTATTTGCGGAGGATGATGTAACCAGAAAGGCAATTGTCCAAAACCTCACGCAACTTGGAGCACAATGCTCAGTAACCGACGGGTTATCGCTCTTTGCAGTTGACATTGCTGCTGATGTCGAATTTCAGAGAATCGACGCCTTCTTGGCTTCACAATGCGATGGCGAGCACGTTGCCTATGAGGATGCATGCCTACAGCACGCGGGAATAGACAGCATGCGAACGGAAGAGTGTGCGTCACTAGCGACGGTACCATTGCGGCTCAATTAGCACGGGCAATTCCGTTGCGTGAGATACGGGCTTACACAATAACTGGCATCGGTATTCCGATCCCAGCACCGGGCGCTTCCTCTCGAAAGACCCGATCGGGCTCGCGGGCGGTATCAACGTTTATTAGTACGCGCCCAATCCAACTGGATGGGTTGATCCCCTCGGCTTGGCGCGTTGCCCTAATAGCGTTCTTGGCCGCAAGGTCAATCAAGACGACTCCTTGATTGACGCGACCACTCCCATCATTCAAATGAGCATCAATCAGAAGGCACTCAATTCGCCTAGCTTCGATAAGCTGAAGGGTATGATCAACAACGGTGCGACGAATGTGGACTTGATGAAAGCGGGCTATGCGCCTTTCGGGCCCGATGGCAATCAGGTAAATCTGCATCATGTGCTTGGTGACGAACCGGGACCAATCGTGGAGCTGTCCGCCGCGACGCATCAAAGGTATTACAAGCAACTTCACGGGTTGATTGACGATGGAGCCAGCTTCCGAAATGATCCAGCAGCCGCACGCGGATATGACCGGTTTCGTCGAAATTACTCGATTCGGCCGGCGTATTGCGAAGGAGTTGAACGGCGAGCGGACGGTGTTCGGGTGGGATGGTGACACGCTGGCGTACGAGAGTGACGGCGAGCGCGCCACGCACTATCTCTACGAGCCCGGGACGTTCGTGCCGCTGGTGCAGTATGTGGCGGAGCCGGTCGAGGGAATCGCGACGCCGGAGTGGAAGAGTACCGACCGCTATGTGCCGGAGGAAGATCCGCTGCAGAGGCTGCCGGAGCGGCGGGGTGATGCGGCGGTGTTCTATTACCACTGCGATCAGATCGGTACGCCGCAGTTGCTGACGGACGACGATGGCGATGTCGTGTGGGAGGCGTCGTACAAGGCGTGGGGCGAAGCGCGGGAGGTGATCGCGCGGGTGTCGAAGGCGGCGGGGATCGTCGCCAGGAATCCGTTGCGGTTTCAGGGGCAGCAGGTCGATGAGGAGACGGGGCTGCACTATAACCGGTATCGGTATTACGACCCGAGAGCTGGCAGATTTACTAGCCAGGATCCGATAAAGTTGCACGGTGGATCAAATAATTTTCAGTATGCGCCAAATCCTGTCGAGTGGACGGATGCTCTGGGGTTGGTAAAGCTCAGGGAAACAGATCCGAAAGGCGGATCGCTGAGTGACGTTCAGACTCGCTGTTGGTATAAGCGCGAAGAAAGCAGGATCGATCAGCAATTGTGCAGCTGTAAAAATTTGAAGGAAAGGGCGCGACTTGCGCATAAGTTGCGTAATCAAGCACGTATTCGAGCTAGACTTTTGATGGCCGACCGCGATGCTGCTACTGCTCTTTATACGGGGATCAATTCGCCGACTGGCAAGGCGGAGCCTATGCTCACCTGGAAGGAAACGGTTGCCAAGGCAAACGGTAAAGGCTATCAAGGCGATGACGTGTACAACTACATCATTGGATCGTCCAAGCGATCGAGACCCGGTGTTGACAAGATGACGATTGGGGATCTTGACTGTAATAAGGTGCTTAGCGATGCGGGAATTTAATTCGAAGGATTTGGATGCTCTGGATTTCGAGCGTGTTTGCAGTGAATTGCTCGCGGGAAAGGATGGAATTTCCCTCGAAAAAGTCGTCCATATACCGGAGGCCGATATTTTGCGCTGCAAGTATAAAGGTAAAGACTTCAATGTGAAGTTTGACTTGGATTACGGGGTTTCTCTTGAGGCAGTGAGCGATTTTTCTGTTGGCGAGCTTGAGGGCGTTGCCAGAATTTTGACGGCCTAGTAGACGATGCAATCGAGCTCGCTCCAAAGAAATTCTAAGTGAGCAATGACTGCCGGGGAGCCCCGTCCGCATTTTTGCGGGCAGGGCGATTGCACGAACGCTTCCGCCCGGATCGAATGAAGAGCCTTGCAACATGTATGAGGTGGCAAAGCCGATTGAGAATGTAGTAGCGGGGAAAATTGCACCATGGTCCGGTGAGCTGGGCTTCGGTACGCAGTACAAGCTACCTAAATCGGTTGGAGACTTGGTGGAGTCTAGTCACCTTAGGAGATGGATGAATAAGCAAGATCTACAGAATGCGCTTGATGCGGTAGGTGCACCACGAGATAGCTACTGCCTTGGAGGTGAAAAGGATGAGGCTTTATGTCTTGCGGAAAATTATGGGCACTGGTACGTGTACTACAGTGAGCGCGGACAACGTACTGAGCAGCAGTCATTCGACTCGGAGGCAGCCGCTTGCGCTGCTTTCTTGATGCGGCTTCGGAAGATGCTTCGTATTTGAGTTGGGCTGCACTTTAACCGGCACGGGTACTATGTGGAGCGAGGCACCGCAAAGACCGTCCCGTTTTCGGGATAGTGCACTGGGCGGTCCTTCTTCCATGAGGCAGCAACAGAGTTCGAACGACGAGGCAACGCCCTTTAAGGCAACGAAATCGTCAAATTCGCCGACTCCGGCCCGACCTTGATGACCTGCGAATAAGGCGCCAACGCCTGCAGAGTCTTGTCCTTGAGACAAGTATTGAGCCCGAGACACCCGAGCAGGGGCCACGAGCGCGAACACCGCCCCGATCGCTCAAACCGGCACGTCGCGTTTCAACCGGTGCGCGATCTGATCCGGCAGCGGCCAATGCGGCGCAAACGCAACAGACAATGACTACGTGAAGACGCTCGTGAACGTGAAGGTTAGAAAATGATGCTGATCCCGAAGAATGAAACCGTCGTGATCGATATTGCGAGCAACAGGTGCGTTGTCCTTTCGGATGTGCCTGCGCACGTCTCGAAGTTGCAGACCGCTGGATTCCATAAACAGGGGGATCAATGGATACGGCCGATTTCCGACGATGCGGACCGCCAGCATCTCGTGAGAATGCTGATGGAGCTCAACGCACTCTTTTCGGCCGGACGAGACTGGAGTCCGCAGGAGCTCGTCGAGCATTACCGGGAAAACGGAGCAGTCACGGCGCCTTATCGTTCGGTATCGTGGGTGAAGCCCGACGAGTATCGTATTGTCGAGCATGGCTAGGTGCCGGCCGGCGGCGGCCGCGCGCCATGCTTGGCCCGCGCCTTCCCGGTATCCTGGTGATGAGTCGAAGATGTGGCGAAGATAGCCGCCGGCCAACCTTATGCATCCGCTATTTGGCACAATCGCGGCTCGCTGACGCGGGCGCTACAACGCATGTGCGTCCACCAGCCCGTTACATTTCCCTTAGTTACCACCGCCTTACCCCATGTCGACTATCACCGCGACCGAAGTGTCGTTGAAACACGTTCTCGAACATCCCGGTGACTTCACCGGGCGGCTCTGCCTACCACCGACGCCATGGACGCCCGACACGAGCGGTGTCTTCTTCGAAGACGCGAAAGACGGCGCAGTATCGGATGCTGCAACCCCGCCCGGCTGGCGCGTAACGCTGAACAGCGCGACGATCGAGGACATCGTGATCAACGCACATGATCAGGTCGACGAACCGAGCATCGCGCAATTGTTCGACGCGTTCGTGTACTACGTCGAAAACGACGAATTCATTCTGCTCTGACGGCGCATCCCGCACGCCACAGTAAAAAAGGACCGCCGGGCGGTCCTTTTCCACGAAGCAGCAGCCGCGTTAAAACGACGACTCAACGCCTCTCAAGGCAACGAAATCGTCAAATTCGCCGACTCCGGGCCCACCTTGATGACTTGCGAATAAGGCGCCAACGCCTGCAGCGTCTTGTCCTTGAGATAAGTATTGAGCCCGAGATACCCGAGCAGGGCCACGAGCGCAAACACCGCCCCGATCGCCCAGACCGGCACCTCGCGCTTCAACCGATGCGCGATCTGATCCGGCAGCGGCCAATGCGGAGCGAACGCGGCGCGCTTGCCCTTCATATGCGCGATCTCGTCCCCCAGCCGCGCGGTGAGGTAAGCGAGCTTTTCCGGCCCTTCGAGCAGATACTTGCCCTGGAACCCGAGCAGCAGGCACATGTGAAACACCTCGAGCGACTGCAACCGCGCCGCGCCCTGCGCCCGACATTCCTCGAGATACTGAAAGAACTTCTCCCCCGCGAGCTGCTCGCCGAACAGCACGAGTTGCAGCGGCCGGCGCTCCCAGTCGGTGCGGATCTTGAACTGCGACGACAGCACCATCTCATCGACGGCCGCGCAGTATGCGAACTTCGCGCCATACACGTCCTCGGCCGGGATGTTGAGCTTCTTCGCGCCGCGCTCGAAGTCCGACAGGAATTCCTGGATCTTCGTACTGAACTCGCTCGCGCTGTCCGGCTCGCGACCGTTCTTGAGCAGGAACAGCATGAAAAACCCGTCGTACAGCAGATCGAGCAGCGAACGGGCCTGGAACGCGGCGTCGGTCGACGCCGGGGTATGCAGCGGAGCCGGCGTGTTGTCGCCGAACAGGGAGGGCGCGTAGCTCATGATGTGACCGCGATCAGTTCGAATTTCAGGTCATTGATGCCAGTCGGCGCGTAGATCATCGCGGACTGGGCCTGCAGCATGCGCTCGTACAGCGCGCCGCGCGAATCGAGCTGGAAATAGCATGCACCGGGCCGCACCGGAATCGCGGGCGGCACTTGCGGCATGTACGACAGCCGCACGCCGGGCATGGCCGACAGCACGAGCTTGTCGACGTCATCCGGCGCGCCGACCTTGAAGCGGGCCGGCACCGCGTCGATGAGCTCGACGTTGGGCATGTCCGCGGACACGGCCAGGTAGAACTCGGTCTTGTCGTCGATCTTGCCCGAATCGAGGCGGCCGAGGTGGAACGACGGACGCACCTCGTCGAGCGTGATCGCAAAGTAGCGCGTCGAGATCACGGTGTCGAGCAATTCGCGCAGCATCAGGTCGAGGCGCGCGAAGCTCGGCCCCGGATCGTCATGGCGATACACGGGCAGGTCGGCAAGCGTGTAGCCCTTCGAAAACGTCATCAGCTGGCCCGCGAGGCGCAGCAGCTCCTGGAAAAGCCGTTCCGGATGCAGCGCCGCATGCTGGTGCAGGTGCGCGAGCGTCGCGAACGCGGCGTTTGCGGTGTGCAGCAGCCAGAACGATGCGATGTCGCCCGAACGGAATTCGATGATGTTCTTCGACGGCTCACGGTGAAAACCGTACAGCGCGTTCACCTTCGCCTGCAGCGCGTCGACGAGCTGGCGCAGCCGCTGGTGCAGGATCGGCGAAGCGTCGATCGCGAGGCACGGCGGCACGAAGCTGTCGTCGATCTCGAAGCCGGACGTCGCGGTGCGGCGCACGCGCACGAGCGGCACCGACAGCAGCTGGTCGCGCGGCTCGCTGTGCGCGATCAGCTTGACCTGCGTCTTGAGGAACGTGATGTCGGCTTCGGCGGCGTCGGTGAAGTTGTCGGCAACGCTCGTCTGCTCGCTGACGAAACGCGTCATGAAGCCGGCGGCCGGATCGTCGCTGTAGTTGGTGCCGTTCTCGCGCAGCGGGTGCAGCGCGAGGTAGAACACGAATTCGTTGATGCCGTCGGGCAGCGTGTCCAGCGCGATCGGCGGCGGCAGGTCGTCGGCTTGCGGCGCGGCATACAGCGCGCCGTCCGGGAACACGAGCGCAAGCTCGGCCACGCGCAGCACGTTGCTGCCGAGCGCATCGCGGTCGATGCGCACCGAGCGCACGCCCCAGTTGTACGGCTGGATCGCCTGGATGGATTCGAACAGGCGCGCCTCGTGGTAGGCGTCCTGCCGCTGAAAATGTTGGGGCCGGAGGAACAGCCCTTCCCCCCAAAGCACCTTGGCCGAATAACTCATGTCAAATCCGGTTAATGTCGCGTTGCGATGTAATCGATTTGTTCGTGCCCGAATTAAATCGCCAATTTGTTAACTCTTGTTAATTGACATTCGTGCGTCATGCTTAACCGCAGGTGACCGACGAAAGCAAATTCAGCGGTTGTGAAGGCGCACCCTGTTGCGGTGCGATGACGGAGCCGTCGGTGACCGTCATCGCGCAATTATGCAGGCCGACGATTATGCCGGATTTCTCAGACTTCGCCGGGTCGAACGTCAGTTTCCAGCGCTGGATGGCGGGATCGCGGAACAGTGCGACGATGCCGAATGCCTGCGCTTCGCGCGACACTTTTTCGGTTGCCGTATAGCGCTGGCCCGGAATCAGCGTGATTTCACGCACGTTCAGCAGATCGGTGCCCAGTGCGGCCTTTTCCTTGGTCGGATCGGTGAATGCATCGAACGGCGCCTGCTGGAACGAAGTCGGATCCTTCAACGCGTAGAGCCTTACTACTAATGCGAGCGGCTTGCGATCGTTCGCGGCGTTGAGGTTGGGCGCGGCGGCGAGCGTGAGCCCGATGTTGCGCGGCGGCTTCTGGGCATCCGGCAGTTCGGGCTTGCCGATGCCGGCGGCCTGCATCACGGCGCTCGCGGCGGAGCCGAGCAGCGGGGCGGCCGCGCATCCGGCCAGGAGCGCGCAGGCGATCAGCGGCAGCGCATAGCGAATCATGGACGATCTCATCGTGTTTCCGGCGTGCCGCCTTTAACTCCCCTGTCAAAACTACCGGGCATTTCCGCGTTCACCGCGAATGCCGGCTAATCTGCCGTTCAACTATTAAGCACACGTGCGGCGCATTGCGGTTCCGGAATTTTTTTCCGGTGCCCGCGCGCAGCGTTGTCGAGCAAGTAAAACTTGCGCATTCCCGTCGATGGAAAAGCCGCCGCCGGGCCGTTGCCGAAGACGTTTCGAGGGGGTAGCGCACGGTTTTAAAAGGAATTACTCTGCACGCAGCGATTGAATTATGAAAAATTGATCGGTACTATACCCGCGCGCTTCTTGCAAAGCAAAAGAACCAGATTCTCAACGATTTTAATACTCACGCGCCGGTGGATATAACGATGAAAGACCGTCTCTTCGCAAAATTGTCTGGGGTAGTGCTGGCCTGCGGCGTGATCGCCGGTTGTGCGAACCAGCCGCCTGCGCCGCCGACTGCCGAGGTGTTCAACAAGTCGCTGGCCGATGCGGACGCCGTTGCGAAGTCGGGGGACCAGGACAAGGCGCTCGGCCTGTACCAGCAGCTCGCGAAGTCGGATCCGACGCGCGAGGAACCGTGGTCGCGCATCGCGCAGATCCAGTTTGCCCAGAACCACTATGGCCAGGCGATCGTCGCCGCGCAGGAGGCACTGCAGCGCGACGCGACCGACCGTCAGGCGAAGAGCGTGCTCGCCGTCGCGGGGCTGCGAATCGCGACGCAGTCGCTCGGCGAGCTGCGCCAGGATGCTTCGCTCGCCGGCGATGCGAAGTCGGACGCGCAGGCGCTCGCGAAGCAACTGCGCGACACGCTCGGCGAATCGGCGCTGTTCCCGCCGGAGCAGCGGACCACGAAGACGCGTACGACGCGCCGCGTGATTCACCGTCCGAAGGCCGGCGCGGCGCCGGCAGCCGAGGCAGCCGCAGCAGCAACCACCGCGCCGACGCCGCCGGCCGCACCGCAAAAGGGCGGCGCCGATCCGTTCAGCGCACTGCGCAACTGACCGCAACTGACGCGATAACCACAACTAACCTGGGAGCCGTCGAGATGGCCAAGAAAGAAAGCATTCAGAAAAGCTTGCAGAAAATACGGCCGCCGCGCGTCCAGCTGACCTACGAGGTCGAGAAGGGCGACGCGATCGAGGTGAAGGAACTGCCGTTCGTCGTCGGGGTCGTCGGCGATCTGGCGGGCCAGTCGGAAGTCGAGCAGCCGAAGCTGCGCGACCGCAAGTTCGTCAACATCGACCGTGACAACTTCGACGACGTGATGAAGGCGATCGAGCCGCGCGCCGCGTTCCAGGTGGAAAACCGCCTGAGCCCGGAAGGCGGCAAGTTCGCGGTCGACCTGAAGTTTCGTTCGCTGTCGGATTTCAGCCCGGACGAAGTCGTCGAACAGGTCGAGCCGCTGCGCCGCCTGCTCGAGGCGCGCTCGAAGCTCGCCGACCTGCGCAACAAGCTCGCCGGCAACGACAAGCTCGAGGATCTGCTGTCCGAGGTGCTGAAGAACACGCAGCAGCTGCAGGAGCTCGCGAAGGGCACCGGCGGCGACAAAGACGGCGAATGACGACGGAGTGTTGAGATGAACCAGCAAACGGCTGCGGCCCAAGCGAGCGGCGCGGAATACGCCGCCGGGACTTCGCTGCTCGACGATATCGTCGAGAAGAGCAAGGTCGCGAAATCCGATTCCGAGCATGCGCGTGCGAAGGACCTGATCGGCGAACTCGTGCACCAGGTGCTCGACGGCACGGTGATCGTGTCGGACAACCTGTCGGCGACGATCGATGCGCGCGTCGCGGAACTCGACCGCCTGATCTCCACGCAGCTGTCCGCCGTGATGCACGCGCCGGAATTCCAGCGCCTGGAAAGCACGTGGCGCGGGATGGACTACCTGGTCAAGGAAAGCAATACGGGCCAGACGATCAAGATCAAGGCGCTGCACGCGCCGAAGCGCGACCTCGTGCGCGACTTCAAGGGTGCGAGCGAGTTCGACCAGAGCGCGCTGTTCAAGAAGGTCTACGAAGAAGAGTTCGGCACGTTCGGCGGCTCGCCGTTCGGCGCGCTGATCGGCGATTACGAGATCTCGCGCCAGCCGGAAGACATGTACTTCATCGAGCAGATGTCGCACGTCGCGGCGGCCGCGCACGCGCCGTTCATCGCGTCGGCGTCGCCGGAGCTGCTCGGCCTCGAGTCGTTCTCCGACCTCGGCAAGCCGCGCGACCTCGGCAAGGTGTTCGACACGGTCGAATACGCGAAGTGGAAATCGTTCCGCGACGCCGAAGATTCGCGCTACGTCGGCCTGACGCTGCCGCGCTTCCTCGGCCGCCTGCCGTTCAATCCGAAGGACGGTCAGACCGCGGAGAACTTCAACTTCGTCGAGGACGTCGACGGCACCGAGCACGACAAGTACCTGTGGTGCAACGCGGCGTGGGCCTTCGCGGCACGCCTGACGGCCGCGTTCGACGACTTCGGCTGGTGCGCTGCGATCCGCGGCGTCGAAGGCGGCGGCCTCGTCGAGGACCTGCCGACGCACACGTTCAAGACCGACGACGGTGAAGTGGCACTGAAGTGCCCGACCGAAATCGCGATCACCGATCGCCGCGAGAAGGAGCTGAGCGACCTCGGCTTCATCCCGCTCGTGCATTGCAAGAACTCGGATTACGCTGCGTTTTTCGCCGCGCAATCGGTGCAGAAACCGAAAAAATACAGCACCGACAGCGCGAATGCGAACGCCGTCCTGTCCGCCCAGCTTCAGTACATCTTCTCGGTATCGCGCGTCGCGCACTACCTGAAGGCGATGATGCGGGACAAGATCGGCAGCTTCGCATCGGCGCAGAACGTGGAGACTTTCCTCAACCGGTGGATTTCGCAGTACGTCCTGCTCGACGACAACGCGTCGCAGGAGCAGAAGGCGCAATTCCCGCTGCGCGAGGCATCCATACAAGTGTCGGAGATTCCGGGCAAGCCGGGCTCGTATCGTTCGGTCGCGTTCCTGCGGCCGCACTTTCAGCTCGACGAACTCTCGATTTCTCTGCGACTTGTCGCTGATCTGCCCAAACCGGCAAATTCATAAGCGAGTAAATCGCCCGGGCGGGCCGCCTGGGTAGGACGTTAAAACCACCTCTTTGGGGAGTCGAAGGGCCATGTTACATATGCACTTGCAGTTTGGTAGTCCGGCGGTGAAGGGCGAATCCGCGGACAAAGACCATCAGGGCTGGATCGAACTGAAATCGTGGGATCACTCGATCGTTCAGCCGCGTTCGGCAACGGCATCGACCGCAGGCGGTCACACGATGACGCGCTGCGAGCACGGCGACATGATTTTCACGAAGGAAATCGATTCGTCGAGCCCGCTGCTGTATCAGCACGCATCGGGCGGCACCACGTTCGATGAAGTGACGGTCCATTTCTCGCGCGCGGACGGTGAAGGCAAGCGCGTGCAGTATCTGGAAGTGAAGCTCAAGTACGTGATCATCTCGAGCATCGCTCCGAGCGTTCGCGAAGAAGGTCTGCCGCTCGAGACGTTCTCGCTGAAGTACGCGGCCGTGCAGTGGAAGCAGACCCAGCAGAAGATCGGCGGCAACCAGGGCGGCAACACGCAGGGCGCCTGGAGCCTGACGAAGAACGACAAGACCTACGCGGTCTAAGGTCGGTTGCGGCAACGGGGCGCGCGGCGTCCCGTTGCCGTTTTCGCTGTGCACGCCGGCCGATGAAACGATTCGAACCCAGTTTTCTCGACAAGCTGTTCGACGACGAACCGCATCTGCCGGCCTCGGCCGCGATGCGGCAATTGTCGCTGGACGAGCTCAAGAACACGGTCGCCCGCGACGTCGAGGCGATCCTCAACACCCGTATCGCGCACACCGAGATCGAGCTGGCCGCGCTGCCGGAATGCCAGAAATCGGTGCTGACCTACGGGCTGAACGATTTCGCGGGGCTGAGCCTCGCGAGCCACTACGACCGCGCGTTCATCTGCAAGTCGATCCAGCAGGCCATCGCGCGCCACGAGCCGCGGCTGCAGCAGGTGCAGGTGACGTTCGAGCTGAACGAGCAGTCGACCAATGCGCTGTACTTCGCGATCCAGGCGCTGCTTGTCGTGCATCCGGCCGAGGAGCCGGTGAGTTTCGACGCGATGCTGCAGCCGTCGACGCTGCAGTACTCGGTCACGCGCACGCGCGCGGCCAGAATGCTGTAAATCAAGCCGCCGAGCGGGCCGGACCGCCCGGTGATGGTTCAGGGTCCGGCAGGAAATATTGAGGTTCGGGGTCGTCGATGGAAGAATTGCTGCCGTACTACGAGCGCGAATTATCGTTTTTGCGGCGCTATTCGCGAGATTTCGCCGAACGTTATCCGAAGATCGCCGCGCGGCTCGCGTTGTCCGGCGAGCACTGCGAGGACCCGCACGTCGAGCGGATGATCGAGTCGTTCGCGCTGCTCGGCGCGCGCATCAACAAGAAGCTCGACGACGATTACCCGGAATTCACCGAAGCGCTGCTGGAAGTGCTGTATCCGCACTACCTGCGGCCGTTCCCGTCGTGCTCGATCGCGCAGTTCACGCCGGCTTCGCCTGGCCAGCAGACCGAACCGGTCGTGATCGATCGCGGCACCGAACTGAAGAGTCGCCCGATCCGCGGCGTGCAGTGCCGCTTCCGCACCGCCTACGACGTGACGCTCGCGCCGATCCGCATCTCGGAGGCGCGCTACGTGCCGGTCGCGCTCGCGCCGAGCGCGACGGTGCTGCCGTCCAACGCGACGGGCGTGATCTCGATCACGTTCGAATCGCTCGCGGCGCAGCTCGATCTCGGCGCGCTGAAGGTGCCGACGCTGCGTGCGCACCTGCACGGCGAGCAGTCGTTCGTCGCCGCGCTGACCGACTGCCTGTTCGTCAACGTGCTCGGCGCGTATGTCGAGCCCGAGCGCAACGGCCGCTGGACCGCGCTGCGCAAGCTGCCGATCGCGCAGGCCGGCTTCGACGAAGACGACGCGCTGATCGACTATCCGGCGAAATCGCATCCCGCGTATCGCCTGCTCACCGAATATTTCGCGTTCCCCGACAAGTTCGATTTCGTCGACTTCGACCTCGCGGCGATCGCGCGCGCGTCGGGCCGCTGCCAGCGCGCGACGCTGCATCTCGTGCTGCAGGACGTGCGCAGCGATTCGCACGTCGCGCGGTTGCTCGAGCTGCTGACGGCCAGCCATTTCCGGCTGTTCTGCACGCCGATCGTCAACCTGTTCCGCCAGCACGGCGAGCCGATCCGCATCACGCACCGCGCGGTGTCGTATCCGGTGATCGCCGAGGCGAGGCGCGCGTTCGCGTACGAGGTGTACTCGATCGATTCGGTGAAGCTCGTCAGGCAGCAGGCGCATGAAGAATCGGTGATCGAGTTCCGGCCGTTCTATTCGCTGCATCACGGCGAATCGGCGCGGATCGGCCATTACTGGTTCGCGCGCCGCAACGACTGGGTCGCGCAAAAAAGCCCCGGCTATGAAACCGAGATCTCGATCGTCGACATCGACTTCGAGCCCACGTCGCCGCAAACCGACACGCTGAGCCTCGACCTCACCTGCACGAACCGCGACCTGCCGTCGATGCTCGCGTTCGGGCTCGAAGGCGGCGACCTGTTCCAGGAAGGCGGCGCGCAGACGAGCGGCATCTCGCTGCTGAGGCGCCCGACGCAGAGCGTGCGCTTCGAGCGCGGTCGCGCCGCACACTGGCGGCTCGTGTCGCATCTCGCGCTGAACCACGTGTCGCTGGTCGCGCACGGCCTCGCGCCGCTCAAGGAAATGCTGACGCTGTACGACCTGCGGCGCACGGCAGTGTCGATGCGCCAGATCGACGGCCTGGCCGGCGTCGAGCAGCGCGGTGCCGTGCAGTGGCTGCCCGGCAAGCCGTTCGCGACCTTCGTGCGCGGCATCGAGATCCGCCTGACGATCGACGAGGAGCACTTCGTCGGCGCGAGCCTCGCGTCGTTCGTACGCGTGCTCGACAGCTTCTTCGGGCTTTACGTCCACCTCAACAGTTTCGTTCAACTAGTCGTCGTGTCGAAGCGCACCGGCGAGGAGATCATCCGATGCAAGCCCCGGACCGGCGAATCGATCCTGGCGTAGTCGACGCGCTGCTCGACGAGCCGCACCGCTTCGAGTTCTTCCAGGCGGTGCGCGTGCTCGAGGGGCTGTTCGCGCGGCAGGCGTCGGATGCCCCCGGCGCATGGCGGCAGGGCGACGTCGTCGCGCAGCGCATCGAATTCCGCAACACGCTGTCGCTCGGTTTTCCGCCGAGCGAGATCGAGGGCGCGCGCTCGTTTGACGACGACGGCACGCTGCTCGACTCGGGCGAGCAGCGTGGCGCCGCGCTCGCGGCCGGCGAGCTCGGCCACGTCGAGCTGACGCCCGCGTTCTTCGGGCTGCTGGGCGGGCAAGGCGCGCTGCCGCTGCACTACACCGAGCAGATCGTCGCGCGCGAGCACCTGAAGCGCGACCATGCGGCGCGCGCGTTCTTCGACGTGTTCTCGAACCGCGCGACCGCGCTGTTCTACGCGGCGTGGAAGAAATACCGGCTGCCGTTCCATTACGAGCTCGATCGCGACGAGCGCTACCTGCCGCTGCTGCTCGCGATCGCCGGCGTGCCGAGCGACGAGGTGCGCGACAGCCTTGCGGCCGGCGCGGGCGGCGTGCTCGACGAGGCCGTCGCCGGCTACGCGCTCGCCGCGCGGCACCGGCCGATGTCGGCCGCGTACTTGCAGCGCACGCTGTCCGATTATTTCCGCGTGCCGGTGAAGATCGACCAGTTCGTCGGCAAGTGGTACGACGTGCCGACCGACCAGCTGAGCGTGCTCGGCGAGGTCAACGCGGTGCTCGGCGCGACGGCGCTCGTCGGCGAACGCGTATGGCAGCGCGACATGCGCGCGCGGATCGTCGTCGGTCCGCTGTCCAAGCGCGACTACGAGGCATTCCTGCCCGGCGGCCCGCAGGCCGTCGCGCTCGAGCGGATGCTCACGCTGCTCGCCGGCGTCACGCTCGAATACGAGGTGAAGCTCGTGCTGAAGCGCACCGAGGTCGGCGCGAGCGTGCTCGGCGCCGGCTCGCGGCTCGGCTGGGACGCGTTCCTCTGCACGCGCGACGCGGTCGACGACCGCTCGGACGCCCGCTACGAACTGCACGTGATTCACTGATTCCGAACGACAACAACACGCAATCGAACCTGAGATCGACGCCATGAGCACGCCTCTGAAGACCCTGATCACGAAACTGAATCCGCTGTGCCGGCACGCAACCGAGCGCGCGGCGAGCGCGTGCCTGGCGCGCGGCCACTACGAGGTCGATCTGGAGCATCTGTTCCTCGCGCTGCTCGACGAAGCGACGGGCGACCTGCCGCTCGCGCTGCGCGCAAGCCGTGTCGATCCGCATGCGCTGCGCGCCGATCTGGAGCGTGAACTCACGCGCCTGAAGACGGGCAACACGCGCACGCCGGTGTTCTCCGTGCACCTGATCGCGCTGTTCGAGCAGGCATGGCTGATTGCATCGCTCGATTCGCAGCTCGGCCGCATCCGCTCGGGGCACCTGCTGCTCGCGCTGCTGACCGCGCCCGATCTCGCGCAGTTCGCGCAGCGCATGTCGTCGCGGTTCGCGGAAATGAACGTGACGGACCTGAAGCACAAGTTCGACGAGATCATGGCCGGGTCGAGCGAGGCCGAGCCGCGCCAGGCGGATGCGGAAGGCAGCGACGTCGCACCGGCCGCCGACGGCACCGCGCCCGCGGCCGGCCCGTCGAAGACGCCCGCGCTCGACACGTACACGACCAACCTCACGCAGCGCGCGCGCGACGGCAAGATCGACCCGGTGATCGGCCGCGAAGCCGAGATCCGCCAGGCGATCGACATCCTGATGCGCCGCCGCCAGAACAACCCGATCATGACCGGCGAGGCCGGCGTCGGCAAAACCGCCGTCGTCGAAGGGCTCGCGCTGCGGATCGCCGCCGACGACGTACCGCCGCCGTTGCGCGGTGTCGCGCTGCACGTGCTCGACATGGGCCTGCTGCAGGCCGGCGCGAGCGTGAAGGGCGAGTTCGAGAACCGGCTGAAGAGCGTGATCGACGAGGTGAAGAAGAGCGCACATCCGATCATCCTGTTCATCGACGAGGCACACACGATCATCGGCGCGGGCGGCCAGGCCGGCCAGAACGACGCGGCGAACCTGCTGAAGCCGGCGCTCGCGCGCGGCGAGCTGCGCACGATCGCCGCGACGACCTGGAGCGAATACAAGAAGTACTTCGAGAAGGATGCGGCGCTCGCGCGGCGCTTCCAGGTCGTGAAGGTCGAGGAGCCGAGCGAGCCGCTCGCGGCCGCGATGCTGCGCGGGATGTCCGGGCTGATGGAGAAGCACTTCAACGTGCGGATCCTCGACGACGCGATCACCGAGGCCGTGCGCCTGTCGCATCGCTACATCAGCGGCCGCCAGCTGCCGGACAAGGCGATCAGCGTGCTCGACACCGCATGCGCGAAGGTCGCGCTCGCGCACAGCGCAACGCCGGCCGCGATCGACGACACGAAGAAGCGCATCGAGCGGATCGACGCGGAAATCGCGTCGCTGGAACGTGAGGCGGCCGGCGGCGCGTCGCACGACGAGCGGCTCGGCGAGCTGCGCGGCGCACGCGACACGGCGCTTGCGCAATTGACCGAGGACGAAGCGCGCTATGAAGCCGAGCGCGCGATCGTCGCCGAGATCACCGAATTGCGCGAAGCGCTCGACAAGGCACGCGGCCCGTCGGAGGACGGCCAGCCGGTCGACGTGCAGGCGACCCGCGACAAGCTCGCCGAGCGCGTCGCCGCACTGCACGCACTGCAGGGCGGCGAGCCGATGGTGCCGCTGCAGGTCGACGGCCACGTGGTTGCCGAGATCGTCGCGGCATGGACGGGCATTCCGCTCGGCCGGATGGTGAAGGACGAGATCGACACGGTGCTGAACCTGCAGCCGCTGCTCACCGCGCGCGTGATCGGGCAGGACCACGCGCTCGACGCGATCGCGCAGCGCGTGCGCACCGCGACCGCCAACCTCGAGGATCCGAACAAGCCGCGCGGTGTGTTCATGTTCGTCGGGCCGTCGGGCGTTGGCAAGACCGAGACCGCGCTCGCGCTGGCCGACATCCTGTACGGCGGCGAGCGCAAGATGGTCACGATCAACATGAGCGAATACCAGGAAGCGCACAGCGTGTCGGGTCTGAAGGGTTCGCCGCCGGGCTACGTCGGCTACGGCGAGGGCGGCGTGCTGACCGAGGCCGTGCGCCGCAATCCGTATTCCGTCGTGCTGCTCGACGAGGTCGAGAAGGCGCACCCGGACGTGCTCGAGATGTTCTTCCAGGTGTTCGACAAGGGCACGATGGACGACGCCGAAGGGCGCGAGATCGACTTCCGCAACACGCTGATCATCCTGACGTCGAACGTCGGGTCGGCGGCGGTGATGCAGGCGTGCCTGAACAAGCCGGCCGAGGAGCTGCCCGATCCGGACGCGCTCGCCGAGGCGCTGCGCCCGCAGCTGTACAAGACCTTCAAGCCGGCGTTCCTCGGCCGGATGAAGGTGGTGCCGTACTACCCGATTTCCGACGACGTGCTGGCCGAGATCATCGAGCTGAAGCTCGAACGCATCCGCCGCCGCATCGAAGCGAACCACAAGGCCGCGTTCGAGTGGGACGAGTCGCTCGTCGATGCGGTGCTCGCGCGCTGCACCGAGGTCGATTCGGGCGCCCGCAACGTCGACCATATCCTGAACGGCACGCTGCTGCCGGAGATCGCGGGCCACGTGCTCGGCCGGATCGCCGACGGCGCGGCCATCGCGCGCATCGCGGTGCGCGCGGACGAGGCCGGCGAATTCGCGTACACCGTCGAATGAGCCCCGCGCGCGACATCTCATGCATCAACGGATTCACTGAACCATGCCGATCAATCTCCCCGAGCTGCTGACGCCGATCAGCGACGCGTCGCCCAGCGGCGACGACCTGCTGTTTTCGAACGAATTCGATGCGATCCAGGACGCGCGGCGCTATGACGATCCGACGCTCGACCAGGGTGAATGGGTGACCGAGATCAAGGAGGCCGACTGGGGCTTCGTCGTCGATCACGCGGGCGAGCTGCTGCGCACGCGCACCAAGGATCTGCGGCTCGCCGTGTGGCTGACCGAGGCGCTCGCGCTCGAGGATGGCATCACCGGCCTCACCGAAGGTTATGCGCTGCTGGAAGGCCTGTGCCGAGACTACTGGGACACCGTGCATCCGCTGCCCGAAGGCGGCGACGTCGAATACCGGCTCGGTAACGTCGCGTGGCTGTCCGGCCGCACGGCCGAGCTGCTGCGCGGCATTCCGGTGACGGAGGGCGCATCGAACGCGTTCACCACGCTCGACTGGGAAGTCGCACAGCACGTCGCGCAGGCCGTGAGGCGCGACCCCGAGCATGCGGACGACATCGCACGCGGCAAGCCGTCGGTCGAGCAGGTCGATGCGTCGCGGCGCGTGACGCCGATCGCGTTCTACACGACGCTGCTCGCCAGCCTGAAGGCGTTCGAATTCGCGCTCGATGCGTTCGAGGAGCGGCTCGTCGAGCGCGCGGGCGATTCGGCGCCGAGCTTCCGGCAGGCGCGCGACGCGTTCGAGACCGTGTACCGGCTCGCCGAGCGCTTCGCGCGCGAGCAGGGCTATACGGGTAGCGCGCCGCACACGCAAGCGGCGCCGCAGGCGCAGCCCGAGCGCATCGAGCCGAGCTTCGGCGATACGTTCCACAGCGAGGAGACCCACGTGCAGTCGCAGACCGCTCCGCGTCCGCCGGTGACGCAGATGATCGCCGGCATCCAGAACCGCGCGCAGGCCGTCGACCAGCTGCGTGCCGTCGCGCGTTATTTTCGTCAGACCGAGCCGCACAGCCCGGTCGCGTATCTCGCGGACAAGGCCGCCGAATGGGCCGACATGCCGCTGCACAAGTGGCTCGAGAGCGTCGTGAAGGACGACGGGTCGCTGTCGCATATTCGCGAGCTGCTTGGGGTGAGGCCGGACGAGCAGTCGTGAGCGATGGGTTTTTGACCTGAGAGCGCGGGCCCGGCGGGTTCGCGATGAACGAGAAGAAGGGTGACGCATGAACGTGACCGAACTGGCACAGGCGATCCGTGGTGGCCTGATTCAGCAGGACCGCCTGCTGAAGACGGATATCCCGTCGCTGCCGAATAACGCGCTCGTGCCGCGCCGCGCCGTGACGCGGTCCGAGCTTGGCCGAGATTTCAGCGTCGTGCTCGACCTCGTGTCCACCGCGCGCGAAGGCGGCGGCTACGATTTCTCGAATTTGAATGATGGGGAGCGGGCGAAGATGCTGTACCTGTCTCACCACTTGGGAGCGGCCGATGCAAAACGGTATTTGGCCGGAACAATTGCTGCGGAGGACACGTATACGGAGCAAAGCCGTACCGTCCGCCCAGACTCATCGCTCGCGGGGCCAAGACGCGTTTGACCGCGCAGGTGGGAAGCGCGGCAGCAGCGAAGCGTGCGGAAGAGAACGGTGGGAACTATGTCAAGGCTCATCGCCTGTGGTTGAGCCATCTCATCGACACAGGTGTCAACTTCAAGAACTTCGCATGCGCTGCTTCGAAACTTGAAGATGTTCGCCCACTGTTGGATCTTGTGACTGTCGTCGGTGGTACGAACCCCACTTTTTAGGGGGGCTTGTTGAAGTCGTTTGTTGTAGTGTTGATGACGATCTGTTGCATCAATGTCAAGGCGCAGACCTCCGGTGGGGATCACGATACGATCCGCACCGTTGCGGGCACATTGCAGATATCAAAGATCGTCCGGCCGGGAAGCGACGGCGTTACATTTGACGTCGAGCTCGATGGCAAGCAATTCGATCACCTTTACGGTTCACGCTATGTCTACTATCCGGATTCGAAAGAACAGGACAAGGCCGTCTCGCGGCTGATCGTCGAAGACTTCAGCGGTGGTTTTTCAGACCCACCGGTAATCTCCCTGTACGACTTCCGCCAAAAACCCGCTGCCGTCTTGCCGGTTAGCGACAAGTTGGATATTGACGACGTTCGATGGCTGCCTGGCTGCGTCCTGCTAAGCGTTGGGGGGAAGTGGTTTGCTTTCGCGAACGGAAAGCTTGTGGCGGTTCACAATAGAAGGAAGTAACTCGAGATGTCCGCGGGGTGAAAGTCGCTGAGGGCGTATCGATCCAGATGGAGTTCCTCGGATTGCTCGATACCGTTTCGTCCGTCATGTCGGAGGAAGCCGAGAACGGATCGGAATGGTTACTTATCCGGGTATGTTCGAGATCAGCTGCGATATCGGCCAGCCTGCGGATGCCGCGCGATTTCGGCCCCGATTGTTGTCGCGATTGATGTTGCCGTTGCTGTCGGACATATCGTCATTTACGTAGATAAAAAATCGCATTTACCGAGTGGACAACTAAAATCGATACGTCGGAAGGGCATGCTGGGCAATATTCGGAAGGGAAAACATCATTGAATAGGGCAGTGAGATTTTCGAGTCTGGTGAGCCGTGTTCTGGCAGGGTGCCTGCTCGTGACGGCCATGGCGGCGTGCGGCAAGCCGGAGCTGACATACAGCGGGATTTCGGTCATGGCTCAGAACTACCTGCCCTATAACCTGGATAAATTCACGATCACCGATGCTCATGGCAACAAGGCAGGCGGCGGTGGCGACAGCATGCCGGGGGGCGGTGGGGGCGTGACTTGTTGCTATCAGCTCAAGGGGACCGAGTTCATCGTCAAATGGGACTACTACGACGTTGACCAGTGGCATAAGGGCGACGAACAGACGTTTCACGCCGAAGCAAAGGTTGTGCTGCCTCCGTCAAAGTTTCCGGAAAATGTGGGCAGCCGAATTCTTGCAGTTCATTTTTATCCGGATCGCCACATCGAGCTTCAGTTTCCCGGCACGCCGATGGACGAATCGCGTATTCCGATGATCGATGTGTCGCACTGGATGTCGACCAACTATCAGGTGCAGTTGAGCAAGCGATACGACGAACGCGAAGACCAGCAGTTTCGCCGTATCGCGCGTATCGTGGCGGCAGCATGGTTGAAATACCGCCTGACCGATTCAGATGACTTGAAGCAGTACGCGTACTACGCCTTGCTGGTGAATAGCCGTTTTGACGCGCATCCGGAGGTTCAGCGCGTCTTGAAAGCCGCTGCGGATCGGCCTGGCGTGTTTGCAACGTCGATGCGGTCTCTGCCGAAGAGCGTCCTATCCGAATTGACGACCGGCCAGTTCGAGCCGGTTGCCTTGCCGGCGGTTCCAGACGGCTTGTTGCCGCCGTCACGTGCAGAGGAAAAGCAGCGTGGCTGAGAGAATCAAACTCGACCCGGATGACGGGAACGCAGTACGTTTCCTTCCCGCGCAACGATCAGCCGTCGCGCCCCGACCGGCACGATACGACGTCTGATCCGAATCCGGTCTGCCGGCGCGAGTCACGAACCGCCGATACGTTTCCGCGCGCGCCGAGTCTTTCGCCTCAACGATTGCTTCTTCCTATCCTCGATCCACGGCAGCATCGAAATGCTCGTCGCACACAGCATCAATCCGCCGATCAGGGCGAATAGGCCGAATCCGATTTCACGCACCCATGCTCCGCCCTCAACCGCTTCGTTGCGCCGCGCAATGCCGGGAAACATCGGCGAAACGCGCAGGCCATCGTTCGCGGCCGCATTGCAGTACGTCTTCGTGAACGCTGCGAACTGTTCGTGGCTGATGTTCGAGGCGGCCGAACGCGAATACACCGGCGACTCGGCGGGCTGCCACGCTGTATCGTACTGCTGCGTCTGTCCCGCGCCATAGCGGAAGACGGCGCGCGCCTCCCATGTCGCATCGGATTTGCCATATCGCAGAGACAACTCGCATCGCTCGACAATGGCGGGGACGTGAGGCCACACACGAGCGCGAACGAGGATGGCAGAATTGACGGCGCCAGCTACACCCATCAGCACGAAGGCCGCACCGAAGAGCAGAAGAATGGCCGACCGCAAGCAGCGCATTGCGTATTTCACTGGAATGGCCGGATTCAGTAGTCGGTCGGTCAGGCGATCGGCCTGTTGACAATGCGGGGAGATGGGGGCTGCACGATCCGGCGGGACGAGTCTGCCGGTATCCTGCCACCGGCTCGCCGCACAGCCGAACCTCCGCCTACTGCCCCACCCTGAACTCGATCCGCCGATTCCTCGCCCTTCCATCCGCCGTGTCATTCGGCGCGATCGGCTGATCCGGCCCGACGCCCGTCGTCGTCATCTGCTGCGGCGGGATGCTCTTCGTGATCAGATAACCCTTCACCGCATCCGCGCGCGCCTGACTCAGCGCGATGTTCGACGTCCGGTTTCCCGAGTTGTCGGTGTGGCCGATGATGTCGACCGTGCGGTTCTGCATCTTCGCGAGGGCGGCCGCCATCTGGTCGAGGATCAGCTTGCCCTGCGGCGTCAGCGTCGCGCTGCCGGTCTCGAACTCGATCGTCCGGTTCGCGAGCGTCTGGTCGAGCACACCCTGCTCGGATGCCGACACGCGCAGCCCGTTCTTGATCGTGTAAGTCGGGTTCAGCGTGTTCGCCATGTCGCTCGCGAGCTGCTGGCGCTGCGCTTCGTTGTGCACCTCGCCCTTCATCTCGATCTGCGTGCCGTTGATCTTCAGTTGCCCCTTGCTGATCTGCTTGAGCTGCGCACCAAGCAGCTTCTGCACGTTCGCGCTCCAGTTCGGCGGCGTCGCGACGTCGCCGACCTCGATCTGGTCGACTACATTCACCGCGCCGTAGGTGTCGCGCAGCTTCTGCAGCACGGCGGCCTTGGTCGCCTCGTCCGGCACCTTGCCGCCGACCACCACCTGGCCGGGTGTCGCGTTCGCGGGCGGCGGCGAGATCGTGCCGGCCGTGCCGTGCACCACCGTGCCGGAGGCGGTAGCAGGCGCGGCGCCGGGGTTCGTGTTGGACGACGGCAGCGCGGTCGTCGCGACCGTGCCGTTGCCGATCGGCGTGACGGTCGCGCCGCCGGTGTTCTGCGCGTAGGCCGCGCCGCTGGCGACGAGGCCGGCGGCGGCGAGGGCGGCAACGAACGCCGAGAAGCGCATGCGCCGGACGTGATTCGTGCGTTGCATCCCGTCAGCCTCCGATGAACGCTTCGCGGAACGCGTCGATGGCGACGCGCAGCGAGAGTTGCGGTTGGTCGAGGTAGCTGACGAGCTTGCTGATCTGCTGATCGTTTTGCGCATGGGCGTCGATCCATTCGGGATCGTCGATGTCGATGTTGTGGGCGGCGTAGGTCTGCGGGTCGACGACGCTCAGCAGCGTCTTCGACGACGCGCCGTTGAAGCCGATGATCAGCCGTTCGCGCTCGGCGATCGTGCCGATGAAGATCGCGAGCTCGAAGTCGGCCTGCGCGACGAACGGTGCGATCAGTTCGAGCCAGAACGCGGCGACGAGGCTTCGGTAGAACGGATCGACGGGCAGCGGCAGCGTCAGGCCGCGCTCGATGTGCGACGAGCCGCTCTGCATCACGGGCCGCAAGAGCGAGCCGAGCGCGAGCATGGCGCCGCGCAGCCGGACCGGATGGCCGCTTTCGAGCAGCATCTGCTGCAGGCCGTACAGCGACTGGTGTTCGATGAAGTCGTTGAAGGTGCCGTCATGCGACGTGCCGGGGCCGCCGACGTCGATCGGCACCTGCGTGTCGCCGAGCGCCTGCAGCGCGCCGGGCGGCTCCTCCTTCGCGAGCAGCGGCGGCATCTGCGCGGCGACGCGCGACCACAGCCGGGCGAACGCGAGCGGGCTGCGCGCGAGGAACGCGAGCGGCCGGTCGACCTCGAGCGCGGTCGCACCGAGAAACGGGAAGCGGCGCATCGACACGTCGTGGCTCGCGACCATGTGGCCCGCGATCGCGAGCTTGCTGCGCGAGCCGAGGAACGCGAAATGCATCGGCTTCGCATCCTCATAGACGATCTTCCAGCGCGGATCTTCCGCGAGCAGTTCGAGCGCCTGCGCGATCCAGCGATCGAGCGTCTGCAGCAGCTGCGGATTGTGCGGGCTCTTCACGAAGTCGCCGCGCGACGGAATCTTGCCGAAGTAGGCGATCTGCGCCTGAACGGTTTGCGTCATTGCGCCCCCTGTGCATTCGTTGCGGTGGCGGCCGCGACGGCCGGTGCCGGTGCCGGTGTCGGTGCCGCGGCCGGCGTGCCCGTGCCGGCCTGCGTCGCGTTCTGCGCGGCACCCGCGCTCGCGTCGGCGACCGACGACGGCAGCTGCAGGCCGCGCAGGCTCTGCTGCTGCGGCTGGTCGCCGCCGCCGCTCGTCGGCTGCGACGTGCTGATGATGCGCATCGTCACCGACACGTTCACGCTGCCCTGGACCCACGTGAGGTCGAAGGTGCCGTCCGGACGGCGCTTGCGCTGCGCCGAGTTGATCAGCTTCTCGAGACCGTAGCGGCCCGGTTCGTTGACGAGTTGCACGGTGCGGCCGTCGAAGGTCGTCGCGGACAGCGTCGCGCCCGGCGAGCCCTGCGGGTTCGGCCACACGAAGTTGGTCCATTGCGGCGGCGTGTTGCGGTAGCGCAGTTGCTGGCCGTCGATCGCGATCGTGTATTCCGTCGTGCCCGTGCTCGGTTGCGGCAGGATCTGGAACACGGTCTGCGGTTCGGCCGCCGCGGCCGCGCCGCCCGCGGCGCCGCCGGCGAGCGGGGCGACCCAGCGCGCGAAGCCGTTCGTGAAGTCGGGTGTAAGGCCGATGCCCATGTCGCCCCACGTGCGGGCCGCGAGCGTGTCGCCGCGGCGCACCGCGAGCGGGCCCAGCGTCGTGCCGACGAACTTCGCGATCGCGCCGTCCGGACCGAACACCTGCGCGATTTCACCGGCGCCGGCCTCGACCTTCGCGTTCGCCGCGAACGGGTACTTCGTCGCGAGCGAGCTCTGGAACGGCTGGTAGACCTGCGCGTTCCACACCTTGTTGACTTCGGCGCTTGCCGGCTGGATCACCACCGAGAACGCCTGCATCAGCGGGCGCACCAGGAGCGGACGCAGCGACTTGCGTTGCGAATCGGTCAGACCCGTCAGCATCTGCTCGTCGACGAACTTCAGCGAATCGGCCAGTTCCGAGCCGTTGCCGTCGAGCGTCTGCTGCATCAGCTGGCGCGCGCCGGGGCCGGGGTCGCCCTGGTTCTTGATCACGTTGAAGCGTGTACGGACCTTCGACAGCGAGTCCATGTAGCCCTTGAGCATCGACGTGCCGTCGTGCGTCGTGACGATCCGCGCGAGCCCGATGAACTCCTGGCCGATCGGACCCATCGGCACCTCGGCCGGATTGCCGTTGATGTCGATGTTCGCGGCCGCCACCTGGCCGGCCTGCGAGCGCGTGAACAGTTGCTTGACCCAGTTCACGACGCCGGTCTGCGCCTTCTTGATCGCGACGTTCGCCAGCGACGGGTTGTCCCACGACGTCTGGTCGTACGCGGTTTCGAGGATCTTGCGGATCGGCGAATCCTGCGGATCGCCGAGGCGGTTCATCCCGTCGACGGCCTGGCCGAAGCTGCTGAAGCCCTGCACCGCGATACCCTGCATGAACTTCTGCCAGTGCTGCGCGTATTCGGTCTTGTACATGCCGACGAGCGTCTTCTGGATCTGCTCGGGACTGCCTTCCAGCGTCAGGTCGTCCTGCGTCGACGTGTTCAGCACCCAGTCCTTCGCCTGCAGTTCCTTGGTCGCCGCGTCGCGGATCGCCGGCTGCACGTAGTCGAACCACGCTTCGCGCGTGAACGTGCCCGGAATCGCATAGCTGCCGGCGACCAGCCCCTGGTTGCCGTCGCCGACGATGCGCGCGATGGTCATCGGCGCGAAGCGGGTCGACGCGCGCGCCTTGATTTCCTCATAGACGCGCTGGCGGGCCGGCATGCCGCGCACGACGCGGCGCAGGTTCTCGCGGGTCTGGTCGACGAGCGCGAGGTTCGCGTCGATCATCGGCCAGTCGTCGTCGTTTACGCGCGCGAGGTAGAACGAGATCATGCGCTCGGCGCTCTTGATCATCTCGTCGCGCGGCATGTTGCCGCGATTCGTCTCGAGCCAGCCGCGCCAGAAGCGTGCGAGCTGGTCGGTCAGGTGCGCCTGTTCGACGTGACGCTTGTCGGACAGCATCAGGTAAGTCTTCAGCGCGTTGTACGCGTCCTGCACGTTGGTCGGCGACGCGTCGCTGTACAACCCGCCCTGCGGTGCCGCCGCCTGTTGCGGCGCGGCGGCGGTCGCGGCGGATGCGCCTTGCGCGGCGCCGGCGAGCGGCGTGGCGCCCGGCGGGTTCGTCGACACGGGAATCGGGCCGCCCTGCACGGCGCCCGATTCGGGCGGGCGCGTCATCGGCACGAGCTGTTCGGGGTGCGCGTTCACATCCTTCATGAACGACGCGAGGTTCTGCGAGACCGGCGCCAGCAGGATCTGGCGCACGCCGTTGTAGTACTCGGTCAGCAGGTGCTGTTCGAGACGGTCACCCTGGTACAGGCCGAGCGACACCGACACCGGCTTGTCGCGGCGGAACTGTTCGAGCTGTTCGATCCGGTCTTCCAGGATATCCATCGCCTGCAGACGCGACTGCAGATCGTTGCGGCCCTGCTGCAGGCGCGTGACGTTGTCGAGGTCGGCCTGCACGTTCGCGACGAGTTGCTGGTTGCCGATCGTCGACCAGGTCCAGCCGCCGAGCGCGAGCGCGAGCGCCGCGACGAAGCCGAAGAAGGTCGCATAGCGCAGCCGGGTCTTGGTCGGGCTCGCGAACTGGCGCACGGTCTGGCGATCCGCGAAGATCACCTTCGAGAACAGGTCGCGCAGGAAGAAGCCGTTCTTCGAAAACGCGCTGTGCGGCTTCGGCAGCGCGCTCGCGTCGAGGCCGAAGCGGTGCGCGATGCGCTGCGCGGCGGCGCTGTTGGTTTCGCCTTCCTGCAGCGCGCTGGTGAAGTAGAAGCCGCGGAAGATCGGCTTGTACTGGAACGGGTTGTTCTCGAACAGCGTCGCGAGGAACGCGCGCAGCGACGGCTTGATCGTCGAGAATTCGAGCGGGAAGCTCAACTGGCCCGGCGACAGCTGGTTGCCGCGCGACAGCGACAGCTGCGCGACGCTGATTTCCTTCAGCCCTTCGTAGAGTTCCTCGAAGTGCGTGTCGAACTGCGCGACGACGTCGCGCTTGTCGTCCGGCTCGTAGGGCAGGGTGGCGCCCCACACGCGGTCGTATTCGTGCTTGTCGCTGCTGCTGAAGAATTCGGTGAAGCCGGTGATCAGGTCGGCCTTCGTGAACATCACGTAGACCGGCGCGAACACCTCGAGCTTTTCCGTCAGCTCCTGAACGCGCTGGCGGAGGTTTTTCGCGAGGTTGATCGCGAATTCCGGGCGGTTGCCGGTCAGTTCGGCGATGCTCGCGGTAACGATGATGCCGTTGATCGGCGCCTTCGGGCGATAACGCTTCAGCAGGCCAAGAAAGCCGAGCCATTCGCTGCGGTCTTCCTCGTGCACCGAGTAGCGGCCGGCCGTGTCGAGCAGGATTCCTTCGGTCGTGAAGAACCAGTCGCAGTTACGCGTGCCGCCGATGCCGTGGATCACGGCGCTGTTCTTGTCCGCGAACGGAAACTGCAGGCCGGAGTTCAGCACCGCGCTGCTCTTGCCGGCGGCCGGGTTGCCGATGACGATGTACCACGGCAGCTCGTACAGCGCGGAGCCGCCCGACACCTGGCCGATCTTCGACGTCTTGATCGTCTTGACCGCGTCGGAGAGGCGCGTGCGCAGCACGTCGAGGTCGGCGGTCTTGGTGTCGGGTGCGAGCGCGGCCGCGGCCGGCGCGGCGATCTTGCCGGTTTCCGCCTGCTCTTCCAGCACCTGGCCGAGCTGCTGGTTCGCGCGCTTCACGCGCCAGCGGCGTACCAACGCGACGCCAAGCCACAGCACGAGGATCGCCGCGAAGGCGATCGCCGCCCACAGGAGCGGCAGCTGCAGCATGTCGGCGACGATGAAGAGAATCGCCGCTAGCGCGATGATCCCGACAATCGAGAGCGTACGCGGATGAGTCAGCACGTTGAGGATGCGTTGCATAGGACGTTCAGGTTCCGGTGCGATTCGGTGAGGCGACGCAGGCGCGCCGAGCGGCAAGCGTGGCGCCGCGATGTGTCGCCATGCTGTCAAACGGGATGAAGGGGGCTGGCATCAATGCGCCCGCGGCATCGGAGAAGGCGCGCGCAATAATGAAAGGACGCTGTGAGAATTAAAACGGAAGCGGCGATCGGAAAAAATCGTGCAACGGAATGCCCGATCGATTGCGCCGCTCAAATCGTTTCCTGCCGGATGATTAAAAAGCCCCATGCCGCCCTCATTATTTCTTGTCCGGCAGCCCTGACTAGCTGCCGCGTCCCAGTTTAAAACCGGGTTTATGGTATTCCACGTGCCCGAGATCCATCATTTTCCATCGGCCTCCCCAGGTCAGGCCGACCTGTTCGGCAACCTGTCCGTACAACTGGTAGCCGCGCATCGCCCAGGGATCTTTCTCGGAAATGACCAGCTTGCCGTCGCGCAGAAACGCGTTGTCGCTCGCGAGCCCGAATTGGTGATAACTCTGGAAGGCCGCCGCATTGGTCACGTTGGTGCCCATTTGCGCGAGCCGGTTCTGTCGTTCCGGGCTCCGATAACCTTCCAGCAGCGCCATCTCGTAACCATATTGTTCGTGCATGATCTTGTAGACCAGCAGCAAACGCGTACGGAAATCGGGATCCAGCAGGTTCCAGTCGCGGCTCGCGTCCTTCAGTGCCGGCCGCACCTGTTCGACTTCCTTCGTGGCAAAGACTTCCGGCGGCAACGGCGGGGGCGGCACGAGCTGTTCGCCCTGCAGCAGCGCGGCGATCTTCTCGTCCGGCACGCGCGCCGTGTCGTCGTACTGAAACAATTGCCGACCGCGTAACGCAATGGCCACCAATGGCGGCGTCGCAAGAATACCTGCCGACACCATAATCATCAAGCGCCGCCGAATCAGTAAATTTTGCACATCGCTTAATGCGCCGCGCGTAACGGTTGCCGATTTAACAATCTGACTTCGCGTGCGTGCGGCGCGAGCGTTCGCACGGCGCGTCAGACGGCCGTGAAACTGGGCGACGGATTCGAAAACCGCCGTGCGGATACCCGGTAAAAGCAACAGTGCCGCGACCGCGACGGCAAGGGCGAAATAGGCGACGAGTGCGACGGCAATCAACGAAATCCCCGGAAATTGGAATTGATTGTGTTTTGCAATGCTTGCTCTTAGAATCAGGCTGCTTTGAGAGGCCGGGCTATATTATCGCGGTGAATTAAACCAGGATTCAATGAGACGCTGAATGAGTGCGCCGGAAAATTCAAATTCGAAAACCCCGCCGAGCCTGCTGTCCGATACCAAACCGGCAGGTGAGGGTGGACCGCAGCAGTCGCGCATTCTCGCGAATCTGGAAGGACGTGTCACGCCGCCGGCCGAAGCGCCGCGCCGCTCGCTGAAGGGGCCGATCGCGGCCGTCGTCGCGCTCGTGGTCGCCGTCGGCGGCTGGGGGGCATGGCGCTGGCAGCAGCAATCCGGCGAGCAGGCCGTCGTGGCCGCCGCGCCCGCGCAGGCAGCGGCGAAGGCCGAGGCGGCCAGCGGCGGCGCCGTGGAGGTCGCGCAGAATGCCGCGTCGGCCGCTCCTGCCGCGCAACCGGCCACGATCGTCAATGACGATGCGGCGTCCCAGACCGTTGCGTCCGCATCGGGCGCGTCGGGCGCGGACAACAGCCGCTTGTCGCGCGCGCTCGCGAACGGTGCCGACGATGCATCGGGCGCGGCCACGGCTGGCGCCGTCGCCGCGACGGCCGCCGCCGCGGCTGCGACAGCGAAAACCGCGAAGGCCGACGCCGCGCAGAGCGGCAAGGTCGCCGCACGCAGCAAGGCCGATGCGAAGGCCGACGCGAAGGCGGAGGCCCGCAAGCACCACAAGGAACAGCAGGCGGAGCTCGCGCAGGCGAAGAAGCGTCGCGACGCGACGACCCGTACCGCGAGCGCAAAGGCCGCCGGGAAGGACGACCCGGATGCGGACCTGCTCGCCGCGCTCGTCGCACGCACGAAGCCGGCGGACAAGAAGGTCGCCGCGCAGAAGGGGCAGGTCGTGCCGACCAAGACGGCCGCCACGACGGGCGGTTCGCTCGCAGCGCGCGTGAAGGAGTGCTCGGAGCGCGGCTTCTTCGAGGATCAGCTGTGCCGGTGGCGCGTCTGCGACGGCCATTGGGGCAAGGATCCCGCCTGCCCGACCGCCGCGCAGTCGGAGACGCGGCAGTAGCGAGGCGTCACGCCGGCCTGCTCATCGCACATGCGCCGCCCAATGGGCGGCGCATTGCTTTTGGGGGCTGTCCGACGCCGGACGTCCGTGTGTGACCCCGTCACGAAAATGTCGCATACGTCGGGCATACGTTTCCTTTCATTTCCCGGCGTAGCGCCGCAATGCGCGATGCGCGGCGCGGCCGCGCCGCATGACCTTCGACACGATGGATCTGATCGTACAGACTTACGGCGCCGATACGTCCGGCATGGTGTGCGGATTCCACTTCGTCCCGGGCGGATCGGGTGCGATGCTCGATGCCGACGCGGCCGCCGCATGGCTGCGCACGTGCCGCGCGCGCGAGGCAGCTGCCTCGGACGATTTCGTCTGGCTGCACTTCAATCTCGCGCACGGCGCGAGCGAGCGCTGGATGCGCACGCACCTCGGATTGCCCGACAGCTTCTTCGAATTCCTTCACGAAGGATCGCGCTCGACGCGCATCGAGCAGGAGGACGGCGCGTTGCGCGCGATCGTGAACGACGTGATGTTCAACCTCGAACTGACGCCGTCGGAAATCGCGACGCTGTTCGTCCACGTCGAGCGGCGCATCATGGTCACCGCGCGGCTCAAGCCGCTGCGCTCGGTCGACACGCTGCGCGCCTGCGTGCGCGACGGCGAACAGTTCCGGTCGCCGGCCGAACTGCTCGTGCACCTGCTGCGCGACCAGGCCGACCTGCTGATCCAGATCATGCGGCGCACGAGCATCGACGTCGACCGCATCGAGGATCGCTTCCTGTCGCAACGCCTCACGTCGAATCGCGTCGAACTCGGCGCGATGCGCCGTACGCTGACGCGGCTGCAGCGCATGCTCGCGCCCGAGCCGGGGTCGATCTTCCGGCTGCTCGCGAAGCCGCCCGCGTGGCTGCACGCCGAAGACGTGCAGGAACTGCGCGAGTCGACCGAGGAATTCTCGCTGGTGCTCGCCGACCTGTCGGGGCTCAACGAGCGGATCAAGCTGTTGCAGGAAGAGATCGGTTCGCGGCTCGACGAGCAGAACAACCGGACGCTGTTCACGCTGACGCTGGTGACCGTGATCGCACTGCCGATCAACATCGTCGCGGGCTTCTTCGGGATGAACGTCGGCGGCGTGCCGTTCTCGGAGAACAAGCACGGGTTCTGGCTGATGGTGCTGCTGGTCGCGGGCTTTACCGCGCTCGCCGCGTGGTGGGCGTTTCGCCGGCGCGATGATCGCTAGCGGCGGCCGCAAAAAAACAGGCCCCGCATCCGGAGCCTGCCGAAGGACGTGAAAGATTGAACGCCGGCCGGCGCCGCAAACTCCGCGGCACCGGCCGGCCGGACCACGACGTTACTGAACCAGCGTCTTGCGCGGCTTGAACATGCCCTGGTAGCGCAGCGACGGACGTTCCTTCACCGTCGGCGCGATGCCGCCGAAGCTCGGCGTCTGGCGCAGCTTCATCGCGGCCGGCGAGGCGACCGAGCCGATCGACGTCGAACGCGAAGCCGGCGCGAGGTTGTTCGCGACGAGCAGCGCGGCCTCGCTCTTCAGGTTCGCGAGCAGCACCGGATCGGTCGAGCCGTTGACCTGCGTGAGCAGGCCGCTCCACGCGGCGTCGCTGTAGTTCACGACGTAGTAGTCGAGACCACTCGGATCCGCGACCACGCCCGTGCATCCGTCGATCCGCGTCTGCGTCTGCGTATCCTTCAGCGCGAGCGTCGTGTGTTTCGCGAGCCCCTGGCCGTACGCGAGCGTGATCGGCACCGTCCACTGCAGGCCCGGATACGCGTTCTTGTTCGGGAACGGCTGCTGTTTCAGCGTGACGACCGTCTGGTTCTTCGTCATGTCGCACTGCGTGTCGAGCGAGATCAGCGGCACGCCCGTCTGGCGCACGTAGCTGTCGCCGATCGGGCCGACCGGCTGGCCGCTCGCCTTCGACAGCGCGTCCCACAGGCGCTTCGGTGTGCCGTTGCCGAACGAGTAATCGACCAGGTATTGCTGCAAGCCCTTGCGCAAGGTTTGCTCGCCGAGATAGTTCTCGAGCGTCTTCAGCACGTGGCCGCCCTTGTCGTAGGTGAACGCGCTCGCGCTCAGCACGAAGTCGTTCGACGCCCAGTCATTGAAGTTCGGCGCGACCGGGAATGCGTTCGGGCCGATGTCGCGATTGATCACGCGATACTTGTTCTTCACCTGATCGAGCCAACTGAACTCGTCGGGGAAGAACTGGATCGTCGTCTTCGTCTCGAAGAACGTCGCGAACGATTCATTGAGCCAGACGTTGTCCCACCAGTCGGTCGTGACGAGGTCGCCGAACCACTGGTGCGCGACTTCGTGCGTCAGCACCTCGTTACCGTAGTGCGACATCGGCTGGCCCGGTTGCGGCAGGATGTCGTCGGCGAACTCGAGGATCGACCCCCAGTTCTCCATCCCGCCGAAGTTCAGGTCCTTCTGCTCCTTGAACGCATCGTTCGCGGCGACCGTGTCGAACTTCGTCAGCGGCAGCGGGATGCCCGTGTAGCGGTAGTAGAAGTCGAGCGCCTGCTTGGTGCGGTCCATCGCCGGCTTCGCCCAGTCGCTCATGCCCGGCGGCGTGAACACGCGCAGGTGCAGGCCGCCCTTGCCGCCCGGCAGGGGGCTCGAGAAATCGTCCTCGTAGGTGTCGAACATGCCGCCGCCGAAGAACAGCAGGTACGACGGCATCGGCGGCGTCTTCTCGAACTGCACGAGCTTGTAGCCGCCGCCGACGTTGGTCGACGGTTTCTCGGCCGCGTTCGACACGACGCGCCAGTTCTGCGGCACTTCGGCCGTCACTTCATAAGTCGGCCGGAATGCCGGCTCGTCCCAACCCGGGAACCACTGGCGCGACAGGTTGGTTTCGCCCTGCGTGAGGATCGCGCCGCTCGTCGTGCCGTCGGTGCTCTTCAGGTCGACGCGGAACACGCCTTCCGCGGCCGAGCAGCCCGGATACGGATCGTCGCCGCAACTGCCGCCCGTCTGCGTGGCCGGATCGTCGTACGACTTGAAGTTGATGATGCCCGACCACTCCATGTGGAGCGAATAGTTGCCCGGCGAGATCGTACCGGCGACGGGACGCAGCTGGTAGAAGTCGCCCTTGTCCTGCGGCGTCGCGATCAGCTGGATGTTGCCCGGCTGCAGCGTGATGCGGCCGTTCGTGAACTTGATCCGGTGACCGGCGATCACGATGTTGTTGACCGGCTTGAGCACCTTGATCTCGACGTCGGCGCGCCCGTCGAACGCGTTCAGCGCATCGTTCGGTCGGAACCACAACCGGTAGTTGACGGGTACCACGGTGTCCGGCAGTTCGACAGGCGACACGCTCTTGTCGACATTGGACGCGCTCGGCGGCGTGTTGGCGGCGGGCGACGAGCTCGAGTGCGGCGCGCCGGCAGAGCTGAGCGCGGAAGCCGAGCCGACACCGCTGTCATCGCCGCCGCACCCGGCGAGCGCGAGTGCGGCGACCAGCGGCAGGTAACGCATCTTGTGAATGTTGATCGACATGACTGAAACCTCGATTGTTGAAAGAATCGTTCAGTGCTGCGAAAACGCCGGCAAAGGAAGTCCCTCGCCGTTAATCAACAGCGACGAGAAATGCCAATGACGGATTATTCGAAAAGACGGCCGGCCGACTACGTGAAGGTAATCATGGTTTACTGCCCCCTCTGTGTTTCCGGATGTCGGTTAACTTGCCGGTTCAAAATGGCCGGGCGCGTGTTGTACTGAATTGATTTCGCGCGCACGACACGGGGCCGCTCGCCCTGCGCGGGCGTGCATTCCCTTTGAACCGACGACCCACGGGGCTGGCCGTGCAAGGCAGCAGGACGGAAGGACGGCGTGTCGCCGTTCCGTAAAATCGCCGTCATGCGGCTTGAAGGTTTGTCGGCCTGCTCGAAGGATGCGTAAATATACTTGATGGTTTTGGGTAAAGGAAACGAAAAAATTAGAAAGTGATTCGATTGAATCTTTTGCGCACCATTGAATGCTGGAAGGCATTAATTCGCTTTCCATTCGACTACTTGTTTTCGTAGTTTTAATCTATTAACGATCTCGGCGGTGCGCGGAAACTACGAATCAGGGTGGAGCGTGGCGCGCTCGGTACAATGCAGCGACGATCCGTCAAATCGATTGCCGCAAGGAGGCCAGCCCATGCCACGAGCCCTGTTCCATATCGCGCCGCTGCGCGCCATGCTGCTGCTGTTCGCCGCCGTCTTCGTGCTCGGCGGTTGCGCGGGTCTGACGCGCGAGCCGGTGAGCGTGACCGTCGCCGGGCTCGATCCGCTCGTCGGCCAGGGCCTCGAGATGCGCTTCAGCCTGAAACTGCGCGTGCAGAACCCGAATGACACGCCGATCGAATACGACGGCATTTCGGTCGCACTCGAACTGAACGGCACGCCGTTCGCGAGCGGCGTGAGCGATCGCGCGGGTGTCGTGCCGCGCTTCGGCGAGGCCGTGATCGACGTGCCCGTTTCGGTGTCGGCGTTCGCCGCCGCGCGGCAGGCGTGGAACCTGCCCGGCGCGGCGGCCAACGGCGAGTTGCCGTACGCGCTGCGCGGCCGGCTCGCGGGCGGCGTGCTCGGCAGCGTGCATTTCCGCGATGCGGGCACGTTGCGCATGCCGGCGATGCCGGGGTGGGGCGGATAAGTGATGGTAACGTCCGCCAAATGTCACGAAAAGTTGACGAATTAACAGTCATCAACAGTTTGCCTGGCGGAAGTTCGATTTTGGTGGTTACCGCGCCTACACTGGTCAACGTCCGAGGGTCGGACGTTCTTTTAGGAGAGTAACCACATGGCTGCAAAGTTCGAGATCAAAAAGGCAACGAACGGTCAGTACTTCTTCCATCTGAAGTCGGCGAATGGCGAGATCATTCTCGCGAGCGAGCGGTATGAGGAGAAGGGAGGTGCGCGCACCGGCATCGCTTCCGTACGCGAGAATGCGCCGCTGGACGAACGCTATGAGCGAAAGACCGCGCACAACGGCGAGTACATGTTCAACCTGAAGGCCGCAAACCAACGGGTGATCGGTACGAGTGAAACGTACAAGAGCGCACAAGGCCGCGACAATGGTATTGCTGCCGTCAAGCGCGACGCGCCCGCCGCAGAGACTGTCGATCTCACCTGATAGACGATCGTGCCGCGGCAAACGCCTTCGGGCGGGCGCCGCGGCCCCCGTTTTTGCGAGGCCGGACAAAGCGCGGTATGGTGTCGTCCGCGCGGTGAATTCTCGCCGCCTGTCTGAAGCCAACCGTAGCCGAGCTCGCGTGACCGATTTCCCCGTTTTCCACTGGACCGACGCCGACGGCGCCGAACATGCCGTGCGCTGGCGCTCCGAAGCCGGCGTGCAGCCGCCCAGGCGCGCCGTGCCCGCCGACGACCGCCTCACCGCCGACGCCGCGTACCGCCTCGCGTGCGAGGGCACCGCGCTCGTCTGGCAGGGCGACTTCCAGAACGCGCGCCAGCTCGTGCAGGCGATGGCGCGCCGCGTCGAACGCAAGCCGAAGAAGGCGAAGGCCGCGGTGGGCGTCGACGCATTCAACCTGCATCGCCTCGCGCAATCGCAGCGTGCCCGCACGCTCGGGATGCTGCTGATCCCGCTCGACGCCGACTACACGATCCCGCTGCGCCGCGCGCCCGACGTGCGTGCAGCGTGCGAGGAAGCATACGGCCCGGGCGGCGCGCCGTCGGTCGTGTCGCTGCGCGAGCTGCTCGGCCTCGTCGGCGCGCACGAATGGCGCAAGAAGGGCGTGCCGATTCCGGCGCTCGGCGGCGCGCCGATCCATCCGCATTACGGTGTGTTTTCGCCGGTGCGCGGCGAATACGTCGAACTCGTCGCGCGCACGCCGCTGCCCGCGACGTCGCTCGCGTTCGACATCGGCACGGGCACCGGCGTGCTCGCGGCCGTGCTCGCGTCGCGCGGTGTCGAGCGCATCGTCGCGACCGATCAGGATCCGCGCGCGCTCGCGTGCGCTCGCGAGAACGTCGCGCGGCTCGGTCATGCCGAGCGCGTCGAGGTCGTCGAAGCCGACCTGTTTCCGGCCGGCCGCGCGCCGCTCGTCGTCTGCAACCCGCCGTGGGTGCCGGCCCGTCCGAGCGCGCCGATCGAATACGCGGTCTACGATCCCGACAGCCGCATGCTGCGCGGTTTCCTCGCGGGGCTCGCCGACCATCTCGAACCGGGCGGCGAAGGCTGGCTGATCCTGTCCGATTTCGCCGAACATCTCGGCCTGCGGCCGCGCGATACGCTGCTGCAATGGATCGACGAAGCCGGGCTCGTCGTGCTCGGCCGCGAAGACATCCGCCCCGCGCACCCCAAGTCGGCCGACGCGGACGACCCGCTGCACGCGGCACGCCGCGCCGAGGTCACGTCGCTCTGGCGGCTCGGCGCGCGAGCCTGATCGCGTATTTTCGGTAAACTGTCGCCATTCCTCACGAATTCCCGCCGCCGGGCCGTGGTCGACCGACCGTGGCCCGGCGACGCTTCACGATGTCGAACAAGACCTACGAAATCCGTCCGGAGCAGTCCATCGAGCTGCTGAAGGAGCTGCACATCCTCACCCGCGACGGCAAGCTGAACCAGGACAGCCGCCGCAAGCTGAAGCAGGTCTATCACCTGTTCCAGTTCATCGAGCCGCTACTCGCGAGCGTTCAGGCCGACAAGGGTAGCGTGACGCTCGTCGATCACGGCGCCGGCAAGTCGTATCTCGGCTTCATCCTGTACGACCTGTTCTTCAAGCAGCAGCCGGGGCACGGCACACCGGCGTTCGCATCGCACGTGTACGGGATCGAGACGCGCGAGGAGCTCGTCGCGCGTTCCACCGAACTCGCCGCGAGACTCGGATTCGGCGGCATGTCGTTCCTGAACCTGTCGGTCGCCGATTCGATCACGTCGCCGAAGCTGCCCGAAACGGTCGATGTCGTCACCGCGCTGCATGCATGCGACACGGCGACCGACGATGCGATCCGCTTCGCGCTCGCGAAGCGCGCGCAGCACATCGTGCTGGTGCCGTGCTGCCAGGCGGAAGTCGCGGGCGTGCTGCGCAGGAACAAGGGCAAGTCGCTCGCGAACGCGCTGACTGAAGTGTGGCGGCATCCGCTGCATACGCGCGAATTCGGCAGCCAGATCACCAACGTGCTGCGCTGCCTGCAGCTCGAGGCGCACGGCTATCAGGTCAGCGTGACCGAGCTGGTCGGCTGGGAACATTCGATGAAGAACGAGCTGATCATCGCGCAGTACAAGAACCTGCCGCGCCGCAAGTCCGGCGAGCGGCTGAACGAGATCCTCGGCATGTTCGGGCTCGCCGAACTGAACGAGCGCTTCTTCGCGCCGGCGCCCGCCGAGGCGGCGGGCGAGGCCGTCGAGCAGGCCCCGGACTGAGGCAGGCCGACTCGCGGCCCGTTTGCCGTGCGGCGGACGGCCGGCGCGCGACGCGTCAGACGTCGTCGCCCGGCCGGCGCATCCATTCACGCCAGCCGTCGTGGCCGAGGCGGCGCAGCGTTTCCTGGTTTTTCTCGTAGATCGCGGACGCGTCCGGGAACGCGTCGACCGCGCGTGCGATGCTGTCCTCGCGCAGCAGGTGCAGGATCGGATACGGCGCGCGGTTCGTGTAGTTCTCGATGTCGTCGGCTTCGCTGCCTTCGAACCGGTACTCGGGATGGAAGCTCGCGATCTGTAGCACGCCGTCGAGCCGCAGTTGCCGCACGAGCCGGTCGGCGAAGAACAGCGCGTCGTTGTAGTCGACGAAATCAGCGAACGCGCGCGGATAGATCACGAGCGTCGTGTCGACCTGCTGCGGATCCGCCGCTTCGAGCGCACGCAACTCGGTTTCGAGGTCGGCGAGCACGTCCTCGAGCGTCGTCGCTTCGCTGATCGCATAGCGCACCTGCTCCTTCACATAGACGCTCTTTGCGAACGGGCACAGATTGAGCCCGATCACCGCGCGCGCGAGCCAGTGCCGCGTGGCGGCGAGGATGTCGTCGTGCGAATCGGGGCGGGTATCGGTCATGGCGAGGGCAGTCGGGCAAGGCGGAAGCGAGGGCCGCATTGTAGCGGGAGCGGGCACGCGGGGTTCGGGCGTGCGCCGCCTGTCACGCGCAGGCGGCTTCGATCAGTTGCGTGACCAGCGCGGGCGCGGTGCCGATCGGCGTTTCGCCGTGCCGGTAGGTCTGGCTGGCCGCGTAGATGCCCTCGACCACGAGCGCGAGCGCATCGGCCAGCGCTTTCGGCTGCCGGGCGCCTGCGCCTTCGCATAGCTCGACGAACCGCTTCATCAGCCGCTCCTTGTTCTGCGCGACGCGTTCGCGTGCCGGATGCGACGCATCGGGGAATTCGGCCGCGACGTTGACGAACGGGCAGCCGCGATAGTCCTTCTGCGTCGCGCGCTCCGCGAGATCGACGAAATACTGGATCAACTGCGCCTTCGGCTGGCCGGGATGCTTCGCGACGCTCGAATCGAGGCGCTCGAAGAAGCACGCATCCATCCGTTCGAGATACGCGAGGATCAGCTCGTCCTTCGACGAGAACTGGCGGTACAGGCTCATCTTGTTGACGCCCGCGCGCTCCACGACCGCTTCGACGCCTACCGCGCGCACCCCTTCCTTGTAAAACAGCTCCTCGGCGGCGCGCAGCAGGTGTTCCTGCGCGTCGGCCGCGGCGATCGGCTGGCGCGTGCGACGTGCCGGCGGCTTGTTGGCGGCCTCGATGCCCGACATGATGACCCTCGACTGCGTGATGAATTGCTTGACATGTTACCGACTGGTCACTACGATCGCAACACACTTGTGACCGAGCGGTAACAATGCCGGCCGGATCGACAGACAAATGCCAGGTATCGGCCCCGGTCAGCCGATGCAGCATGCGGCGGAGGTGGCCCGGTGGTGACGCGGGGCCGGCGCGCGGGTGCCGGGCCGCCAATTGGAGAGCGACGACATGAACTGGGCAGTGACACGAATCGGCGGGCGTTTCCACTATGGATGGCTCGCGGCGGCGGTGGTTTTCCTGATCCTGCTGGCCGCGGCCGGCACGCGTGCGACACCGAGCGTGCTGATGGTGCCGCTCGAGCGCGAACTCGGCTGGAGCCGCGCGGCGATTTCGCTGGCGATTTCGGTGAACATTGCGCTGTACGGCCTGACGGGCCCGTTCGCGGCCGCCGCGATGCAGCGCTTCGGGCTGCGGCCGACGATCCTGACCGCGCTGGTGACCATGAGCGCGGGCGTCGCGCTGTCGTCGATGATGACGCAGAGCTGGCAGATGGTCGTGATCTGGGGCCTGATGGTCGGCTGTTCGACCGGCGTCGTCGCGCTGACGCTGTCGGCGACCTTCGTCACGCGCTGGTTTCATGCGCGGCGCGGCCTGGTGATGGGCATCCTCACGGCGAGTACGGCCACCGGTCAGCTCGTGTTCCTGCCGATGCTCGCGGCGATCGCGCAGCGTCATGGCTGGCGGCCGGTCGTGCTGGTCGTCGCGGTGGCGGCCGCGATCGTGATTCCGCTGGTCGCGTTCCTGCTGCCCGAGCGGCCGGCCGACGTGAAGCTGCGCCCCTACGGCGAGCCGGCCGACGCGCCGGCCGCGCCCGACGCGACGAAGGAGAACCCGCTCGCGGTCGCGTTCCGCACGCTGCTGACGGCGAGCCGCTCACGCGACTTCTGGCTCTTGTTCTTCAGCTTCTTCATTTGCGGCGCGAGCACCAACGGCTATGTCGGCACGCACCTGATCGCGATGTGCAGCGACTACGGGATGACCGAAGTGCAGGGTGCATCGCTGCTCGCCGCGATGGGCGTATTCGACCTGTTCGGCACGACGCTGTCGGGCTGGCTGTCCGACCGCTACGACAACCGTGTGCTGCTGTTCTGGTACTACGGGCTGCGCGGGCTGTCGCTGATCTACCTGCCGCATGCGTTCGGCATCGATTTCTTCGGGCTGCCGCTGTTCGCGATGTTCTACGGGCTCGACTGGATCGCGACCGTGCCGCCGACGGTGCGGCTCGCCACCGACGTGTTCGGCAAGGCTGCGGCGCCGGTCGTGTTCGGCTGGATCGTCGCCGGCCACCAGCTCGGCGCGGCGTTCGCGGCGCTTGGCGCGGGGCTGCTGCGTGCGAGCCTCGGCACCTATACGATCGCGTCGATGATCTCGGGCGGGCTCTGCATCATCGGCGCGCTGATCGTGCTGCGGATCAACCGCGGCCCGTCCCGCGCGGCCGCGCAGGCCGCCTGAGCGCGGCGCTTCGGCCGGCCCATGCACGGGTGCGGCCGGTCAATGCGGGATCCGTGATTTGCATTGCGCGGGATGATCGGGCGCGTGACGCCTCGAGCGGTTATGCTTTCGGTTCGCCGGGCGTTCGCGCCCCTTCATCGATGTCAGCGAGGAACCGCATGTCCGTCAAACCTGCTCCCACCACTGTTTCGATTCACGACCTGATCGCCGGCCGCTGGAGCCCGCGCGCGTACTCGGACGAGCCGATCAGCGCCGCCGATCTGCACGCGGTGCTCGAAGCCGCTCGCTGGGCGCCGTCCGCGTACAACGCCCAACCGTGGCGCTTCATCGTGTTCGATCGCACGCAGGACGAAGCGGCGTTCAAGCGCGCATTCGCGACGCTGGTGCCGTTCAACCAGGGCTGGAACGCGCCGGCGCCGGTGCTCATCGCCGTGACCGCGCACACGCTCACGCCGAAGGGCGAGCCGGCGCCGACCGCGCTGTACGACGCGGGCGCGGCCGCGATGTCGCTGGTGCTGCAGGCGCACGCGCTGGGTCTTGCTGCACACCAGATGAGCGGCTTCGACGCGAAGGCGTTCCGCGACGCATTCGAGATTCCGGCCGACGTCGCGATTCCGGCGATCATCTCGCTCGGCCACTACGGCAACGTAGACAAACTCGATCCGGTGCTGCGCGATCGCGAAAAGGCGCCGCGCACGCGTCATGCGATCGGCGAAGTCGTCTATGCGGGCGCCTGGAAGAAGGGTTTCGACGCCGCAGCCTGATCCGCAATCGGGCAGGCGCTCGCCGAGCACGCTGTCCGCGGCAGTTGCGCGCGCAGCACGCGGGCGGCGTGGTGGCGCTGGATGACCCGTCCGCGCCCGTCGCCGGTGCGCCGCGGGTGCGCCTGATCGCGACCCCGGGCCGGTTGCGCCGGCATCGGTGGGCGATCCGGTTGTGATCCGGCGGGCTTCATGATAAAAAGCCCGTCCTTTCCGTTTTCGCGCCGGCCCTGCTGCGGCACCTTCCCATGACTTACTGCGCGATCGATTTCGGCACGTCCAATTCCGCCGTGGCGCTGCCCGACGGCGATGGCATGCGCCTCGCGCCCGTCGAGGGCGACCACCTGACGCTGCCCACCGCGATCTTCTTCAACAACGACGAGCAGACGGTCGAGTACGGCCGCGCGGCGCTGGCCTCCTATATCGACGGTTTCGACGGCCGCCTGATGCGCTCGATGAAGAGCATCCTCGGCTCGCCGCTCGCGGAAACCACGACCGATCTCGGCGACGGCAGCGCGATGGCGTACACGGAGATCATCGCGCGTTTCCTGACGCACCTGAAGCGCAAGGCCGAAGCGCGCGCCGGCGCGCCGATCGGGCGCGCGGTGCTCGGCCGGCCGGTGTTCTTCGTCGACGACGATGCGCGCGCCGACCGCCTCGCGCAGGACCAGCTCGAAGCGGCCGCGCAGTCGGTCGGTTTCACGGACGTGCATTTCCAGTACGAGCCGATCGCGGCCGCGTTCGACTACGAGTCGCGCCAGCAGGCCGAGCGGCTCGTGCTGGTCGCCGACATCGGCGGCGGCACGTCCGACTTCTCGCTGGTGCGCGTCGGGCCGGACCGGATGGCGCGCCTCGAGCGCAAGGACGACGTGCTTGCTCACCACGGCGTGCACGTCGCGGGCACCGATTACGACCGCCGCGTCGAGCTGGCGGCGATCCTGCCCGCGTTCGGCTACCGCGCGCTCGATCCCGAGGGGCGCGAGCTGCCGAACCGGATCTACTTCGACCTGGCGACCTGGCACCTGATCAACACCGTCTACACTCCGAAGCGGCTGGGCGAGCTGAAGCTGATGAAGCATCTGTACCAGGACGTACGGCAGTACGACCGGCTCACGCGCGTGGTCGAGCAACGGCTCGGGCATGCGCTGATGGCGCGCGCGGAAGAAGCGAAGATCGGCGTGGCGGCGGGCGGGGAGACGATGATCGACCTGAACGACGTGGAAGAGGATCTGCAGATCGCGTTCGACGCCGAACGCCTCGTCGATGCGAGCGTCGACGACACCGCGCGCATCGTCGACGCCGCGCGCGAAACGGTACGGCTTGCGGGCATCGCGCCGCGCGATGTCGGCGCGCTGTATTTCACCGGCGGCTCGACCGGGCTCGCGTTCCTGTCGGGTGCGCTCGCCGGCGCATTCCCGGACGCGCAGCCGGTATTCGGCGATCGCCTCGCGAGCGTCGCGACCGGGCTCGGCATTCACGCGCAGCGGCTGTTCGGCTGAGCGAAGGTCATGCGGGTCGGCGGTGGCCGCGAGGCGGCCCGCGCCGGAAAACAAAAAGCCCCGCCGAAGCGGGGCTTTTTTACACGAAATATCGCGCCGAACTTAGACCGGACGGATGTTCGCAGCTTGCAGACCCTTCGGGCCCGTCTTCACTTCGAATTCAACCTTCTGGTTTTCTTGCAGCGTCTTGAAGCCTTCGACGCGGATTTCCGAGAAGTGCGCGAACAGATCGTCGCCGCCGCCTTCCGGGGTGATGAAGCCGAAGCCCTTTGCGTCATTGAACCACTTGACGGTACCGGTTGCCATGTTACTTGTTCCTAAAAAGATAAAACGGGGCCGAGGCCCATGGGTGCGGAAAATCAAGGAAGGGGGTAATAGGACCAACCGGAGTACCGTTGATGGGCGAACTACGAAAGAACCAATTCACTCGCCGCTTGAAATCCTGCAACGTTGTTTATACGGCTATTCGGTCGCGCGGTCAACCGTATTTCCATGGACTCAGGGTTATTGCGGGGTTCAGGTTTACAAACCTTGCAAACGATGCGAATTTTTTGTAGGGGCCGAACGATTTTGGCGCCAACTTGCAGGTGCAACCGTTAAACTACGCGCCGCGCGGAAGGGTTGCCCCGATCGGGTGATCCTTCCCCCCAAAATTGCATGCGCGGTGCTATCCGAGCCGATCCCGGACAGCAGGCCGACCATGCTTTTTGAGACATAGGAGAGGATGTGAAGAGTTCTATTCAACGGAACATCGGCCCGTTTGCACTGATGCTGACGGGGCTGGGTTCGATTATCGGCTCGGGCTGGCTGTTCGGCGCCTGGAAGGCTGCGAAGATTGCCGGCCCGGCAGCGATTTGCGCATGGATCATCGGCGCGGTCGTGATTCTCGCGATTGCACTGACGTATGCCGAACTGGGCGCGATGTTCCCCGAGTCGGGCGGCATGGTGCGCTACGCGCGCTACTCGCACGGTTCGCTGGTGGGCTTCATCAGCGCGTGGGCGAACTGGATCGCGATCGTATCGGTGATTCCGATCGAAGCGGAAGCATCGATCCAGTACATGAGCACGTGGCCGTATCCGTGGGCGCACGCGTTGTTCGTGAACGGCGAGCTGACGACACCCGGCCTGCTGCTATCTGCCGTACTGGTCGTCATCTACTTCATGCTGAACTACTGGGGCGTCAAGGCGTTCGCGCGTGCGAACACCGCGATCACGATCTTCAAGTTCCTGATCCCCGGCCTCACGATCCTTGGCCTGATGCTGTCGAGCTTCCACCCGGAAAACCTCGGCACCGCGTCGAATGCGAGCTTCGCGCCGTATGGCTGGTCGGCCGTGCTGACCGCGGTCGCGACGAGCGGCATCGTGTTCGCGTTCAACGGCTTCCAGAGCCCGGTGAACCTGGCCGGTGAAGCGCGCAATCCGTCGCGCAGCGTGCCGTTTGCGGTGATCTCCTCGATCCTGATCGCACTCGTGATCTACGTGCTGCTGCAGATGGCGTACATCGGCTCGGTGAATCCGGCCGACGTCGCAAAGGGCTGGTCGCACTTCAACTTCTCGTCGCCGTTCGCGGAACTCGCGATCGCGCTGAACCTGAACTGGCTCGCGATCCTGCTATATGTCGACGCGTTCATCAGCCCGAGCGGCACCGGTACGACCTACATGGCGACGACCACCCGCATGATCTACGCGATGGAGCGCAACAACACGATGCCGAAGATGTTCGGCAACGTGCATCCGATCTACGGTGTGCCGCGCCAGGCGATGTGGTTCAACCTGCTCGTGTCGTTCATCTTCCTGTTCTTCTTCCGCGGTTGGAGCTCGCTCGCGGCGGTGATCTCGGTCGCGACGGTGATCTCGTACCTGACCGGCCCGATCAGCCTGATGGCGCTGCGCCGCGCGGCGACCGACATCGAGCGTCCGCTGTCGATCCCGCTGATGAAGCTGATTGCACCGTTCGCGTTCGTCTGCGCGTCGCTGATCCTGTACTGGGCGAAGTGGCCGCTGACGGGCGAAATCATCCTGCTGATGATCGTCGCGCTGCCGGTGTATTTCTACTTCCAGGCGAAGTCGGGCTGGACGGGCTGGGGCGCCGACCTGAAGGCCGCGTGGTGGCTGGTCGCGTACCTGCCGACGATGGCCGTGCTGTCGCTGATCGGCAGCAAGGAGTTCGGCGGTCACGGCGTGCTGCCGTACGGCTGGGACATGCTGATCGTCGCGGCCATCTCGCTGGTGTTCTACTTCTGGGGCGTGAATACGGGCTACCGGACGCAGTATCTCGACGAGCGCGAGTCGCACGACGAGATCCTCGAAGGGGTCGGTGCCTGACGCGTGACTCGCCACCGGAATCGGCGGTGGCGGAAAGCGTAAAAAAAGCCCGTCCGAGCGCTGCTCGGACGGGCTTTTTGTTTGCGGCCGCCGGCCGTGTCACCGGATTCAGGCGGCTGCGCTCGCGAACACGTAGTTCGTCATCGCGAGCACGCGTTGATACGTGCCGAGCGACTGGATGCCGAGCTGATAGTCGTCGTCGGCCGCGCCGAGCGCGGTGAACACCGGCAGCAGGTGTTCGTCGGTCGGATGCATCAGCGCCGCGTGCGGCGCCTGCCGGCGATAGTCGAGCAGCGCATCGACATCGCGCGCGGCGAGCTTCGCCTCGAACCAGTCGGTGAATTCCGCGACGCGCGGGTCTGCATCCTCGGGCGCCGCGCTGAAATCGGCCGCGCGCAGGTTGTGCGTGATCTGGCCCGAGCCGATCACCATCACGCCTTCGTCGCGCAGCGGCCGCAGCGCGCGGCCGAGCGCGAAGTGATGGGCTGCGTCCGCGCGGGGCTGGATCGACAACTGCGCGACGGGCACGTCAGCCTCCGGGAACATCAGCAGCATCGGCACCCACGCGCCGTGGTCGAGGCCGTGCTCGGTCGTCGCGGTCGCGATGCCGGCCGCGTTCAGCAGCGCGGCCGCCCGTTCGGCGACCTCGGGCGCGCCGGGTGCCGGGTACCGGATTTCGTACAGCGCGCGCGGGAAGCCGTAGAAGTCGTGGATCGTTTCAGGATGCGCGGCCACGCTCGCGACCGGCTGTTGCGTGCCCCAGTGCGCGGACAACATCAGCACCGCGCGCGGGCGAGGCAATTCGGCGCCGAGGTGCGTGAACGCACCGGACGGCAGTGTCGGGTCGATCGGCAGGGTAGGGGCGCCGTGGGACAGGTAAAGCGAGGGCAAGCGGTTCATGGTGGGGAGCCTGCAAAAGGGATTTGCCTGTGACTATAGACGCACACCAATTATTGATAAATCGGCTGAGTGGAATTTGATTGAATCGTGCGAGTTGATAATTCGGCCGGCTTCGGGCGTTCGGCGGCAGGCGAGGGCTCGAGGTTGCCGAATCGAGCGGGAAGACGGCCGAATCAGCGAAGATGCGTGAAGAACGACGCCGGAGCGCCGTGTCGAGCGGCTTACCCTGCCGGCCTGATGCCGGCCCACGGCACCGTCATCGGTGCACTGAGTGCGAACAGGTCGAGCACGCGGGTGACGGTCTGGTCGACGAGTTCCTCGATCGTCTTCGGCATCGCGTAGAACGCGGGTAGCGGCGGAAACACGATGCCGCCCATTTCGGTCACGGCGGTCATGTTGCGCAGATGCGCGAGGTTGAACGGCGTTTCGCGCACCATCAGCACGAGACGGCGGCGTTCCTTCAGCGTGACGTCGGCCGCACGCGTGATCAGGTTGTCCGACAGGCCGTGCGCGACGCTCGCGAGCGTCTTCATCGAGCAGGGCGCGATCACCATGCCATCGGTCGCGAACGAACCGGATGCGATCGTCGCGCCGACATCGCGCACCGAATGCACGACATCCGCCCGGCTTTCGACCTCGGCCTTGGGCAGCTTCAGTTCATGCTGGATATTGAGCCAGCCGGCGTTCGAAACCAGCAGATGCGTTTCGACGCCGCCGGCGGCGCGCAGCAATTCGAGCAGCCGCACGCCATAGACTGCACCGGTGGCGCCGGTGATCGCGACGATCAGCCGGCGTGGCGGCGCACTGGGAGATGCCATCGGGAAGGGGGCGTTACGCGGCGGCGAACAGTTGCTGCAGTTCGCCGGACTGGTACATCTCCATCATGATGTCCGACCCGCCGATGAATTCGCCCTTCACGTACAGCTGCGGGATGGTCGGCCAGTTCGAGAATTCCTTGATGCCCTGGCGGATTTCGTCGTCCTCCAGCACGTTGACCGTCTTGAACTGGTCGACGCCGCAGGCCTTCAGCACCTGCACGGCGCGGCCCGAGAAGCCGCACATCGGGAATTGCGCGTTGCCCTTCATGAAGAGCACGACCTGGTTTTCGTCGACGATTTGCTTGATACGTTGTTGGGTGTCCATGACTGACCTTGCGTTTGCGGGGCGTTAGAACGAAATGATAGCGGATTTCAACCGGGCGGGCCGGCCATCAGCCGGGCAGGCGGCCACCCGTCGTGCGTTCGATCGCGGCCAGATCGGCGAGCGACTGGACCGAAATGAAGCCGCGTGACACGAGCAAGGCGCGCACGGCTTCGGCCTGGTCGTAGCCGTGCTCGATCCATAGCGTGCCGCCGGGTCTCAGGTAGGCGCCGGCGCCCGCGACGATCGTGCGGATCGCGCTGAGACCGTCGGCATCGTCGGTGAGCGCGCCGCGCGGCTCGAACCGCAGGTCGCCCTGCGCGAGGTGCGGATCGTGCTGCGCGATGTACGGCGGGTTGCTGACGATCGTGTCGAACGCGAGTGCCGGATCGAGCGCGGCGTACCAGTCGCTCTGCAGCCAGTGCAGCGGGCCGCCGGGGCGGCGCGCGTCGAGCAGCTTGTTCGCGTTGCGTTGCGCGACTGCGAGCGCGGCCGGCGAACGGTCGAGCGCCCACACGCGCGCATCGGGCCGTTCGGCGGCGATCGACACGGCGATCGCGCCACTGCCGGTGCCCAGGTCGAGCACCGTCGGATGCGGTCGTCCGTCGATCGCGTCGAGCGCGGCTTCGACGAGCAGTTCGGTTTCGGGGCGCGGGATCAGCACGTCGGGCGTCACGTCGAACGGCCGGCCGAAGAACTCGCGCATCCCGACGAGCTGCGCGACCGGCTCGCCGGCTACGCGGCGCGCTTCGAGCGCGCGATAGCGTTCGACCGCGGCAGCGTCGAGCGGCACGTCGCCGCGCGTGATCAGTTGCGTGCGGGTCCAGCCGAGCGCGTGCGCGAGCAGCACGCGCGCATCGACCGCGTCGAGCGGCGACGCGCGCAGCAGATCGTCGGCGGTGGTGTCGGGCATCGCGATCTCAGTCGGCGTCGCCGAGCGACGCGAGCAGTTCGGCCTGGTGCTCGCTGACGAGCGCGCTGATCAGTTCGTCGAGATCGCCGTCCATCAGCGCCTCGAGCCGGTACAGCGTCAGGTTGATCCGGTGGTCGGTCATCCGGCCCTGCGGGAAGTTGTACGTGCGGATCCGCTCCGAGCGGTCGCCGGAGCCGATCAGGCTCTTGCGCGTCGCGGCTTCCTTCGCGTGCTGCTCGTGATACTGCTTGTCCTTGATGCGCGCGGCAAGCACCTTCAGCGCGCGATCCTTGTTCTTGTGCTGCGAACGGTCGTCCTGGCATTCGACGACGATTCCGGTCGGGATGTGCGTGACGCGCACCGCCGAATCGGTCTTGTTGATGTGCTGGCCGCCCGCGCCGGATGCGCGGAACGTGTCGATCCGCAGGTCGGCCGGATTGATCTCGACTTCGCCGATCTCGTCGGCTTCCGGCATCACCGCGACCGTGCACGCGGACGTATGGATGCGCCCCTGTGTCTCGGTCGCCGGCACGCGCTGCACGCGATGGCCGCCCGACTCGAACTTCAGGCGCGAATACGCGCCCTGGCCCGCGATCCGCACGATCACTTCCTTGTAGCCGCCGAGATCCGACGCGCTCTCCGACATCATCTCGACCTGCCAGCGCTGGCGTTCCGCGAAGCGCAGGTACATGCGCAGCAGGTCGCCCGCGAACAGCGCCGATTCGTCGCCGCCCGTGCCCGCGCGGATTTCGAGGAAGATGTTGCGGTCGTCGTTCGGATCCTTCGGCAGCAGCATTTTCTGCAGCTCGACCTCGAGGCGGGCCATGCTCTCTCGCGCGCTGCGGATCTCGTCTTCGGCGAAGTCGCGCATCGACGGATCGGCGAGCAGCTCCTGCGCGGCGGTTTCGTCGTTGCGCGACTGGCGCCACAGCGCGTACTGCTCGACGACCGGGCCGAGTTCCGCATGTTCGCGCGTCAGCTTGCGGTACTGGTCGAGATCGGCCGTGACGTTTTCGCGGCTCAGCAGGTCGTTCAGTTCGGCCAGCCGTGTGGACAGCTGGTCGAGCTTGCGTTGCATGCTCGTCTTCATGGTGTGGAGCGGCGCTCCCGGGGCAAGGGTATTCGGAAAGGATAGGCCGGCGGCAGGACAACGACCGGCCGGCGGCAGAGCAACCGGCCGGCGCTAGTGGCCAGACTGGTCGTTCGAGCGCGGCGCGTGCTGGTAGAAGCCGCGCATCAGGTCGATCAGCGAATCGCGGTCGGCGCCGTTCACGCGGTTGAGCGCGCTCGTCGGGCCGTGGATCAGCTTGTTGGTGAGCGCCTGCGACAGCGCTTCGAGGACTGCCGCCGGATCGTCGCCGCGCGCGAGCAGCTTTTGCGCCTTCTCGACTTCCGCGCGGCGCAGCGCGTCGGCCTGCGTATGCATGTGACGAATCACCGGCACGACGCTACGCGTGTCGAGCCACTGCATGAAATTCTGCACACGCGTCTCGATGATCGTCTCGGCTTGCGCAACCGCGGCCTGGCGCGATGCGTTGCCTTCGCGCACGATCGCGCCGAGATCGTCGACGGTGTAGAGGAACACGTCCTTCAGCTTGCCGACTTCCGGCTCGATGTCGCGCGGCACCGCGAGGTCGACCATGAAGATCGGCCGATGGCGGCGTGCCTTCACCGCGCGTTCGACCGCGCCGAGGCCGATGATCGGCAGCGTCGACGCGGTGCACGACACGATGATGTCGAATTCGTGCATGCGGGCGGGCAGATCCGACAGCGGCATCGCGCGGCCGTTGAAGCGTTCGGCGAGCCGCTGGCCGCGTTCGGCCGTGCGGTTCGCGACGACGAGCTCGCGCGGGCTCTGCGCGGCGAAGTGCGTCGCGCACAGCTCGATCATCTCGCCGGCGCCGATGAACAGCACGCGCTGATCCGATACCTTTTCGAAGATGCGCTGCGCGAGGCGGACGGCCGCGGCGGCCATCGACACCGATTGCGCGCCGATCTCGGTCGTGCCGCGCACTTCCTTCGCGACGGCGAACGTCCGCTGGAACAGCTGGTTCAGGTAGGTGCCGAGTGCGCCGGCTTCGGTCGCGGTGCGCACCGCGTCCTTCATCTGGCCCAGAATCTGCGTTTCGCCGAGCACCATCGAGTCGAGGCCCGACGCGACGCGGAATGCGTGCCGGACGGCTTCCGACTGTGGCAGCGCGTAGACGTGCGGTGCGAGCTCGTCGACCGGAATCCGGTGGTACTCCGACAGCCAGCGAATCGCCCCCTCGCGTGCGGCGCGATCATCGGTCGCGCAATAGAGTTCGGTGCGGTTGCAGGTGGAGAGGATCGCCGCTTCGGGTGAATTGGGCGCCTGGGGGCCGAGGAACACGTTCTTGAACGTGACGAGAGCCGGCTTGATTTGCTCGAGCGGAAACGCCACGCGTTCGCGCAGGGCGACAGGCGCAGTGTGGTGATTGATTCCGATCGTGAGGAGTTGCATATCGAGGGCTATCGTTTAGCGCCATATTATAGCGTTTCGGTGATTTCCTCACTCGCGGCATACCGGGCATCAGCGTGGCGCGGCCTCGAATTTGGGGGCTCGATCGGCACGCGGTCGAGCTGATAGCCGTAGCCGTAGAGCGGCAGAAGCCGGTAGCCATGCTCCGGAAGCAACTGCAGCTTGCTGCGCAGCCGGGACGCGTGCGTGTCGAGCGTGCGCGACTTCATGTCGCGGCGGCGGGCCCACACGGTCTCGAGGATATGGGCGCGCGACACGGGCCGGGACAGGTTCGCGAACAGCAGTTGCGCGAAGCGGAACTCCTTCGGCGTCAGCGAGACGACCACGTCGCCGAAGCGCACGAGGCCGTGGGTCGCATCGAATGCGTATTCTCCATACATTTCGCGGGAGCGATTCGGCGGCCGCCGGACGCCAGCGCGCCGGCTCAGCGCATTCACCCGTGCGAGCAGCTCGGGCCCGCTCACCGGGCGCACGAGGCAGTCGTCGGCGCCCGCGTGCAGGCATGACACGACTTCGCTTTCGCGCGGCAGCTGCATCACGGCGATGGCCGGCAGGCCGGGCAGGATCGCTTGCGCACGCGGAATGACCTCCTCGGCCGGCTGATCGCCGGCCCAATTGCAGGTGATCAGCATGTCGCAGGTGTCGGTAGCGAGCCACTCGAAGAACGCGGTGCTGGACGGAAACGTGTGGCACACGTGACCGCCGGCGAAGAGGAGGCGGTTCAGGAGCGCAGCATGACGTGCTTCCGGATCGATCAGGGCAATTCGCATGAGGATTTCTTCAATACGGCTGCCGGAGCGCGCTTGCCATAACGTCGGGTCGGCCCCTACACTCGAATGTTCGCGGCGCCCGGCTGGTCTCGGGTTCGATGGATGAATCGATGCTAGTCGCTGGCAACGTTCACGCCTATGGGACGAATCTGAATTTATAGAAGGCGTCGAATGAACTGGTTTGGAATCCTTGTCCTGGGAGCGGCCGTCGGGCTGTTCGGCCGGTGGCTGCATCCGATGCGGCGCACGGGCCGGCCGGCATGGTGGATCGCGGTGCTGGTCGGCATCGCAGGCGCCGCCGCCGCGCGCATGGCCGGCAATCTCTCTGGACTGTTTTACGATGGCGAAACGCTCGAATGGCCGGTCTGCACCGGTGTCGCGTTCCTCGCCGTAGCCGTGACGGTCGCGGTGTCTGCCCGTCGCTGAAAGCTCTCAGGTGAAATCATGAATGCCCGTCTCCCCGAAGTCTCGTCGGTGCCGGCCCGCCTCGCGCTGCTGCGCGGTGCGATGGTCCGCGAGGACCTGGCCGCCTATCTCGTGCCGTCCGCCGATCCTCACCTGTCCGAGTACCTGCCCGAACGCTGGCAGGCGCGCCGCTGGCTGTCCGGTTTCACGGGCTCGGTCGGCACGCTGGTCGTGACTGCGGATTTCGCGGGCTTGTGGGTCGACAGCCGTTACTGGGTGCAGGCCGAGGCGGAACTCGCCGGCACGGGCGTCCAGCTGATGAAGATGACGGGCGGCCAGCAAAGCGCGCCGCATGTCGACTGGCTCGCTCAGAACGTGCCGGCCGGGGCGACGGTCGGTGTCGACGGTGCCGTGCTCGGCGTCGCGGCGGCACGCGCGCTGACGGCCGCGCTGAACGCGCGCGGCATCGCGCTGCGCACCGATCTCGACCTGCTCGACGCGATCTGGCCGGAGCGCCCGGGGCTGCCGGGCGACGCGGTGTTCGAGCACGTGGCGCCGCAGGCCGACACGACGCGCGCAAGCAAGCTCGCCGAAGTGCGCCGCGCGATGCACGCGCAGGGCGCGCAATGGCATTTCGTGTCGACGCTCGACGATCTCGCGTGGCTGTTCAACCTGCGCGGCGCCGACGTCAACTTCAACCCCGTGTTCGTCGCGCACGCGATGATCGGCGCCGATCGCGCGACGCTGTTCGTCGCCGAAGGCAAGGTGTCGCCGGCGCTGGCCGCGTCGCTCGCGCGGGACGGCGTCGAGGTTCGCGCGTATGACGCCGCGCGCGCGGCGCTCGCGGCGCTGCCCGACGGCGCGACGCTGCTGATCGACCCGCGCCGCGTGACGTTCGGCACGCTCGAGGCCGTGCCGGCCGGCGTGAAGCTGGTCGAGGCCGTGAACCCGTCGACGTTCGCGAAGTCGCGCAAGACGTCCGCCGAGATCGAGCACGTGCGCGTGACGATGGAGCACGACGGCGCCGCGCTCGCCGAATTCTTCGCGTGGTTCGAGCAGGCGGTGAGCCGCGAGACGATCACCGAGCTGACGATCGACGAGCAGCTCACTGCCGCGCGCGCACGGCGCCCCGGCTACGTGTCGCCGAGCTTCGCGACGATCGCCGGCTTCAACGCGAACGGTGCGATGCCGCACTATCGCGCGACGCCCGAGTCGCACGCGACGATCGCGGGCGACGGCCTGCTGCTCGTCGATTCGGGCGGCCAGTACGTGACCGGCACGACCGACATCACGCGCGTCGTGCCGGTCGGCACCGTCAGCGATCTGCAGCGCCGCGATTTCACGATCGTGCTGAAGTCGATGATGGCGCTGTCGCGTGCGCGCTTCCCGCGCGGCATCCGCTCGCCGATGCTCGACGCGATCGCGCGCGCGCCGATGTGGGCGGCCGGGCTCGACTACGGCCACGGCACCGGCCACGGCGTCGGGTACTTCCTGAACGTGCACGAGGGCCCGCAGGTCATCTCGCACTACGCGCCGGCCGAGCCGTACACCGCGATGGAAGAGGGGATGATCACGTCGATCGAGCCGGGCGTGTATCGGCCCGGCAAATGGGGCATCCGGATCGAGAACCTGGTCGTGAACCGCGCGGGCGGGCAGACCGAGTTCGGCGACTTCCTCGCGTTCGAGACGCTGACGCTCTGTCCGATCGACACGCGCTGCGTGCTGGTCGAGATGCTGCATGAAGAGGAGCGCGCGTGGCTGAACACGTATCACGCGACCGTGCGTGAGCGCGTCGGCCGGCACGTGAGCGGCGATGCGAAGGCGTGGCTCGACGCGCGCACGCAGCCGATCTGACGCTAGGCGCAACGAGCGACAACGGCCGCGCGACGGCCGGACCATGATCGAGAGGGCAACCGATGGCAGACACCGCAGTGATCGTGATCGACATGCAGCGCGGGCTGGTGCAGCGGGCGCGGCCCGCGTACCGGCTCGACGACGTCGTGTCGGGCATCAACCGGCTGACGGCGGCGGCGCGCGCGGCGAACGCGCCCGTGTGCTTCGTGCAGCACGACGGCGACGCGGACGACGATATCGTTCCCGGCACGCCCGGCTGGGAAATGCACGAGGAACTGATCGTCGGTCGTGCCGACTGGCGCATCCGCAAGCAGATGAGCGATTCGTTCCACGACACGCCGCTCGCCGCGCAGCTCGACGGCCACGGCATCCGCTCGGTGCTGATCTGCGGCTATGCGACCGAGTTCTGTGTCGATTCGGCTGCACGCCGCGCGGCACTGCTCGGCTATCGGACGACCGTCGTGTCCGACCTGCACACGACGAACGAGCGCACGCACCTGTCGGCCGCACAGATCGTCGCGCATCACCACTTCGTGTGGGAAAACAATACGCTGTCGGGCAATTCGGTGACGCCGCGTCCGCTTGCCGACGTGCTCGCCGCGGAGTTCGCATGACGATCAAGGCGGTGGTGTTCGATTTCGGCGGCGTGCTGATCGACTGGAGCCCCGAGTATCTGTACCGGCAACTGATTCCGGACGAAGCCGAGCGCCGGTGGTTCCTCACGCATGTGTGCGCGATGGAGTGGGTGATCCGCCAGGACGGCGGGCAGACGATCGACGAAGGGACGAGCGAGCTCGTCGCGAAGTTTCCGGCGCACGAGGCGCTGATCCGCGCGTTCTACGCGCGCTGGCACGAGATGATCGGCGGCGTGCTCGACGAAGGCGCCGCGCTCGTCGACCGGCTCGACGCGCAGGGAATGCCGCTCTTCGGGCTGACCAACTGGTCCGCGCAGACGTTTCCGTATGCGTGGGACAACTTCCCGGTGCTGCGGCGCTTCAAGGACATCGTCGTGTCGGGCCGCGTGAAACTCGTGAAACCCGATCCGGCGATCTACCGCGAAATGCATGCGCGGATCGATCCGTTCCTGCCGGGCATCGCGCCGCACGAACTCGTGTTCATCGACGACAATGCGAAGAACGCGGCGGCCGCGACGGCGCTCGGCTGGCACGGCATTCATCACACGAGCGCGGCCGCGACCGAGGCGCGTTTGCGCGAGCTGGGCGCGCTCGCGTAGTCTTCCGGCAGACGACGGCAGACGAATGCAAAAAAGCGGGCCACGAGCCCGCTTTTTCGTTTTGCGGAGCCGGCAGCGGCCGCTTTCTGCATCCGGCTCCGCGTGGCCGGGTGCACGGGCCGCTCCGTTTAGCGGCTGATCGGCTTGTAGCGCAGACGCTTCGGCTTCGCGGCTTCCTCGCCGAGACGCGCACGCTTGTCGGCTTCGTATTCCTGGTAGTTGCCGTCGAAGAACGTGACCTGCGAATCGCCTTCGAACGCAAGGATGTGCGTCGCGATCCGGTCGAGGAACCAGCGATCGTGCGAGATCACCATCACGGAGCCCGCGAATTCGAGCAGCGCGTCTTCCAGCGCGCGCAGCGTTTCGACGTCGAGGTCGTTCGACGGTTCGTCGAGCAGCAGCACGTTGCCGCCGGAGATCAGCGTCTTCGCCAGGTGCAGGCGGCCGCGTTCGCCGCCGGACAGGTTGCCGACGATCTTCTGCTGGTCGCCACCCTTGAAGTTGAAGCGGCCGATGTACGCCCGCGACGGCGTTTCGTACTTGCCGACCGTCAGCACGTCGGCGCCGCCCGAGATTTCTTCGAACACCGTCTTCGAGCCGTCGAGCGCGTCGCGGCTCTGGTCGACGTACGCGAGCTTCACGGTCGGGCCAAGCACGACTTCGCCCGAATCCGGTTGTTCCTTGCCGGTCAGCATCTTGAACAGCGTCGACTTGCCGGCGCCGTTCGGGCCGATGATGCCGACGATCGCGCCGGCCGGAATCTTGAAGTTCAGGTTGTCGATCAGCAGGCGGTCGCCGAACGACTTGCTGACGTTCTTGAACTCGATCACTTCATTGCCGAGGCGGTCGCCGACCGGAATGAAGATTTCCTGCGTTTCGTTGCGCTTCTGGTATTCCTGGCTGTTCAGCTCCTCGAAGCGCGCGATACGCGCCTTCGATTTCGCCTGGCGACCCTTCGGGTTCTGGCGCACCCACTCCAGTTCCTTCTTGATCGCCTTCTGGCGCGCCGATTCCGACGCTTCTTCCTGCTTCAGGCGCTCTTCCTTCTGGTCGAGCCAGCTGCTGTAGTTGCCCTTCCACGGAATGCCGTGGCCGCGGTCGAGTTCGAGAATCCACTCGGCCGCGTTGTCGAGGAAGTAGCGATCGTGGGTGACGGCGACGACCGTGCCCGGGAAACGCACCAGGAACTGCTCGAGCCAGTCGACCGATTCGGCGTCGAGGTGGTTGGTCGGTTCGTCGAGCAGCAGCATGTCCGGCTTCTCGAGCAGCAGCTTGCACAGCGCGACGCGGCGCTTTTCGCCGCCCGACAGGTGCTCGATCTTCGCGTCCCACGCCGGCAGGCGCAGCGCGTCGGCGGCCACTTCGAGCTGCTGCTCGGGGCTGCCGCCGTCGCTCGACGCGAGGATCGCTTCGTACTTCGCCTGCTCGGCCGCGAGTGCGTCGAAGTCGGCGTCCGGTTCCGCATACGCGGCGTAGATTTCCTCGAGCTTCTTGTTCGCCTGGAACAGGTCGCCAAGGCCTTCCTCGACGGCTTCGCGCACCGTCTTCGTCGGGTCGAGCTGCGGTTCCTGCGGCAGGTAGCCGATGTTCAGGTTCGGCATCGGCGTCGCTTCGCCTTCGATGTCCTTGTCGACGCCCGCCATGATGCGGATCAGCGTCGACTTGCCCGAGCCGTTCAGGCCGAGCACGCCGATCTTCGCGCCGGGAAAGAACGACAGCGAGATGTCCTTCAGGATCTGGCGCTTGGGCGGCACGATCTTGCCGACCCGGTTCATCGTGAAAACGTATTGGGCCATTCGGGTGTGAAAGTCAGAAAAGGTTAAGACGGCCGCGCAGCTCGCGGGCGTGCGTGGCGTCGGGAAATTCGGTACGGAGCGTGCCGCGCGGGGCGCGGCGGTGTCGCCGCGGGTTGGCGGCGCGAGCGCGTATTGTACTTCGCCGCCGGCTGCCGCTGGCACCGCGCAGGCCATCCGGCCGACCCGCGTTCACAGCCACGCGGCGACGCCGCCGTGCCCCGAGCAGGTGCCGCGCCGATGGCGGCTGAAACTGTACGTGCCGTCGCGACAGCGCGCGCTCGCGCCCTCGGGCACGCGGCCCGATTTCGAGTGGGCCGGCGCATGGACGGTGTCGCCGTCGCGATTGCGGTACGTGTCGTGCCGGTCGAGGTCGGCTTCGTTAGCGTAGCCGGGCGACGCGCGATACGCGTGCGCCGCGGGCGGCAGGGCGGCACACGCGACGAACAGCGCGGCCGACAGGGTCGCGATGCGCGTCATGCGGCGGAGCAGGGCAGGCATGGTCGCTCTCCGGATGTCGTTGTCGGGTGCGGGCCGCATGTTAGCCGATCGGCCGAAGATCGTTGCCGCAGCCTTGAGGGGCAGCGACGCTACGCCGCGCCGGTCATCGATGCCGCGCCGTCGGCCTGTGCGGCCTCGAGAATCCATCGGCGGAACGCGGCGACTTTCGTGCGTTCCGCATGATGCGGCGGATAGACGAGGTAGTACGCGAAATCGTCGAGCCAGGCGACGTCGGCAAGCTGCACGAGCCGGCCGCTCGCGAGCTCGTCGCGCACCATCGCCGCCGGCAGCAGGCCGGCGCCCTGGCCGGCGAGGATCGCCTGCAGCAACAGGCCGGAATCGTCGAACGCGGGGCCGCGCGGCGGGCCGAAATCAGCGATTCGCTGCGCGTCGAACCAGATGTGCCAGCCCTTGCGCTCGGCGTCGTGCAGATGCGGCCATCCGGCCAGGTCGGCGGGTGTGGCCGGAAGGCCCAGCCGCGCGACGAGTGGCGGCGCCGCCAGCGCGACGATCTCCACGGTGAGCAACCGTTCGCTGCATAGCCCGATGTAGCGGCCGAGACCGTGGCGGATCGCGACGTCGACGCCGTCGCGCGAGAAATCGGCGAGCGCGTGGCTCGTGACGATCTGCAGGTCGACGTCCGGGCACGCGTCGCGGAACTGCGCGAGGCGCGGCACGAGCCACGCGGACGCAAAAAAGGGTGTGACGCTCACCGTCAGCACGCCGCTGTCGGCGGCCCCCGACACACGCTGCGACGCGTCGGCGATCTGCCTGAACGCGTTGCGCACGGGCGGCAGGTAGTCGCGGCCCGCGGCGGTCAGCAGGATGCCGCGATTCACGCGCTCGAACAGCTGTACGCCGAGATGCGTCTCGAGCGTGCGGATCATCTGGCTCACCGCCCCCGGCGTGACCGACAACTCCTCGGCCGCCGATTTCACCGACAGGTGGCGGGCGGCCGCCTCGAACGCACGCAACGCGTTGAGCGGTGGAAGGCGTGAACGGATCATTGAGTTTTTCTAAAGCGAAAGACCGATGAAATATCGTTTGAGGCGACGAGCGTGCACGAGTACCGTTGTTGCATTGGATCGTATCCGTGGTGAGCGGGTTTTGCGCTGTCGATGCGATCAACATAGTTCAACTATATCCATGAGGCAATCCGGATGCCGTGCGGCGTCCGGCGGAACCTGAAAGGAGGATCGTCATGGGCAGCCTGCGCGCATCGCGCGTCTTCTACGGCTGGTATGTGGTGGCGGCCGCGTTCGCCGTCACGTTCGTCGGCTTCGGCAGTGCGTACACGTTCAGCGCGTTCGTCGAATCGCTGCAGCGTGATTTCGCGGCATCGCGCGGGCAGATCTCGCTCGTGTTCTCGCTGGCCGGCTTCCTGTATTTCGGCTTCGGCATCGTCAGCGGCCCGCTTGCCGATCGCTTCGGCTCGCGGCGGCTCGCCGTCGCCGGCATGTTGCTGACGGCAGCGGGTCTCGCGGCGGCCGGTGCCGCGCATACGCTGCTGCAGGTCTATGTCGCGTACGGGCTCGGTGTCGGCCTCGGCGTCGGCTGCGCGTACGTGCCGGCCGTCGGCGCCGTGCAACGCTGGTTCGTGCGGCGGCGCGGCTTCGCGTCGGGGCTCGCGGTCGCGGGGATCGGCGTCGGCACGCTCGTGATGCCGCCGCTCGCATCCGCGCTGATCGCGCACGTCGGCTGGCGCGGCGCGTACGTCACCCTCGCGGCGATCGCGGTAGTGGTGGGCGCGGGCATGTCGCTGCTGATCGAGAACGATCCGCGCGGGCGCGGATTGCTGCCCGACGGCGATGCGGCGCGTGCGCAATCGCGCGACGGGCAGCCCGGTGCCACTTCATCGGTGCCCGCCGGCGCGACCGTGCGCGAAGCCGTCACGTCGCGACCGTTCGCGAGCCTGTATGCGGCATGCCTCGTCTGCTCGTTCGGCGTGTTCGTGCCGTTCGTGCATCTCGTGCCGTACGCGCTCGATCACGGCGTCGCGCAGTCGACGGCCGTGCTGCTGCTCGGCGCGATCGGCGTCGGCAGCACGGCAGGGCGCTTCTTCCTCGGCGGCGTCGCCGACCGCTTCGGCCGCCGCGCGTCGCTGCTCGCGATGTTCGCAGGCATGGCGGCCGCGCTCTTGGCGTGGGCCGGTGCCGGAAGCGTCGCGACGCTGGCCGCGTTCGCACTCGTGTTCGGCGTGTTCTACGGCGGCTGGGTCGCCGTGCTGCCGGCCGTCGTGATGGACTACTTCGGCGGCCGCAACGTGAGCGCGATCATCGGCATGCTGTACACGAGCGTCGCGTTCGGCACGCTGATCGGGCCTGCCGCCGCCGGTTTCATCTACGACGCGGGCGGCGGCTATCTCGTGCCGATCCTGGCCAGCGCGGCCGCGAATGCGATCGCGTTTGCGATCGTTGCCGCCACGGGGCGCGCGCCGGTGGCGGCGTGCGCGGCGGGCCGCTAGACGCGTGTCGCCGGGCGCGCGGCCAGACGCTGCTCGGCTAGGCGCCACCCTCGATTTCCGCTACGGTGTCCGGGACGTCGATCACCAACGGGCGGAGGCGCATCGTGACATTCGACGAAGTTCGGCAGGTCGTGCTGGCATGGCGGGGTGTCGAGGAAGGCAAGTCGTACGGCACGCCCGCACTCAGGGTGAAGGGCAAGATGCTCGCGCGCCTGCGCGAGGACGGCGACACGCTCGTCGTGCGGGGCGTCGGCCCCGACGAGCGCGCGTGGCTGATCGAATCGGAGCCCGACGTGTATTACGTGACCGATCACTATGCGGGCTGGCCGATCGTGCTGGTGCGCTTGTCGGCCGCGCATCCTGACGCCGTGAAAAACCTGCTTCTGCGAGAATGGCGCGCGATCGTGCCGGCCAAATGGCGGGACGCAGGGCCGGGCGGCGCGACCTGAGCATCCGGCGCAGCGCCTGCGCGGCACGCAAACCACCTTGACGGAATGCGTCCGTTGCGATGTCGGGCGGCATGTCTCACCGCGCGTTTCCCGATCCGGCGGCTCATGAGCGGACGCCGAACCGGACCAAGCGTTGCATCGGTTCGCATCGATGCAACAAGTGGTTCCATCGAAATTCTTCAATTGGTTCTTAGTCAAGAACCGTTTGATGCTTACACTCCTTCGCTTCGAAGGCGGCTGACCAACAGCCGACGGAAAGGGCGCACGCGATGCGCCGGCGCCCCGTGTGCCGCATCGCACCCGCAGCTTCGCAGACCGCGGCGCGCACCGACCGGAACAGGCTCGATCATGCTCCCTGCCCGCGTGCCGCGCATGCGCGGCGGGCTGCCGGATCAACAACGACAAATCCCGCGCCGCCTTCATGCGATACCCGGTCATATCGGAACCGTTTTTTGGAGAGAGACACATGAGTGGAAGCAAGACAGGCCTCGGCACGGGTCTGAAGCAGCGTCACGTGACGATGATGTCGATTGCCGGCGTCATCGGCGCCGGCTTGTTCGTTGGCTCCGGCCACGCGATCGCGGAAGCCGGCCCGGCTTCGATCCTCGCGTATGCGATCGCGGGCGTCCTGGTCGTGCTGGTGATGCGCATGCTCGGCGAGATGGCCGTCGCGCATCCGGACAGCGGTTCGTTCTCGACCTATGCCGATCGCGCGATCGGCCACTGGGCCGGTTTCACCATCGGCTGGCTGTACTGGTGGTTCTGGGTGCTCGTGATCCCGATCGAGGCGACGGCCGCCGCGACCATTCTCAATGCATGGTTCCCCGGCGTCGCGACCTGGATCTTCGCGCTCGGCATCACGTTGCTGCTGACGATCACCAACCTCTTCTCGGTCAAGAACTACGGCGAATTCGAATTCTGGTTCGCGCTGATCAAGGTCATCGCGATCGTCGTGTTCCTATGCATCGGCGGCGCGGCGATCGTCGGTATCGTGCCCGCGCCGGCCGTATCGGGCGTGTCGAACCTCTTCGCGCACCAGGGCTTCATGCCGAACGGCGCCGGCGCGGTGCTCGCGGCGATGCTGACGACGATGTTCTCGTTTCTCGGCACCGAGATCGTGACGATCGCGGCCGCCGAGTCGGACAACCCGCAACGCCAGATCGTGCGTGCGACGAACTCCGTCATCTGGCGTATCACGCTGTTCTATCTCGGCTCGATCCTCGTCGTCGCGGCCATCGTGCCGTGGAACGATCCGCTGCTGCCGAAGCACGGCTCGTATCAGCGCGCGATGGAACTGATCGGGGTTCCGAACGCGAAGGCGATCATCGACGTGATCGTGCTCGTGTCCGTCGCGAGCTGCCTGAATTCCGCGCTCTACACCGCATCGCGGATGCTGTTCTCGCTGTCCAAGCGCAAGGACGCGCCCGCGTTCCTGCATAGCACCGATTCGACCGGCACGCCGCGTGCGGCCGTGCTCGCATCGACCGCATTCGGTTTCCTGACCGTGATCGCGAACTACCTGATGCCGGAGCAGGTATTCGGCTTCCTGCTGGCGACGTCGGGCGCGATCGCGCTGCTCGTGTATCTCGTGATCGCGATTTCGCAGCTGCGGATGCGCAAGACGCTCGAATCGAGCGGCGCCGACCTGACGCTGCGGATGTGGCTGTTCCCGTGGCTCACGTGGGCGGTGATCGTGTTCATCTGCGGCACGCTGACCGTGATGTTCGTCAGCGAGGAACACCGGATGGAAGTGGGGGCGACGGCCGTGCTCGCGCTGCTCGTGTTGTTTGCTTCGTGGTTGAACAAGCGCGGTCGTGATGCGCGAGCAGGTGCTGGGCGGCGGGTGTCGGCGACGTGATGACGTGACGATCCGAAGGCGGGCAGCGGTGCTCGTCTTTGGCCGACGGGCAAGTCCGTGGATGAAAAATGGGCCGATTGGCATTTGCCAATCGGCCCATTTGCTTTTCGTTCCGGATGCGCATCAGGCGATGCCGAGCGTATCGCACGGCATCGGCATTGCACGTATCAGACGTTGAACAGGAAGTTCATCACATCGCCGTCGTGCACGACGTATTCCTTCCCTTCCGCGCGCATCTTGCCGGCTTCCTTCGCACCCTGTTCGCCCTTGTACGCGACGAAATCGTCGAATGCGATCGTCTGTGCGCGAATGAAGCCGCGCTCGAAATCGGTGTGGATCACGCCGGCCGCTTGCGGTGCCGTGTCGCCAATATGGATCGTCCACGCGCGCACTTCCTTCACGCCCGCGGTGAAGTAGGTCTGCAGGCCGAGCAGCTTGAAGCCCGCGCGGATCACGCGGTCGAGGCCCGGCTCTTCCATGCCCATGTCGGCGAGGAACGCTTCCTTGTCCGCATCGTCGAGATCGGCGATTTCCGCTTCGATCGCTGCGCACACCGCGACGACCGGCGAGTTCTCGCTTTCCGCGTACTTGCGCACTGCGTCGAGATGAGGGTTGTTCTCGAAGCCGTCGTCCTTCACGTTCGCGACGTACATCGCCGGCTTCGCCGTGATCAGGCAGAACGGCTTGAGCAGCGCCTGCTCGTCGTCCGACAGATCCAGGCCGCGCACGGCCTTGCCCTGGTCGAGATGCGCGCGAACCTTTTCGAGCACCGCAGCGAGCTTCACCGCTTCCTTGTCGTTGCCCGACTTCGCGGCCTTCGAGTAGCGGGTGAGCGCCTTCTCGACGGTGCCGAGGTCGGCGAGCGCGAGTTCGGTGTTGATCACTTCGATGTCGTCGATCGGGCTGACCTTGCCCGCGACGTGGATGACGTTGTCGTCCTCGAAGCAGCGCACGACGTGCGTGATCGCATCGGTTTCGCGGATGTTCGCGAGGAACTGGTTGCCGAGGCCTTCACCCTTGCTCGCGCCCGCGACGAGGCCTGCGATGTCGACGAATTCGACGACGGCCGGCACGATGCGCTCCGGGTTGATGATCTCGGCGAGCGCCTTCAGGCGCGCGTCCGGCACCTCGACGATGCCGACGTTCGGTTCGATCGTGCAGAACGGGTAGTTCTCGGCGGCGATGCCGGCCTTGGTCAGTGCATTGAACAGGGTGGACTTGCCGACGTTGGGCAAGCCGACGATGCCGCATTTGAGACTCATGGAATCCTTCGGACGGGTAAGGCGGCGCGGCCGGACAGGGCACGGCGGCGCGGGAAAATAGGGACGGCCGGCGCGTGGGGCGCGGCGGGCCGACGTTCAAAGGCGCTATTGTACCGTGCCGACGCCCCGGTTTCCGGCCTTCCCCCGAATGCCCGATGCGGCGGGCCGTCGCGCTGCCGGGCCGGCCCGCGATTATGCTGATTTCCCGCAAAGTCCGGCCGCGTAAGGGATTGGCCCCGCGGCTATAATGCCCGCCATGACTGCCCACCACACCTTCGACGTCGCCGTGGTCGGCGGCGGGCTCGTCGGCAAGACGGCCGCGCTCGCGCTGACCCAGTCCGGCTACAAGACCGCCTTGCTCGCCCAGCCGGCCACGCCGCGCCCGGCCGATCTCGCGTTCGACACGCGCATCTACGCGCTGTCGTCCAGCTCGCAGGCCTTGCTGGAGCGGCTGCGAGTCTGGCAGGCGCTCGACCATGGCCGGCTCGCGCCGGTCTACGACATGCGCGTGTACGGCGATGCGCACGCGGAACTGCATTTCTCCGCGTACCAGGCCTCCGTGCCGCAACTGGCCTGGATCGCCGAATCGTCGCTGATCGAGACGTCGCTCGATGCCGCGCTGCGGTTCCAGCCGAACCTCACGTGGTTCGATGCGCGCGCGCAGGGCTTCGACGTGCACGACGACGCGGCCGTGCTCACGCTGTCGTCGGGGCAGGTGCTGGAAGCCGATCTCGTCGTCGGCGCCGACGGCGCGCATTCGTGGGTGCGCTCGCAAATGGGGGCCAAGGTCGAACGGCGCGACTACCGGCAAACCGGCGTCGTCGCGAACTTCAAGGCATCGCTGCCGCACCGCGAGACGGCCTGCCAGTGGTTTCACGAAGGCGAGATCATCGCGTTGCTGCCGCTGCCGGACGGTCACGTATCGCTCGTGTGGTCCGCGCACACCGCGCACGCGGACGAATTGCTCGCACTCGATCCGGCGCAGCTCGCGGCCGAAGTCGAGCGCGTGTCGCACGGTCAGGTCGGGGCACTCGAATGCGTGACGCCCGCGGCCGGCTTCCCGCTCGCGCTGCAGACCGTCGACAAGCTGATCGCCCCGCGTGTCGCACTCGTCGGCGATGCCGCGCATCTGATCCACCCGCTCGCGGGGCAAGGGATGAACCTCGGGCTGCGCGACGTCGCGGCGCTCGCCGATGCGATCGCGAACAAGGAGAGCTTCCGCAACCTCGGCGATACGGTGCTGCTGCGCCGCTACGAGCGTTCGCGCCGCGAGGACATCCGCGCGTTGATGGTCGCGACCGACGGGCTGCAGCGGCTGTTCGCGGTGCCTGGCTCCTTTGCGAAGGCGGTGCGCAACGCGGGCATGGCGTTCGTCGGTGCGCAACCGCTCGTGAAGCGCTGGCTCGTGTCGGCCGCGCTCGGCTGATCGAACCTTCGCGCCTTCGGCCTGTCGGACAGGGTTCCGTTACGGCGTACACTGTGACGTGCACTCCGATTGAGCTGAAGGAACTACAGGATGAAAAAAACGATCCGCATCGCATCGCTGGCGATGGCCGTCACGATGGCGACGCTCGGCTGCACCGCGCAGGCCGACCAGACCACCGACAAGCTGAAAGCCACGCTGCAAGCGCGTCTCGGCAACGACGCGCCGATCAAGAGCGTGTCGAAATCTCCGGTCGCGGGCCTGTACGAAGTGAACCTCGGTACGCAGATCATCTATAGCGATGCAGCCGGCGACTACGTGCTGCTCGGCGATCTCGTCGACACCAAGACGCACAAGAACCTGACCGACGCGCGCCTTTCCGACCTCAACAAGATCGATTTCGCGAGCCTGCCGCTCGCGAACGCGATCAAGGTCGTCAAGGGCAACGGCGCACGCAAGATCGCTGTGTTCTCCGATCCGAACTGCCCGTACTGCAAGCGCCTCGAGACGACGTTGCAGTCGATCGACAACGTGACCGTCTACACGTTCCTGTATCCGGTACTGTCGCCCGATTCGACCGCGAAGTCGAAGGCGATCTGGTGCGCGACCGACCGCGCGAAAACCTGGCAGAGCTGGATGCTCGACCATCGCGTGCCGACCGGCGCCGGCACCTGCGATACGACCGCGCTCGACAAGAACCTCGCGCTCGGCCGCGGGATGAACGTCACCGGCACGCCGACGATCTTCCTGCCCGACGGCCGCCGCCTGCCGGGCGCGGTGTCGGCCGACCAGCTGAACCAGGCGCTCGCGTCGAGCAAGTAAACTGACCGACACCCCGGGCTGCATGGCCCGGCCAGCGAGGGGCGCCCGCGATATCAGCCGGCGCCTCTCTTCGTTTCCGCTGCCGTATTCCGTCCGATTTTCGTCCGATTCCCACGATGACCCAGCCGATCCGTTATTCGATTACCCCGAAAGATCTTGCCGCGCACCTGTTCGAAGTGTCGGTGACGGTTGCCGATCCCGATCCCGAAGGCCAGCGCTTCTCGCTGCCGGTGTGGATTCCCGGCAGCTACCTCGTGCGCGAGTTCGCGCGCAACATCGTGACGCTCGCCGCGTTCAACGACGCGGGCCGCAAGGTGCGGATCGCGAAAACCGACAAGAACACGTGGCAGGCCGCGCCGGTGAACGGCGCGCTGACGCTGCGCTACGACGTGTACGCGTGGGACCTGTCGGTCCGCTCCGCGTATCTCGACGAATCGGGCGGCTTCTTCAATGCCACGGCCGTGTTCCTGAGCGTCGCCGGCCACGAGGCTGCGCCGTGCGAGATCGACATCGCGAAACCGGCGGGCCCGGCATTCCGCACGTGGCGCGTCGGTACGTCGCTGCCCGAGGCACGCGGCACCCGGCGCTATGGGTTCGGCGGGTACCGCGCATCGAACTACGACGAACTCACCGACCATCCGGTGACGATCGGCGAATTCGCGCTGGCGACGTTCGACGCGCACGGCGTGCCGCACGACGTCGTGATCGCCGGGCGCGTGACGCAGCTCGACATGGAGCGGCTGCGCGCCGACCTGAAGCGCGTGTGCGAGGCGCAGATTGCGCTGTTCGAGCCGAAGTCGAAGAAGGCGCCGATGGACCGCTACGTGTTCATGACGCTCGCGGTCAGCGACGGCTACGGCGGCCTCGAGCACCGTGCGTCGACCGCGCTGATCTGCAACCGCACCGATCTGCCGGTGAAGGGCCGGCCCGACACGACGGAAGGCTATCGCACGTACCTCGGCCTGTGCAGCCACGAGTATTTCCATACGTGGAACGTGAAGCGCATCAAGCCCGCCGCGTTCGTGCCGTATGACCTCGCGCGCGAAAATTACACGTCGCTGTTGTGGCTGTTCGAGGGCTTCACTTCGTATTACGACGATCTGATGCTCGTGCGCAGCGGGCTGATGTCGCAGGACGAATATTTCGCGGCGCTCGGGCGTACCATCGGCGGCGTGCTGCGCGGCACGGGGCGGCTGAAGCAGAGCGTCGCGGAAAGCTCGTTCGACGCGTGGATCAAGTACTACCGCCAGGACGAGAACGCGACCAATGCGATCGTCAGCTACTACACGAAGGGTTCGCTCGTCGCGCTCGCGTTCGATCTCGCGATCCGCGCGCAGACGCGCAATCGCAAGTCGCTCGACGACGTGATGCGCTTGCTGTGGCAACGCTACGGACGCGAGTTCTATCGTGGCAAGCAGGCTGGCGTCGAGGAAAACGAGGTCGAGACGCTGATCGAGGAAGCGACGGGCGTCGCGCTCGGCAGGCTGTTCTCCGACGCCGTGCACGGCACGCGCGACCTGCCGCTCGCCGAATTGCTCGCGCCGTTCGGCGTGACGCTCGCGCCGGAAGTCGCGCCGGGCGCGGCCGCGAAGTCGACGATCGGCGCGCGCCTGCGCGGCGGCGCGGACTGCACGCTGGCGGCGGTATACGAAGGCGGTGGCGCGCATCGCGCGGGGCTGTCGGCCGGCGACACGCTGATCGCGCTCGACGGGCTGCGCGTCACCGGCACGAACCTCGACACGCTGCTCGCGCGCTACCGCCCGGGCGACAAGGTCGAGGTGCACGCATTCCGCCGTGACGAGCTGCGGACCGCAAAACTGAAGCTCGACGGGCCGGAAGTCGCGCGCTACCGGCTCACGGCCGCCGCAAAGCCGGCTGCCGCGCACAAGGCCCGGGAAGCCTGGCTGAAGGGCTGAGCATGCACGAGCGGGTTTCAGGGCGCGATCAACGATTGTTCTGCTGTTGCAACAATCCGTCGCCTTGAACCCGCTTTTTCGCGACCATGCGGCCACGCACAATGGCGTCACTCGCGCTACCGAAGCGCAACCAAACCGGAGCCTGACATGACGACCATTCTGCAAATCAATTCCGCGGCGCGCTCGCAAGGTGCGCAATCCACGCTGCTGGCCAACGAACTGACGGCAAAGCTGCAACAATCGAACCCCGGCGCGAAGGTCGTGGTTCGCGACCTGCTGGCCGACGCGCTGCCGCACCTCGATGAATCGGTGCTTGGCGCATTCTTCACGCCGGCCGACCAGCGCAGCGCGGAACAGAATGCGATCGTCGCGAAGAGCGATGCACTGATCGCTGAACTGCAGGCCGCCGACATCATCGTGATCGGTGCACCGATGTACAACTTCGGTGTTTCGTCGCAACTGAAGACGTATTTCGACTGGATCGCCCGTGCAGGCGTCACGTTCCGCTACACCGAGAACGGTCCGGAAGGCCTGATCAAGGGCAAGAAGGTTCACGTGGTGACGGCGCGCGGCGGCAAGTACCTCGGCACGCCGAACGACAGCCAGACGCCGTTCCTGCGCACGTTCCTCGGCTTCATCGGCTTGACCGACGTGAGCTTCATCCACGCGGAAGGCCTGAACCTCGGGCCGGATGCACAGAGCGCCGCGCTCGCCGGCGCCCGCGAAGCGATCGCTGCCGCGTAAGGCTGATGCGGGTGCGTTGCACCCGCTGCGTCGCCAGATGAAAAAAACGCCGCGTCCCGAAAGGGGCGCGGCGTTTTCACGTGATGCGGACGAAAGCTGGAAGTTGAACGCGGAACGGTTACGCGAGCGTTTCGGCCACCTCCGGCAGGCGCCAGTCGATCGGCTCGCGACCCGCTTCGACCAGATAGTCGTTCGCGAGCGCGAAGTGGCGGCAACCGAGGAAGCCGCGGTGTGCGGACAGCGGCGACGGATGCGGCGCCTCGAGCACGCAGTGCGCGCTCGCATCGAATAGCGCGCGCTTCGCCTGCGCATGCGCGCCCCACAGCATGAACACGAGGCCGCGATGGCGGCTGGCGAGTTCGCGGATCAGCGTGTCCGTGCATTGTTCCCAGCCGCGCCTCGCGTGGCTCGCGGCCGCGCCGCGCTCGACCGTCAGAACGGTGTTGAGCAGCAGCACGCCCTGGCGCGCCCAGGTATCGAGGCAGCCGTGACGCGGCGTGTCGTGGCCGAAATTCGCGGCGATTTCCTTGAAGATGTTGCGCAGCGACGGCGGCGTGCGCACGGCCGGCGGCACCGAGAACGCCAGGCCATGCGCCTGCGGCGTACCGCGGTCGTCGCCGTGGTACGGGTCCTGACCGAGGATCACGATCTTCACGTCGTCCGGGCTCGTCAGGCGCAACGCCCGAAACACGTCGGTCGGGTAGACCGTCTTGCCGGCCGCGCGTTCGTCGTCGACGAAGCGGCACAGCGGTGCATACGCATCGCTGTCGATGAAGGGTTTCAGCACGTCGCGCCAGACGGCTGGCAGCGCGTCGAACTGCGCGGCGAGGTGTGGGACGTGCGCGGCGGCAGCGGGCTGCGGCGCGGCGGAGGCCGGGGCGGCTGCCGCGGTCTTCTTTGCGGGCCTGCGCCCAGCCGCGGCCGGCGCGGGCGCCGAGGCGGAAACATCGTCCAGCGCCGTTTCCGGCACGGGATCGTCGAACAGCGACGCCTGTTGCGGCGTGCGGAGAGTCTTGCGGGTTGCCATGCGTGATGCGGGTTTATTGCGCGCGCAGCCGGTAGCCGCGCTGCGCCTTGCTGATGTTTTCGGGGGCGAGGCCCGGCAGCGCTTGCTGCAGTTCGGCGGCGAGTGTCGCGAGCGCAGCTTCCGGGCCGTCGATCAGTTCGAGTTCGATTTCGCTGATCGGTTCGCGGCGCGTATCGTTTTCCGCCTGGACGACGATCTCGCCGATGTCCACTGCGGCCTCGACGGTTGCGCCGCCGATTGCGATGCGCCACAGCGTACGCGAAAAATCCGTCCGGAACAGCGCGTGCAGCGCCGGCGCAGCGTCGCGCAGCGCGGTGGCCGCGTTCGGCACGTCGCACGCGGAGACGAGCGCATCGATTTCGAGCGCATCGCCGGCGACGGGCAACTCCCATTCATGGCGGCGATGCAGGCCGGCTTCCGCGCTGCCGACCGTCTTGAACGTCTGCAGCCAGCCGTGCGGCGTGCGGCGCACGCGCACCGCGCTTTTCGAACGGGCCAGCGCGAGATCGGGCGTGTCGTAGTAGACGTTCGCGAGCGCGATGACCTCGCCGGCTTCACCGGTCAGCGTCTCGAAAAAGCGCCGCGCGGCATCGGCCTGGCCGGCCGGCAGCGCAAGCTTGATTTCCTTTTCGATCGCCATCAGAAGAACATCCGCGCGAGTTCCTCGCCCGGCTGCTCGGCGCGCATGAACGCCTCGCCGACGAGGAACGCGTTCACGTTCGCCGCGCGCATCGTGTCGACGTCGGTGCGCGACAGGATGCCCGACTCGGTCACGACCATGCGGTCCGGCGGAATCATGTCGAGCATGTCGAGCGTGGTCTGGATCGACGTCTCGAACGTGCGCAGGTTGCGGTTGTTGATGCCGAGCAGCGGTGTCTTCAGCGTCAGCGCCTGTTCCATCTCGTCGCGGTCGTGAACTTCGACCAGCACCGCAAGGCCGAGCGAGTGCGCATACGCCTCGAGGTCCTGCATCAGCGGCGTGTCGAGCGCGGCCGCGATCAGCAGGATCGCGTCGGCGCCCATCGCGCGCGCTTCGAGAATCTGGTACGCATCGACGATGAAGTCCTTGCGCAGCACCGGCAGCGTGCAGGCCGCGCGCGCTTCCTCGAGATAGCGGACACTGCCCTGGAAGAATTGCTCGTCGGTCAGCACCGACAGGCACGCGGCGCCGTGCGCCGCATACGAGCGTGCGATGTCGGCCGGCACGAAATGCTCGCGCAGCACGCCCTTCGACGGGCTCGCCTTCTTGATTTCGGCGATCACCGCCGCGTTGCCGGCCGCCTGCTTCGCACGCAGCGCGCCGACGAAGTCGCGCAGGTCGCGCGCGGATGCGTCCAGCTTCAGTGCCTCGAGCGGCGTGCTGCGCATGGCCGCCGCGACTTCGTCGCGCTTGACGGCGATGATTCGGTCGAGAATGTCGCTCATGTGGGTTCCTGCTTGATTCGTAAAGGGAGTCAGCGCTTGAACTGCTGCGTGAAACGCACGAGTTCGTCGACCTTCGCGCGCGCCTTGCCGCTCGCGACCGCTTCGCGGGCGAGCTGGATGCCGTCCGCGATCGATTCGGCGATATTGGCCGCATAGAGCGCGGTGCCCGCGTTCAGCGTGACGATCTCGCGTGCGACGCCCGGCTTGTTGTCCAGCGCGCCGAGCAGCATCGTGCGCGATTCTTCGGCATTTTCCACCTTCAGCGTGCGGTTCGACACCATCTGCAGGCCGAAGTCCTCCGGATGGATCTCGTATTCGTGCACCTCGCCGTCGCGCAATTCGCCGACGAGCGTCGCGGCGCCGAGCGACACTTCGTCCATCCCGTCCTTGCCGTATACGACGAGCACGTGCTGCGCGCCGAGGCGCTGCATCACGCGCACCTGGATGCCGACGAGGTCGGGATGGAACACGCCCATCAGCTGGTTCGGCGCGCCGGCCGGATTGGTCAGCGGGCCGAGGATGTTGAAGATCGTCCGCACGCCGAGCTCACGGCGCACGGCCGCGATGTTCTTCATCGCCGGATGATGGTTCGGCGCGAACATGAAGCCCATGCCGGTTTCGGCGATCGACGCGGCAACCTGGTCGGGCTGCAGATCGATGTTCACGCCGAGCGCCTCGAGCACGTCGGCGCTGCCGGACTTGCTCGACACGCCGCGGTTGCCGTGCTTCGCGACCTTCGCGCCGGCCGCGGCCGTGATGAACATCGACGCGGTCGAGATGTTGAACGTGTGCGAGCCGTCGCCGCCCGTGCCGACGATGTCGACGAAGTTCGAGTTGTCCTGCACTACGACGTGGTTCGCGAATTCGCGCATCACGGTCGCGGCGGCGGCGATCTCGCCGATCGTCTCCTTCTTCACGCGCAGCCCGGTGATGATCGCGGCCGCCATCACGGGAGACATGTCGCCGCGCATGATGAGCCGCATCAGGTGCAGCATCTCGTCGTGGAAGATCTCGCGGTGTTCGATCGTGCGTTGCAGCGCTTCCTGCGGGGTAATCGTCATCGTGCGTCTCCCGTCAGGCCGCCGGCGCGGCTGCCCGGGCCGGCGCGCGATTCTGCTTCAGGAAATTCTCGAGCAGCGCGTGGCCGTGCTCGGAGAGGATCGATTCCGGGTGGAACTGCACGCCTTCGATCGGCAGCGTCTTGTGACGCACGCCCATGATCTCGCCGTCGTCGGTCCACGCGGACACCTCGAGGCAGTCGGGCAGCGATTCGCGTTCGATCGCGAGCGAATGGTAGCGGGTGACGTCGAAATGCTTCGGCAGGTCGGCGAACACGCCGCGGCAGTCGGTTTCGATCCGGCTCACCTTGCCGTGCATGATGGTCTTCGCGCGCACGACGCGGCCGCCGAATGCTTCGCCGATCGCCTGATGGCCGAGGCAGACGCCGAGGATCGGTTTCTTGCCCGCGAATTCGCGCAGCACGTCCAGCGTAATGCCCGCGTGCTGCGGGTTGCTCGGGCCGGGCGACAGGCAGATCGCGTCGGGGTTCAGGCGCGCGATCTCGTCGAGCGTGATTTCGTCGTTGCGGTACGTGCGCACGTCCTCGCCCAGTTCGCCGAAGTACTGGACCAGGTTGTAGGTGAACGAGTCGTAGTTGTCGATCATGAGCAGCATGGTCAGTCTCCGGTCAGAAGTCGCTATCGAGGCCGTCCTGGACCTGTTCGGCCGCACGCAGCACCGCGCGCGCCTTGTTCTCGGTCTCTTGCCATTCGGATTCGGGCACCGAGTCCGCGACGACGCCGGCCGCCGCTTGCACGTACAGGTTGCCGTTGTGGATCAGGCCCGTGCGGATCGCGATCGCGAGATCCATCTCGCCCGAGAACGACAGGTAGCCGACGGCGCCGCCGTACAGCCCGCGCTTGATCGGTTCGAGCTCGTCGATCAGTTCCATCGCGCGCACCTTCGGCGCGCCGGACAGCGTGCCGGCCGGGAACGTCGCGCGCAGCACGTCGTAGTTCGTCATGCCGGGCTTCAGCTTGCCTTCGACCGAGCTGACGATGTGCTGCACGTGCGAGTACTTCTCGATCACCATCTTGTCGGTCACCTGCACCGAGCCGATCTCCGCGATGCGGCCGACGTCGTTGCGCGCGAGGTCGATCAGCATCACGTGCTCGGCGATTTCCTTCGGATCGTTCAGCAGTTCGGTCGCGAGTTCCGCGTCGCGCTCGGGCGTGTTGCCGCGCGGACGCGTGCCGGCCAGCGGACGGATCGTGACGATCTGGTCATCGCCGCGCTTTTCCTGGCGCACGAGGATTTCCGGCGATGCGCCGACCACGTGGAAATCGCCGAAGTTGTAGTAATACATGTACGGCGACGGATTCAGCGAACGCAGCGCGCGATACAGCGACAGCGGATTGTCGCGGTACGGCTTCGTCAGCCGCTGGCCGACCTGGATCTGCATCAGTTCGCCGGCCGCGATGTATTCCTTCGCCTGGCGCACGGCGGCCAGATAGTCTTCCTTCTTGAACTCGCGGAACGTCTCGGTGCGCACGCTCGCCGACGTCACGGGCGGCTGCACGGTCGTGCGCAGGCGCTGCTTCAGTTCGCGCAGGCGTTGCTTTGCCTTCGTATAGGCCTCTGGCTGGGCCGGGTCCGCATAGATGATCAGGTAGAGCTTGCCGGCGAGATTGTCGATCACCGCGACTTCCTCGGTGAGCAGCAGCTGGATGTCGGGCAGGCCGAGATCGTCGCGCGGCGCGGTGTTCGCGAGCTTCTTCTCGATGTAGCGCACCGCGTCGTAGCCGAAATAACCGGCGAGGCCGCCGCAGAAGCGCGGCAGGCCCGGGCGCTGCGCGACCTTGAAGCGCGCCTGGAACGACTCGATGAATTCGAACGGGTCACCGTTGTGCGTCTCGACGACCTGGCCGTCGCGCACCACCTCGGACACGCCGTTGCGGGTGCGCACCAGCGTGCGTGCGGGCAGGCCGATGAACGAATAGCGGCCGAAGCGTTCGCCGCCGACCACCGACTCGAGCAGGAAGGAGTTGGCGCCCGCGCGTTCAGGCTGGGCCAGCTTCAGGTAGAGGGACAGCGGCGTTTCGAGGTCGGCGAGCGCTTCCGCGATCAGCGGGATGCGGTTGTAGCCTTCGTTCGCCAGCGATTGGAATTCGAGTTCGGTCATGTTCCGGTCCTGTTCGGGACGAGCGGCGGAGTGCGCCAGGGATCACTTGACGCTGCGCGGGCTGCCGTCGGCGAAAGGGCGGTCGATCGAGAAGTGCCTGTTGCCGGCCGGCACTCCGGGCGTGAACGTCGCGAGCCTGCGGCCGCTCCTGAACGCAAGCGTTCGGACACGGTAGAACTCGAGGTGGTGCGACGATCGGCGCGCGGATGCGCAGCGAGATAAAAAACGGCGCTGAAGACGTGCCTCAGCGTACCTCATCGAAGAGGTTAGCGCGACCAGCGACGCCAGGGCCAGGCTCCCCGGTCGATGCTGCTCAGACTCCGTTTTTTATTCAGAAACATGCGGATGGAAGAAATAATCAGATGGTTGGCCGGCCGGCGTTGTGCGCGGTAATCGCGCGGGCCGCGACCAGCAACGAATCGACTATACCATCCGAATTTATCGTTTGTATAGCTTTGCCGTGGTTGTAGCCGTACGGCACCGTCAGCGTCGCCATTCCCGCCGCGCGGCCCGCCAGCGCGTCGTTTTCCGAGTCGCCGATCGCGACCGCCGCGTCCGGCGCGACGCCGAGCGCGTCGCAGGCCGTCAGCATCGGCAGCGGATCGGGCTTCTTGCGCGCGACGCTGTCGCCGCCGAGCACGGTGCCGAAGCGATCGATCAGCCCGTATTGCTCAAGCAGCTCTACGGCGAAACGGTGCGGCTTGTTCGTCACGCACGCGAGCCGGATGCCGGCCGCGCGCAGCGCGTCGAGGCCGGTTGCGACGTCCGGATAGAGGCGCGTGTGGCGGCCGTTGATCTTCGCGTATTCGGTCTGATAGATCGCGAGCGCGTCGTCGAAGCGCGCGTGCGCCTCGTCGGGCGCGAAGCGCGGCTTCAGCACGCTGTGGATCAGGTGCTCGGAGCCCTTGCCGACGTAGCCGATCACCTCGTCGCGCGACGTGGCCGGCGCGCCGAGCTGCGCGAGCATCCCGTTCAGCCCGGCCGTGAAATCGTCGGCCGTGTCGACCATCGTGCCGTCGAGGTCGATCAGCGCCGCGTCGATGCGCGGCGTCGCGAAACGGATCGTGCCGTCGGCTGCGGTCGGTGCCTGACGGGTCTGCGAGGAATCGGCCACGACGTCAGCTCCGCTCGACGGTGGCGAGCGCGGCGCGCATCTCGTCGATCACCTTGCGGTAGTCGGGCTTGCCGAAGATTGCCGAACCCGCGACGAAGGTATCCGCGCCGGCTGCCGCGATTTCCGCGATGTTGTCGGCCTTCACGCCGCCGTCCACCTCGAGCAGGATCTCGCGGCCGGTGCGCTCGGTGTATGCGTCGATGCGCGCGCGTGCTTCGCGCAGCTTGTTCAGCGTTTCCGGAATGAACGACTGGCCGCCGAAACCCGGGTTCACCGACATCAGCAGCACGAAGTCGAGGCGGTCCATCACGTGGTCGAGATAGTTCAGCGGCGTCGCCGGGTTGAACACGAGGCCGGCCTTGCAGCCGTGATCGCGGATCAGCGACAGCGTACGATCGATGTGGTCCGAACCTTCCGGGTGGAAGCTGATCAGGTTCGCGCCGGCTTTCGCGAAATCGGGCACGATCCGGTCGACCGGGCGCACCATCAGATGCACGTCGATCGGCACCTGCACGTGCGGGCGGATCGCCTCGCAGACGAGCGGGCCGATAGTGAGGTTCGGCACATAATGGTTGTCCATCACGTCGAAGTGAATCCAGTCGGCGCCGGCGGCGACCACGTTGCGGACTTCTTCGCCGAGCCGTGCGAAGTCGGCCGACAGGATGCTGGGAGCGATGCGGAATTGAGTCATGACAGGGGAGCGGGGACGCTGCGGCGCAAAACCGCCATTCTACCGTCCGGCGACCCGGTGCGCGGCGACGGGCCGTGCGGTTGCGGCCCGATTCCGAATAGAATGCCGAACCAGTGCGGCGCGCCCGCGGCCCTGCCGCTCCAGTTGGCGCGGGCGGTTACCTACAGCGGAAACATCATGAGTCAGTATCAGTTCACCGTTTCGGTGAAAACCAGCTACTTGCCGGAACAATCCGACCCCGATCGACGTCAATACGCATTCGCGTACACGCTGACCATCCGCAATACCGGGCAGGTCGCGGCGCAGCTGATCGCGCGTCACTGGATCATCACGGACAGCGAAAACCACGTGCAGGAAGTGAAGGGGCTCGGCGTCGTCGGGCACCAGCCGCTGCTGCAGCCGGGCGAACAGTTCGAATACACGAGCTGGGCCGTGATCGCGACGCCGGTCGGCACGATGCGCGGTGCGTACTTCTGCGTGGCGGAGGACGGCGAGCGGTTCGACGCGCCGGTCGACGAGTTCGCGCTGCACATGCCGCGCACGCTGCATTGAGCGTGCGGGGCCGGTCAGCGCGGCTGGCGGTCGTTGCCGCGGGCGTGCTTCTTCCTGCCCGACGACGTCCACACGACGATGAAGATCAGCAGGGCAAGCGCTACGAAAGCCTCGAGCGCGAAGATGAGCATCGGATATTGGTCGAGAAAATCTGACATGGCGGTTTCCATCAAGAACGAACATTGTATGTGGTTTGGGCCCCGGGCGGCCGGCTGGGTTGTGGCGGCCGCGACGGCAGCGCTGCTTGCCGCATGCGGCGGCGCGCCGACGCGGACGTCGGCGCTCAAGCCGCCGACCGGCGCGGCGATCGTGCCAGGGCAGGTTGCCGCGAAGCGGCTCACGCCGGTCGCGTGGCAGCAGGTGCCGGGGTGGCAGGACGATTCGCTGATCGGCGCGACGGCCGCGCTGCGGCAGAACTGCGTGCGGCTCGCGCGCCAGCCCGCATGGCAGCGCGCCTGCGCGGCCGCCGACCGCCTCGACGAGCTCGACGTCGGCAGCGCACGTGCATTCTTCGAAACGTATTTCACGCCGTTTCAGCTGGCGAATACCGACGGCACGCTCGACGGGCTCGTGACCGGCTATTACGAGCCGCTGCTGCACGGCTCCCGCGTGCGTCGCGGCCCTTACCAGTACGCGCTGTACCGCTGGCCGGCTGGCTATCGCGCCGGTGCCGCGCTGCCCGCTCGCGCGCAGCTCGAGCGAGCCGGCATCCTCAACGGCAACGAACTCGTGTGGGTCGATGATCCGATCGAGGCGTTCTTCCTGCAGGTGCAGGGTTCGGGGCGCGTGCTGCTCGACGACGGCTCGGTGATGCGGGTCGGCTTTGGCGGCACCAATAACCAGCCGTATCGCTCGATCGGCAAGTGGCTGCTCGATCGCGGCGAGCTGACGCCCGCGCAGGCGACGATGCAGGGCATCAAGGCTTGGGCGAAGGCAAACCCGACTCGCGTGGATGCGTTGCTCGATACGAATCCGCGATTCGTGTTCTTCCGCGACATGCCGACGAAGGAAGATGCGCCGCACGGCGGCGCGGACGGCCCGATCGGCGCACTCGGCGTGCCGCTCACGGCGGAGCGTTCGATCGCGGTCGATCCGTCGTCGATCCCGCTCGGCACACCGGTGTTCCTGCAGACCACGCGTCCGCTGACGAATACGCCGATGAACCGGCTCGTGTTCGCGCAGGACACGGGTTCCGCGATCAAGGGCGGCGTGCGGGCGGACTATTTCTGGGGGCTGGGCGACGACGCCGGCGACCAGGCCGGACGGATGAAGCAGATCGGCCGGATGTGGCTGCTGTTCCCGAATTCGTGATGCGCGGTGGTGCCGGCGTATACGTGTAGCCTGGCATCAAAGCGAAACAGCCCGATCGGTGTTGGCCGGTCGGGCTGTTTTTTTGCCTCGCGATTGCTGTTGCGCGCGGCGGTCGGGGGGCGGGGGGCTGGGGGTATCAGCCCTTGCGCTTGTCGATCACGCGGCGTGCCTTGCCGACCGAACGCTCGATCCCGTTCACGGGCAGCACATTGATCACGGCCGTCACGCCAATCAGCGACTTGATGTCGTGCGCGAGCGCTTGTTTCGCCGCATGGATCGCCGCCGTGTCGGGGGCAGTTTCGGGGCACGGCTCGACATTGAGCGTCAGCACGTCGAGCGGACCTTCCTTCGTCAGCACGATCTGATAGTGCGGTGCAAGCGCACGCTGTTTCAGCAGCTGCTCCTCGATCTGCGTCGGGAAGACGTTGACGCCCCGCACGATCATCATGTCGTCCGAGCGCCCGGTGATCTTTTCCATCCGGCGCATCGTGCGGGCGGTGCCGGGCAGCAGACGCGTGAGGTCGCGCGTCCGGTAGCGGATGATCGGCAGCGCTTCCTTCGTCAGCGACGTGAAGACCAGTTCGCCAAGTTCGCCGTCCGGCAATACCTCGCCGGTGTCGGGGTCGATAATTTCCGGATAGAAGTGATCTTCCCAGATGGTCGGGCCGTCCTTGGTCTCGACGCATTCCGATGCGACGCCGGGACCCATCACTTCGGACAGCCCATAGATGTCGACCGCGTCGATGCCCATCCGATGCTCGATGGCCACGCGCATGTCGTTGGTCCAGGGCTCCGCGCCGAAGATGCCGATGCGCAGCGAGCTTTGTGCGGGGTCGAGGCCCTGGCGCTCGATCTCGTCGGCGATCGACAGCATATAGCTCGGCGTCACCATGATGATGTCGGGCCGGAAATCCTGGATCAGCTGCACCTGCTTTTCGGTCTGGCCGCCGCCGAACGGAATCACGGTCAGTCCCGCGCGTTCGGCGCCGTAGTGTGCGCCGAGCCCGCCGGTGAACAGCCCGTATCCATAACTGACATGAACCTTGTCGCCACGCCGCGCACCGGCCGCGCGGATCGAGCGCGCGACGAGATTGGCCCAAGTGTCGATGTCGCGCGCCGTATAGCCGACGACGGTCGGCTTGCCGGTCGTGCCCGACGACGCGTGAATGCGCGAGATCTGGTCCTGCGGCACCGCGAACATCCCGAACGGGTAGCTGTCGCGCAGGTCGCTCTTGGTCGTGAACGGGAAGCGCGACAGATCCGCGAGCGTCTTCAGGTCGTCGGGATGCACGCCCGCTTCGTCGAATTTGCGGCGATAGACGGGAGAGTGGTCATACGCATGCCGGAGCGACCACTTCAGGCGTTCAAGCTGCAGTGCGGTAAGCTCGTCGCGTGAGGCGGTCTCGATCGGCTCGAGCGGTAGCGGGGTAGTCATGCCTGTCTCCAGTGATTGTTATGAGCGAGCGGTGGACGTCAACGCTCTTCCGGCAGCACCGTGCCCTTGATCTGGGCCGATTTGCCCCGAAACATCGCGACCGTTTCGCCTGTCTGGTTCGTGACGCGGATGTCATAGATGCCGTGCCGGCCGCTGCGCGTCTGCTCGATCGCTTCGGCCGTCAGCAGGTCGTTACCGTATACGGGACGCAGGTATTCGATCGAGCAGCCGGCCGCAACGGTATTCAGGTTGTACGAGTTGCATGCGAACGCGAAGGTCGAATCGGCGAGCGTGAAGATGATGCCGCCGTGACAGGTCTGATGTCCGTTCAGGAATTCCGGCCGTACGCGCATCTGCAGGCGTGCGTAGCCGGCCCGCACTTCGGCGATTTCCATGCCGAACGCGCGGCTGCAGGCGTCTGCGTCGTACATGGCCCGTGCCGTCGCACGGGCGAGCGCATCGGGGGGGAGCGTGTCGTTGGAGGTGGTCATGTCAACGCCCCTCGAAGCGCGGCGCACGCTTCTCGATGAACGCCTTCACGCCTTCCGCGTAGTCGTATGACTGGCCGAGCTTACGCTGCAGGTCGCGTTCGAGGTCGAGCTGCTGATCGAGCGTATTCGTGACGCTGTCGCGCATCGACTGCTTGATCGACGCGATTGCGAGCGTCGGTTGCTGCGCGAGCTGATTGGCGAGCTGACGCGCCAGCGCGGCGAGCGCATCGTCGTCGACCGCGCGCCAGATCAAGCCCCATTGTTCGGCCTGTTCGGCGCCGAGCTTGTCGCCGGTCAGGGCCAGCCCCAGCGCGCGTGCCATGCCGACGCGTTGCGGCAGGAACCACGTACCGCCCGAATCGGGCACGAGCCCGATCTTGACGAAGGCCTGGATAAAGCTGCTCGAGCGTGCCGCGAACACGATGTCGCAGGCGAGTGCGAGATTCGCGCCGGCGCCCGCCGCCGTCCCGTTGACGGCGGCGATCACCGGAATCGGCATGCGTTGCAGGCGGCGGATCAGCGGATTGAAATGCTCGTCGATCAGCGTGCCGAGGTCGGTGGACGCGCCCGGCGTGAAGTCGAGATCGGCCAGGTCCTGGCCTGCGCAAAAGCCGCGCCCCGCACCCGTCAGGATCAGCGCACGTGCGCCGGCCGTCTCGACTTCATCGAGCGCAGACTGCAGTTCGCGGTGCATCGCCCGCGTGAAGCTGTTCAGCTTGTCCGGGCGGTTGAGGGTGATCGTGGCCACGCGGGCAGTCTGATCGATATCCAGCTGAATCGCCTGATATGACATGCAGTGTCTCCTTCATGACTTCGTTATAGGCGCGCGTCGCGTCGGTTACATGCGCTCGATGGCGATCGCGATGCCCTGGCCGACGCCGATGCACATCGTACAGAGTGCAAAGCGGCCGCCCGTACGCTCGAGTTGGTGAAGCGCCGTGGTCACGAGCCGAGCGCCCGATGCGCCGAGCGGGTGACCGAGCGCGATCGCACCGCCGTTCGGGTTCACGCGCGGATCGTCGTCGGCGACACCGAGCATGCGCAACACCGCGAGACCTTGCGAGGCGAACGCTTCGTTCAGCTCGATCACGTCGAACTGGTCGATCGTCATCCCGAGCTGGCGCAACAGTTTCTGCGTGGCCGGCGCCGGGCCGATCCCCATCACGCGCGGTTCGACGCCTGCGGTCGCCATACCGACGACGCGTGCGCGGCGGCGCAGCCCATACTGATCGGCGGCTTCCGCGTTGGCGAGCAGCAGTGCGCATGCGCCGTCGTTGACGCCCGACGCGTTGCCGGCCGTCACCGAGCCGTCCGGGCGCACGACACCCTTCAGCTTCGCGAGCGCCTCGAGCGACGTTTCTCGCGGATGCTCGTCACGCGATACGACGAGCGGGTCGCCTTTCTTCTGCGGAATCGTCACCGGGACGATTTCCTCGGCGAGCGTGCCGTCCTGCTGCGCACGCGCGGCCTTCTGCTGGCTGCGCAGCGCGAACAGGTCCTGATCGGCACGGCTGATGCCGTAGTCGACCGCGACGTTCTCGGCCGTGTCCGGCATCGAATCGACGCCGTATTGCTGTTTCATCAGCGGATTGATGAAGCGCCAGCCGATCGTCGTGTCGAAAATGGCGGTCTGGCGTGCGAATGCGCTGGTGGCCTTGCCCATCACGAACGGCGCGCGCGTCATGCTTTCGACGCCGCCCGCGATCATCAAGCGTGCCTCGCCCGCCTTGATCGCGCGCGCGGCGGTGCCGACGGCGTCCATGCCCGAACCGCACAGCCGGTTCAGCGTCGTACCCGGCACGGCGGTGGGCAGGCCCGCGAGCAGTGCGGACATGCGCGCGACGTTGCGGTTGTCTTCGCCGGCCTGGTTTGCGCAGCCGTAGATCACGTCGTCGATGGCCGACCAGTCGACATTGCGGTTGCGTTCGATCAGCGCCGTGAGCGGCACCGCACCGAGATCGTCGGCACGAACGTCTTTCAGGGAGCCGCCGTAGCGGCCGATGGGGGTGCGAATCGCGTCGCAGATGTAGGCGTCGGTCATGGGGGTGTCGATGTGCAACGAACCTGCCGGTTGGCAGATTCGTTCATGGTAGTGAACGTGACGGCGTTTGCACGTCGGCCATTCGGGTTATGCCGTTTGGCCGGCTTCCGCAGGTACAGCCTTCGGCGCAACATGGACGCGGCTTTGCACCACTCGGAACCGGTTGGCGACGAACGCCGGATCGGCGAGCGCCGCGTTGGCGGCCGGGTTCGCGCCGGTGCCGTGGAAGTCGGAGAATGCAGCCGACTGGTTGACGAATACGCCGCCCGTCAGGTTGATCGACAGCGCGACGCCGCCACGCACCGCTGCATCGTGCGCAGCGTCGAGGACCTTGTCGTCGGTGCTGTAGACGGAGAGCGTCAGCGCACCATGTTCCGCGGCGATTTTGCCGGCGAGATCGAGCGATTGCGCGGTCGAGTCGGTCGCGATCACGAACGAGATCGGGCCGAACCACTCCTGCGTGAATTTCGCTTGGTCGGCCACGTCGAGTTGCAGCACGAGCGGCGTGCGCACCCGAGCGTCGGCGAATGTCGGATGCTGGAGCGTCTGGCTGTCAGCGAGCACACGACCGAGCTTGCGGGCGTCGTCGATACGCGCGACCACGCCGTCGTTCTGGATCGCGCCGATCAGTTCGACCGAGCGAGCCGGGTCGCCGGTCAGTTTCTGCACGGAGACGGCGATCGCCTGGGCGACTTCGTCGAAGCTTGCATGGCCGTCTGCCGTCCGGATGCCGTCGCGCGGCACGTAAATGTTCTGCGGTGCCGTGCACATCTGGCCGGAGTACAGCGCTAACGAGAATGCGATGTTCTTGGCCGCGGCCTTCAGGTCGTCGGTCGAGTCGATCACGATCTGGTTGACACCGGCCTTCTCGGTATACACCTGTGCTTGATGGGCATGGTGTTCGAGCCACGTGCCGTTTTGCGTGCTGCCCGTGAAGTCGATCAGCTTGATTTCAGGACGCAGCGCGAGGTCCTGCACGAGGGCGCCGTCGTTCGGCTCGGTCGCGAGGAGCGTGACGACGTTCGGATCGAAGCCGGCTTCGCGCAGCACGTCGCGGGCGATGCGGACCGTGATCGCGAGCGGCAGGATCGCGCCCGGATGAGGTTTGACGATCACCGTGTTGCCGGTCGCCAGGTCGGCGAACAGGCCGGGGTAGCCGTTCCAGGTCGGGAACGTGCAGCAGCCGAGCACGAGGCCGGTGCCGCGCGGGACGATCGTATAGCGCTTGTGCATCGCGAGCGGCGGGTTCTTGCCTTGCGGCTTCTCCCAGTGTGCATCGGCCGGGATGCGGCGCAACTCGTCCCAGGCGTAGGCGACCGCTTCGAGCGCACGATCCTGCGCGTGCGGGCCCCCGGCCTGGAATGCCATCATGAACGCCTGGCCCGTCGTGTGCATCACGCTGTAGGCAATTTCGAAGCTCGCGCGATTCAGACGTGCGAGGATTTCGAGACTGACGCCGATCCAGGCGCTCGGGCCGGCTTCGCGCCATGCGCGCTGGGCCGCGGCGGCGGCGGCAATCAGTTCGTCGGGTGTCGATTTCGGATAGCGGATGCCCAGCGCGATCCCGTACGGCGACTGCTCCGCGCCGACGGTTCCGCCGGACGCCGGCTGGTCGAGCACGAACGTGTTGCCGAGGTGTGCCTTGAACGCCGCTTCGCCGTCGGCGTTGGCGCTTTCCCCGTACACTTTGGGGCTCGGCATTTCCGCGAACGGGCTCCAGTACCCGCGGCTCTCGATGGCGGCGAGGGCGTGTTTCAGCGTGTCTTCGTGCTTCGTGAACAGTGCATGGGTCATGGCGGCAGCCTGATGGACATAGGGAAGGGTTGGATCGATTAATTAACCGACCGGTTGGTCGGAGAATGGTAGCATCAAACTATTCGCATGTGCGAGGCGTTTCTCATTTCATTGATCGAGGAGAAATAGATGTCTTACGAGAACATCCTGGTGGAGACCCGGGGGCGAGTCGGGCTGATCACACTGAACCGTCCGAAGGCGCTGAATGCGCTGAACGATGCGCTGATGGATGAGTTGGGCGCTGCGCTGAAGGCGTTCGACGCAGACGACGCGGTCGGCGCGATCGTCGTGACGGGAAGCGAGAAGGCTTTCGCGGCCGGGGCCGACATCGGCATGATGGCGACCTATTCCTATATGGACGTTTATCGCGGCGACTACATCACCCGTAACTGGGAGACCGTCCGCGAGATCCGCAAGCCGATCATTGCTGCCGTGGCGGGCTTTGCGCTTGGCGGTGGTTGCGAGCTCGCGATGATGTGCGACATCATCTTCGCGGCGGATACGGCCAAGTTCGGCCAGCCCGAAATCAAGCTGGGCGTGATGCCGGGCGCAGGCGGCACGCAGCGTCTGCCGCGCGCGGTGTCCAAGGCGAAGGCAATGGACATGTGCCTGACGGCGCGCTTCATGGACGCGGCCGAGGCGGAACGGGCGGGGCTCGTGTCGCGCGTGCTGCCGGCCGACAAACTGCTCGATGAAGCGATTGCCGCTGCGACGACGATTGCCGAGTTCTCACTGCCGGCGGTCATGATGGTCAAGGAGTCGGTGAATCGCGCGTACGAGACGACACTGGCCGAGGGTGTCCATTTCGAGCGTCGACTGTTTCATTCGCTGTTCGCGACCGAAGATCAGAAGGAAGGGATGGCGGCATTCGTCGAGAAGCGGAAGCCGGTATTCAAGAACCGCTGATTTGGCGGTGGCTGGGTGGCGCCTGGCGAGCGGCGGGTGTCGGTCGTCGGTAAGATCGCCCGGGGCAGTGAGCCCGAAGCCCCCGTGCGCGTTAGCGCACGGGGGCTTTTTCAAAATATTTTCACAAAGGGGTTGCGGAGACCGGGGCGGGTGCTTAGAATCACGCCTCTTTCGCGCTAACGGAAACGCGGCGCGGGGGAAGAAGGGAAGCGGTGCGATGGAGGGTCAGTTGTAGAGCCCCGGCGCACACGAAGTTGAACCCAGTCGTCGCAACGAAGCAGTTCAAAAAGTTGTTGACTGACTGAAAAAGACGGTTCATAATCTCGCTTCTCTGCTGCTGAAAACGCAGCGCTGCTGGGAAACTTCAGGTTTCTCGCAGAAATGCTCTTTAAAAATTAACAGCCGATAAGTGTGGGCGCTTGATGGAAGCGAGCT
>NZ_QTQD01000034.1:0-86916 GCF_003858025.1 Burkholderia sp. Bp9004 | reverse complement strand
TGACCCTCCATCGCACCGCTTCCCTTCTTCCCCCGCGCCGCGTTTCCGTTAGCGCGAAAGAGGCGTGATTCTAAGCAGCGCCCGGCAATCGCGCAAGGGGTTTCGTAAAAAATATAAGGCCCCGCACGCTGCCGCGTACGGGGCCCTATATAGAAGCAGCCGAATCGTCAGGCCACACGCACTTGGCGCGCCACTATCTCCATATAGTGATCGAGACCAGGCGTCACCTTGCCCTCTTCCTTCGCGGTATCGTCCCAGCGGCGCAGACGCAGCGCGTCCTCCGCAAACGGGCGCTGCATGAATGCCACCGTCTCATCTTCACTGAAGATACCGCCCTGCAGCGCGAGGCTACGCACCGAATCCGGCGACAGGCTCTCGAAGTAGCCGACGTCCGTGCGGCACAGGCAACGCTTCGCGTCGACATGCAGCCGGATCGGTTCCAGCACCGCGTCCGAAAACAGCGGCCGCAGGAACGGCAGCACGAAATACTGATGCAGATCGTCGATACCGCGCGCACTCGGCGTCTCGCCCTGTCGATTCAGCAGATGCCCCAGGTCGTGCAGGAACGCGGCCGCAACCAGCGCTTCGTCTGCGCCCGCCTCTTCCGCCAGCAACCCGCTTTGCAACGCATGCTCGAGCTGCGTGACAGGTTCACCGCTATAGGCCACATGGCCGTGCTCGCGATACAGCCCATGAATCTCTTCCACCGTCAGTGCCATCCGCTCACTCCCAAGGCAGCGAAAACGTCTTCAGGTTCGTGAAGCTCTTCATCGCCTCCTGAACGCCTTCCTTGTAACCGAGCCCCGAATCCTTGATCCCGCCGAACGGAGAAAGCTCGATCCGGTATCCGGGCACTTCCCATACATTCACGGTCCCGACGTTCAGCTCGTTCACGAAGCGCACGACGGCCGCCGTGCTGTCCGTACAGACACCCGACGACAGCCCGAATGCCGTCCCGTTGCTGATCCGGATCGCGTCGTCGATCGTGTCGAACGCGATGACGGGCGATACGGGGCCGAAGGTCTCCTCGCGCACGATCGTCATCGACGGATCGACGTTGTCGAGCACGGTCGGCGAATAGAGCGCCCCCCGACGCACGTTCCCGATCAGCAAGCGCGCACCCTGTGCGACCGCCTCGCGGACCCGCGCCTCGAACAGCCGCGCCGCCGCGCCGTCGATCACCGTGCCCATTTCGTTCGCGGGATCGAATGGATCGCCATATTTCCATGCACGCGTCTTCTCGACGAGCAACTCGGTGAATGCCGGCGCGATCGAGCGCTGTACCAGGATCCGCTTGACGGCCGTGCAGCGCTGCCCCGAATTCCGGTACGAGCCGAGCACGGCCAGCGATGCGGCACGCTCCAGATCGGCATCGTCAAGGACGATCAACGGATCGTTGCCGCCGAGCTCCAGCACGATGCGCCGGTAGCCGGCCCGCGCAGCGATCGCCTTGCCGATCGACACGCCGCCCGTGAAGGTAATCAACGATGCGTGCGGATGCGTGACGAGCTCGTCCGCGATTTCGCGCGGGTCGCCGGTCAACACCTGCAGCATCGGCTCGGGCAGGCCGGCCTCGTAGAGCAGGTCCGCCAGATAGAACGCCGACAGCGGCACCTTCTCCGACGGCTTCACGATCACGCGGTTGTTGGTCGCGATCGCCGGCGCGATCTTGTGCGCGACCTGATTCATCGGATGATTGAACGGCGTGATCGCGACGATTACGCCGTCGAGCGGCTGTCGCTGCGAAAACACGCGGCGCGCCTTGCCGTGGGGCGTCAGGTCGCAGGAGAAACTTTGCGCGTCGTCGCGCAGCGCCTCGACCGCCGCGAACTTCAGCACGTCGGCAACGCGGCCGATCTCGTAGCGCGAATCCCGTTTCGACAATCCCGATTCGAGCGTGATCAGGTCGGATGCTTCCTCGGTACGTTCGCGCAGCAGCGCCGCCGCGCGTTCGAGAATCTGCGAACGCTCGTAACGCGTGAGCGCAGGCCGGTACGCCATCGCGTAGTCGAACGCGGCGCGCACGTCGTCGACGCTCGCCAGCGGCACCGTGCCGACACGCGTGCCGGTGTACGGATCGGTAACGTTGAGAACACGATCCCGCGTCGCACGCGTGCCGCACCAGCGCAGCGCCTCGGCGCGAAAGGCGAGGTGATCCTGTCGGGGATGAGCCATCATGACGCGACCCGGTTCAGCACGAAATCGAAGACGTCGAAATTGCGCGGACGACGTGCAGGATCGTCCCGCTCGATCCGACGGTTGAACAGCAACGGCACTTCCTGCTCGGACACGCCGCCGTGCGAACGCAGCGGCACGGTCAGGCCGGACAGGTCGTGTTCGCGCTCGCGCGTGCCGAGCGTCATGTCCCGCCGACCGATCACGACGAGATCGCCGATCCGGTCGGCCGGCAATTCGAAGCGCGCGGCGGCTTCCGCGTTGTCAAGCACGAGCTCGACGCCGTCGATCCCGCCGACGCGCCACATCGCTTCGGTCCGGTCGACGTCCGGCGCCAGGTAGACGGTCGCGAACGAGCCAAGCGCGCCGTGGTGCACGACGTACGGATCGGTGATCGGCAGGATCACGCGCGCGGCCTGCGCGCCGTACCAGCCGTCGAACGCATCCTGCAGATAGATCACGTTCGGGCGACCGGTTGCGGGATCGTGCTTCGCGTTCATCCCGTGGTCGGCCGTGAGCCCGATTGCCCAGCCAAGCGCGTCGAGCTGCGCGAGATAGCCGTCCATCATTGCGTAGAACGCGTTTGCGCCGGCACTGCCCGGCTCGCACTTGTGCTGCACGTAATCGGTGGTCGACAGGTACATCAGGTCGACCTGCCGCGTCTGCGCAAGCCGCACGCCGGCCGCGAACACGAATTCGGAAAGCGCCGCGCTATAGACATCCGGCGACGGCAGGCCAACCCAGTCGAGTACGTCGACGATGCCGTTTTCCGCGAGATTCGCCTGCGCGGCCTTCTCCGCGGAAAAGCAGATGCCGTTCATCTGCCAGCCTAGCAACCGGCGCAGCTTGTCCTTCGCCGTCACGACGGCCACCCGCGCGCCGGCGTCGGACGCCGCCGCGAGCAGCGTGCCGGCACGCAGATAGGCCGGGTCGTTCATCATCACTTCGGCGCCGCGCCCGCCGTCGGCGGCCGGATCCCAGAAATAGTTGCCGCAGATCCCGTGGACCGACGGCGGCGCGCCGCAGACGATGGACAGGTTGTTCGGGTTGGTGAAGGTCGGCACGACGCAATCGGCGCGCCACGCCGTGCCTTCGGCGATCATCCGGCCGATGAACGGCGCAACGCCCGCTTCCACCGCACGTTCGAGATAGTCGTACTCGCAGCCGTCGACACAGACGACCACGGTCGGCTCGACCGGCAGCCGGTAGCGCCGGCCGTTGACGTCGACGGAGCGTCCCGCGAGATCCGGCGATGCGCCGTTCGCCGACGCTTCACCCGGATGGCGCAATGCAAACGCGGCGTTCATGATGCCGCCCGCTTGCCGCGCGGCACACGCGCGGCGATCAGCAGCAGCGCCGCGAGCGACGCGCCGAGCATCAGCAGCGACAGCGCCGATGCCGGAAGGTAATAACCACGCTCGACCTGGCCGATCACGACGATCGGCACGGTCGCGAAACCCGGCGGGTAGACGGTCAGCGTCGCGCCGAGTTCGCCGAGCGACAGCGCGAAGCCGAGCGCGAGGCTCGCACGCAGCGCCGGCACGAGCTGCGGCAACAGTACGCGGCGCAGCACCATCGCGGGCGGCGCACCGAGGCTCGCCGCGGCTTCGCGCAGCACGGTCAGCTCCGGGCGCAGCGCGGCGGCCGCGCAGCGGTAGCAGAACGGCAGAATCAGCGCGAGCTGCACGAGCACGACGATCGCGGCGGAACTCGACAGGTCGAGCGGCTTCTGGTGATACGCGATCAGCACCGCGAGTCCGAGCACAACGCTCGGCACGCCATTCGGCACCATCACGAGCGCATCGACAACAGCGCCGAGGCCGCGCCGGTCGCGCCCTTCGAGCGCGAGTGCAAGCCACAGCCCGAGGATCGTGCCGATCGCCGACACGCCGAAGCCGATCTCGAGGCTCGTCAGCAGCGCGTCGTATTCCGGCGAACCGAGCCGCTCGAACCAGCGCAGGCTGTAGCCGGCCGGCAGGATCGTGCCCGACCACTGCGTCGACACGCTCGACAGTGCAACGACGATGACCGGCAGCACGAACAGCCAGAAGCAGGCGAACGCGGCCAGCGCGAGCGCCGCGCGCGACGCATGCTTGAGCAGCGTGTCGCCCCAGCCGATCTGATGGCGCGGCACGGCTTGCCCGATACGGAATTCAGCGGACATCGTTTCCTCCCGTCGCACGCCGGTTTACCCGGCGATAAACCGCATAAAGCGCCAGCGACAGCGCGAGCATCACGACCGCGCCGGCCGACGCGGTCGGCAGGTCGAGGTCGACGGTCGCGCTGCTGTAGATCGCGACCGGCAGCGTCACGAGCCGCGCGCTGCCGAGCACGAGCAGAATCCCGAATTCGTTCAGCGTCAGCAGGAAGCACAGCACGGTGCCGGCGGCGATGCCCGGCCACGCGAGCGGCAGCACGACGCGACGTGCAAGCATCCAGCCCGACGCGCCGAGGCTGCGCGCGGCTTCGATCAGGCGCAGGTCGAGCGTCGCGAACGACGCGAGCGTCGGCCGCACGACGAACGGCGTATAGAACACGGTCTGCGCGAGAATCACACCGCCGATGCCGAACAGGAAATCGAGCGGCGCGCTCTCGAGATGGAACAGGTGCTGCAGCGCGATGCTGATCGAGCCTTGCGAGCCGTACAGGAAGATCAGCGTGAACGCGACGAGGAACGACGGGAACGCGACGTACAGTTCCAGGAAGCGCGTGACGAGCGACGCGCCCGGAAACGGCTTGAAGAACAGCAGCGCGGCCAGCAGCACGCCGAGCACCGATGCGGTGCCGGCACTCGCGAACAGCACGCCGAGCGTCGTCAGCAGCACGTTGCGCGTATCGGGGTTGCCGAAGAACGTCCGGTACGCGGCAAAGCTCAGCCCGTGATCGCCCGATACGCTCAGCAGCACGAGCCGCACCAGCGGATAGACGACGAGCGGGCCGAGCACGACGATCGCGAGCACGGCGAGGTGCAGGTCGCCCATGCGCTTGCGGCGCCGCGCGGCAGCGGCATGCGCGGCGGCCGACGCGAGCACATGCGGCGGCAGGCCGGCTTCAGGGCTCGATAAGGACGACATCGTCTGCCTCGCAATGCAGGGAAACGCGCGCCCCGCGCTCGGGGGCCGCGCCGCGGCCGCGTTGCATCGTCACGCGCACGGGTTCGTCGGGCGCCGCATCGATCACGACCGCAATCGACAGGTCCGCGCCCTGCCATTCGACGGAAGACACCGTGCCGTGCAGGCCGCCCGCCGCGAGCGGCATCACGGTCAGGCGCTCGGGGCGCACGCACGCGACCTTGTCGCGCACTTCGTGACGCGGATCGCCGAGCGGAAAGATCACGCGCGGCGGCAGCAGGTTCGCCGGGCCGAGATAGCGCGCGACGTAGCCGTCCTGCGGCGCGTCGTACAGTTGTTGCGGCGTGCCGAGCTGCGCGATGCGGCCGTCGCGCATCAGCAGCGCGCGGTCGGACAGCACGAGCGCGTCGTCGCGGTCGTGCGTCACGCAGACGACGGTCAGGTTCGGCAGGCGCTCGTGCAGCGCCTTCAGCTCGCTGCGCACCGACGCGCGCAGGTTGGCGTCGAGCGCCGACAGCGGTTCGTCAAGCAGCAGCACGTCCGGCTCGATCACGAGCGCGCGGGCCAGCGCAACGCGCTGCTGCATCCCGCCCGACAGTTGCGCGGGCAGGTGGTGGCCCGCATCGCCGAGTTGCACGAGCTTCAGCGCGTCGGCGACGCGACGCGTCACTTCGGACGAGGCCATCCCGCGGGCGCGCAGCCCGAATGCGACGTTCTCGAACACCGACAGGTGCGGGAACAGCGCGTAATTCTGGAACAACAGACCGAGATTGCGCTTGTGCGGCGGCGCATGGGTCAGGTCGCGTCCGGCCACGGTCAGCGTGCCGGTCAGGCCATCGGCCTTCACGAACCCGGCGATGAAGCGCAGCAGCGTGGTCTTGCCGCAGCCGCTCTTGCCGAGCACGGTCAGAAATTCACCGGCGCCGATCGACAGCGACAGATCTTCCAGCACAGTACGTGCGCCATAGCGCACGCTCAGGTGTTCGATCTGCACGCCGCCCGGCGCGCCGGACCGCAGCGTGGCGTGCGGTTCGGCGGCGCCGAATGCGCCGGGATGGGTCAGGGTGGTTTCCACCGGGTTCATCCTCTTGCTCGCTAATACAGGCGGCGTGTGCCGATCACTTCGGCTTGACGACGTCGAGCTGCTTGCCCGAGCTGCCGATCACGTCCTTCTTCCAGCGCTCGATCCACACCGGCTTCTTCGCCATCACCTGGGTCCAGTCGACCGGGATCAGCTTCACGCCCGCAATCGCCTTCTTGACCGCTTCTCCGTTCTTGCCGGCCAGCGGCACGTCGGTGCGGCCCGGGATGCCGTACATGTCCGGCACCTTCGACTGCACTTCCGTCGACATCAGGTAGTCGATCAGCTTCTTGCCGGCGTCCTGGTTCGGGCCGCTCTTGATCAGGCCGATGCCGTACGGCAGCTGGAACGTGGTCGGCTGGTCGCCGTCCTTCGCGGACAGGAAGATCGGCTTGACGGACAGCGCCCCGTGTTCGGCGTCGTCGAGGTCCATCTGCAGGTCGCCGTTCGCGACGCTGATCTCGTTGCGCGACAGCAGCACGTTCAGGTAGCCCGTGCCCTTCGTGTGGAACTTCACGCTCTGCGACAGCTTCGCCAGGTAGTCGAACGCCTTGTCCTCGCCCATCAGCGAGGTCGTCAGGATCAGCACGGCCATCCCGTCGCCGGCGGTCGCCGGGTTCGAGTACGCGACCTTGCCCGCGTAGGCCGGCGACAGCAGGTCGGCGAACGTCTTCGGCTGGTTCTTCACGACGTCCGGGTTGATCGCGAACGAGAAGTAGTTGTTCACGAACGTCGCCCACGTCCCGTCCTCGGCCTTTGCGATCGCCGGCACGTTCTTGTAGTTCACGCTCTGGTACGGCTGCAGCAGGCCCATCTGGCCGGCTTGCTGAATGAACGGCGGCAGCGTGACGATCACGTCGGCCTTCGGGGAATTCTTCTCGATGTTCGCGCGATTGACGACCTCGCCGCTGCCCGCCGTCACGATGTTGACCTTGACGCCTTCCTTCTTCTCGAAGGCCGGCAGCACATCGCGATAGAGATTCTCGAGACCGTCCGCCGTATACAGCACGACCGCGTTTGCCGCATGTGCGGGCATCGCGGCGCCTTGCAGCAGACCGGCGGCGCAGGCGGCCAGCGCGAGCTTGCGGAACGCGCCGGCAGCGGCGCGCGAGGAATTCTGCAGTGTCATCTCACTTCTCCGTAGGCGGAACACCAAACGGCCGGGGCACGATCCGGCTCCTTTCAGTCGGACAGACCGACAACCGGCCTGCCTCGCTGCCGCGCTGCGGGTGGTCTCGCGCGGCAACCGAAGGATCACAGCGTTCGATGACAACGCCGTGACGAGTGCCACAATTTCCAAAAAATGACACATTTTGCCAATATCATGCAAATCACCCAGAAATGCCGCCCCGGCGTTTCGCCCGACCTTTGCTGGAGAAAAAGCCATGCCCGACCCGATTCTGCTCACGCCCGGTCCGCTCACCACGTCCGCCACAACACGCCACGCAATGCAACATGACTGGGGCTCGTGGGACGCCGCTTTCAATCAATTGACGGCCAGTGTCTGCGCGGATCTCGTCGCGATCGCGCGCGGCGGCAACGAATACGTGTGCGTGCCGATGCAAGGCAGCGGCACGTTTTCGGTCGAGGCCGCGCTGGGCACGCTCGTGCCGCGCGACGGCGTCGTGCTGGTGCCGGACAACGGCGCGTATTGCGCGCGCATCCTGAAGATCCTCGGCCGGCTCGGCATCGCGGCGATCGCGCTGCCGTTCGATGAGGACGCCGCGGTCGACCCGGCGGCGATCGAAGCCGCGTTCGCGCGCGAGCCACGCATCACGCACGTCGCGCTGGTGCACCTGGAAACGAGCGCCGGCATCCTCAATCCGCTCGACGCGATCGCGGCCGCGTGCCGGCGGCACGGCAAGCGGCTGATCGTCGACGCGATGAGTTCGTTCGGCGCGTTGCCGATCGCGCTGGCGGACAGCGGAATCGACGCGCTGATCTCGGCAAGCGGGAAATGCCTGGAAGGCGTGCCGGGGATGGGGTTCGCGATCGTGCGGCGCGATGTACTCGACGCGAGCGAAGGCAACTCGCCGTCGCTCGCGCTCGACTTGCATGATCAGTACGCATACCTGCGCAAGACGGGCCAGTGGCGCTTCACGCCGCCGACCCACGTGATCGCCGCGCTGCGCGCCGCGCTCGACCAGTATCTGGCCGAAGGCGGCCAGCCGGCGCGCGGTGCGCGCTATGCGGAGAACTGCCGGACCTTGATCGAATCGATGCGCGCGCTCGGCTTCACGCCGTTCCTCGACGCAAGCGTGCAGGCGCCGGTGATCGTCACGTTTCATGCGCCCGACCATCCGGCTTACGATTTCCGCCGCTTCTACGACGCAGTGCGCGACGCGGGCTTCATCCTGTATCCGGGCAAACTGACGCAACTCGAGACGTTCCGCGTCGGCTGCATCGGCGCGATCGATGCCGGCGACATCCGGCGTGCGGTCGCGGCGATCGCGCAGGCGGTCGAATCGCTCGGGATTGCCATGCAGCGCGCGTGAGCGCTGACGTATGCCCCGGCCCGCAAGCGGGGACGGCAGAAACAAAAAAGCCCGGCGACCCACAGGTCGCCGGGCGAACGCACCGAGTGTGCGTGGAGCCGGTACTTACAGTTCGATCCGCTTGATGTCGCCGACGACGAAGATATACGACAGCGCACCGATCAGCGCGATCACGCCGATGAACACGAGTGCGCCGACGAACGATCCGGTCGATGCGACGATGAAGCCGACGACGAGCGGCGTGATGATGCCGGCGAGGTTCGCCGCGAAGTTGAAGATGCCGCCGGTCACGCCCAGCAGGCCGTCCGGCGCGATGTCGGACACGAGCGTCCAGCCGAGCGCCGCCATCCCCTGCGCGAAGAATGCGACCGACATGATCGCGATCACGGCTTCGTTGCTCTTCACGTAGTTCGCGAGAATGATCGTCGACGCGAGCAGCAGGCCCGCGATGATCGGCAGCTTGCGCGCGAGGTTCGCGGACTTGCCGCGGCGCAGCAGCCAGTCGGAGAAGATCCCGCCGAACATCACACCGACCGACGCGGCGATGAACGGCATCACCGCGAAGAAGCCGATCTTCAGCCAGCCCATATGGCGCTCGGTCGCGAGATAGGTCGGGAACCAGGTCAGGAAGAACACGAGCGTCGAGTTGCCGGCGAATTGGCCGAGGCAGATACCCGCGAGCTGACGCTTCTTCAGCAGCCGGCCGGCCATCGACCAGCTGAACTTGGCCTGTGCGGGCTTGCCGCTCTTGTCCCCGTCCTTGCGCGCGCCGTGCACGAGACCGCCGCCCGCTTCGATGTACGCGAGTTCTTCCGAATTGGCGGCCGGATGGTTGCGCGGCTCGTGATAGAACTTCCACCAGACCAGACCAAACACGATGCCGATCGTGCCGACGACCCAGAACAGCGAGCGCCAGCCGAACGCACCCATCAGCGCGAACAGCACGGGGCTGAAGAACGCGAGACCGATGTACTCGCCCACGGTGTAGGTGCCGGTCGCCATCGCGCGCTCGTTCTGCGGGAACCACGTCGCGACGACCCGGCTGTTGGTCGGGAAACACGGCGCTTCCGTCACGCCGAGGCCGAGCCGGCATGCGAGCAACGTCCCGACACCGGGCACGAAGCCCTGCAGCAACGTGCACAGCGACCACAGCGTCATGGACCAGTAATAGGTGATCTTGCTGCCGAAGCGGTCGAGGAACAGCCCGCCGGGCACCTGCATCGCGACGTACGTCCACGAGAATGCCGAGAACATGATGCCCATCACCGCCGCGTTGATGCCAAGCTCCTTGGTGAGCTGCGGCGCAGCCACCCCCAGCACGGTACGATCGAGATAGTTGATCATCGTGCCGATCGCGAGCAGCGCGAGGATCTTGTAGCGCGCCGAGGTCCGCCGGACCGTGCCGGCCGCCGCGGGCGCGGCGTTCGTGTGGGTGGTGTGCTGCATGGTCGTCTCCTGGTCTCTTTTTCAGCTAGTCGGTAAAAGGTCAGCGCGCGACGAGCGACTGAAAGTGTTCGAACATTCGCTCGTCGTCCGGCGTGCGTCCGGTGAAGATCTCGAACGCATCGACGGCCTGGTACACGGCCATCCCGCCACCGGGCAGCGTCGCGCAGCCGGCCGCGCGCGCGGCGCGGATCAGTTCGGTTTCGAGCGGGAAATACACGATGTCGGCAACCCACATTCCCGCGCGGAGCAGCTCGGCCGGCAGCGGCAGGCCTGGATGCTTGGTCATGCCGGTCGGCGTGGCGTGGATCAGGCCAGTCGCGACATGCATCGCGGCCGCGAGATCGCTGCCCGGTGTAACCCGGGCGGCCGGGAAGCGCTGCTGCAGTTCGCCCGCGAGCGTGGCGGCACGCGTGCCGTCGACGTCGAAGATCGTCAGCTCGGCGGCGCCCATCTGCAGCGCAGCATGCGCGACGGCCGCACCCGCGCCGCCCGCGCCCAGCTGCACGACACGCTCGAGCGACACATCGGGCAACCCGCGGCGGAACGACTTCGCGAAACCCGACCAGTCGGTGTTGTGGCCGATCCGCTTGCCGTCCTTGAACAGCACGGTGTTCACCGCGCCGAGCGCGCGCGCGTCGTCCGACAGCGAGTCGAGGTGCTCGATCACGCGCTGCTTGCACGGATGCGTGATGTTGAGCCCGTTGTAGCCCATGCGCTGCGCGGCATCGAGCAGTTCCGGCAGCGCGTCGGCGGTCACGCCGAGCACGTCGAGATCGATGCGCCGGTATACGTAGCCGAAACCCTGGCGGAAGCCTTCTTCCTCATGCATCGCGGGCGACAGCGAACCGCCGATGCCCTGGCCGATCAGGCCGATCAGAAAAGACGGGCGGCTCATCGTGCAGCTCCCTGCGCAAAAAGGGTCGACAGGCGCTGCAGCGCGAATACGTAGCCTTCGGTGCCGCAGCCGCAGATCACGGCTTCGGCCACCGCCGACACATAAGAGTGGTGACGGAATGCCTCGCGACGATGCACGTTCGAGATATGCACCTCGATCACGGGTTTCGCGATCGCGGACAACGCGTCGGCCAGCGCGACCGACGTGTGCGTATACGCGGCCGGGTTGATCACGATGCCGTGCGTATCGTGACGCGCGGCATGCAGCCAGTCGATCAGCTGGTGCTCGGCGTTCGACTGGCGGAAGTCGATCTCCAGCCCGAGCCCTTCAGCCGCCGTGCGGCAACGCTGCTCGACGTCGGCAAGGGTTTCCGCGCCGTAGATATGGGGCTCGCGGGTCCCCAGCAGATTCAGGTTCGGGCCGTTCAGCACCAGCACCTTGTGCTTGCTCATGGTGTTTCTGCTCCTAAAACAGGGGCGAATCGCTAGCCGACTGCGCCCCTTGACGTCAAGATTTGGCGCTAGTGTGCGCTTGCGCAAGCGCAATGTCTTTTCGGGTTTTCGCTAATTTGTACCATCTAGTTAGTTTGTATAATTCCCCATACTCCCCTAGTAAATTCGGGATGTGGCGCCCGCAGGTAATTCAACGACTGGTTCATTCCGGCCCGGTCCGGCCGACGCCACGCCCCGCTCATCCGCAGGATTCGCCCATGCAGCGCTCGATCGCCACCGTGTCACTGTCCGGCACGCTCGCCGAGAAGCTCGCCGCCATCCAGGCCGCCGGCTTCGACGGCGTCGAAATCTTCGAGAACGACCTCGTCTACTTCGACGGATCGCCCGCCGACGTGCGGCGCATGGCCGCCGATCTCGGCCTCGACATCGTGCTGTTCCAGCCGTTTCGCGACTTCGAGGGCGTGAGCCCGGCCCAGCTCGCCCGCAATCTCGACCGCATCCGCCGCAAGTTCGACGTGATGCACGCGCTCGGCACCGACCGCATCCTGGTGTGCAGCAACGTGTCGCCCGACACGATCGCGGACGATGCTTTGCTGGTCGACCAGCTCGGCGCGCTCGCCGAAGCCGCGCGGCAGGCCGGCGTGGTCGCCGCGTACGAGGCGCTCGCGTGGGGCCGCGTCGTGAACCGGTACAGCCACGCATGGCAGCTCGTGAACGCGGTGAACAGCCCGCATCTCGGCCTCGCGCTCGACAGCTTCCATACGCTGTCGCTCGACGATTCGCCGGACGCGATCGCCGACATCCCCGGCGACCGGATCGCGTTCGTGCAGATCGCCGACGCGCCGAAGCTCGCGATGGACGTGATCGAATGGAGCCGCCACTTCCGCTCGTTCCCCGGCCAGGGCGACTTCGACCTCACGCGCTTCACGGCCCGCGTGATCGAGTCCGGTTATACGGGGCCGCTGTCGCTCGAGATCTTCAACGACGGCTTCCGCGCCGCGCCGACCGCGATCACGGCCGCCGACGGCCACCGCTCGCTGCTTTATCTGGAAGAGCTGACGCGCGCGCGGCTCGCACAGGACGGCCACGCGCCCGCCGCCGGCCAGCCACTGTTCGCGCCGCCGGCGCCGCCCGCGCACGTCGGGTTCCAGTTCATTGAATTCGCGGTCGACGCGCAGGCGGCGGCCACCGTCGGCGAATGGCTCGGCCGGATGCGGTTCCGGCTCGCGGGCCGTCATCGATCGAAGGACGTGACACTGTTCCAGCACGGCGCCGCATCGATCGTGCTGAACGCCGAGCGCGACTCGTTCGCCGACGCGTTCTTCCAGCAGCACGGGTTGTCGCTGTGCGCGTCGGCGTTCCGCGTCGACGATGCGAAAGTGGCATTCGAACGCGCGGCCGGCTTCGGCTACGCGCCGTTTTCCGGGCGCGTCGGCCCGAACGAGCGCGTGCTGCCGGGCGTGCAGGCGCCGGACGGCAGCCTCGAATACTTCGTCGACGAGACGCCGAACGCGCCAACGCTATATGAGTCGGATTTCGTGCTGACCGACATCGACGGCCCGACCGAGGTCGGCCCGCTGACGGGCATCGATCACGTCTGCCTCGCGCTGCCGGCCGACGCGCTCGATACGTGGATCCTGTTCTTCAAGACCGCCTTCGGCTTCGAGGCCGAGCGCAGCTGGCTCGTGCCCGATCCGTACGGCCTGATGCGCAGCCGCGCGGTGCGCAGCGCCGACGGCTCGGTGCGGATCGCGCTGAATGCGTCGGTCGACCGCCATACGGCCGTCGCCGAATCGCTCGAACGCTATCACGGCACGGGGCTGAACCACGTCGCGTTCCGGACCGACGACATCGTGCAGACGGTCGCCACGTTCGCGGCCGACGGCGTGCCGTTCCTGCGGATCCCGCCGAACTATTACGACGATCTCGCCGCGCGCTACGCGCTGCCGGACGAGCTGATCGACACGCTGAGCGCTCACCATCTGCTGTACGACCGCGACGAAAACGGCGGCGAATTCCTGCATGCGTATACGGAACTGGTCGACAACCGCTTCTCGCTCGAAATCGTCGAGCGGCGCGGCGGCTACGACGGTTACGGCGCGGCCAACGCGGCCGTGCGGCTCGCCGCGCAGGCCCAGCGCAGGAAATAAGGGAGCAAGCAAATTTCGCGCATGGGCGAATCGAACGAGAAAATCACGACGACCCCGCGACGGGCGTCGCGCGGACGCACCATCGTGGTGAATGCCGCGGCGGTGCACCGCCCGGCAAGGCAGGCCGCTCGGGGCCGGAAGCGGGGCCGGAAGCGGCCGCCCGGCTGGGGTTACATCCCGTAACGCACGCCGCACTGCAGCATCCGCTCGGCCACCGCGGTTTTAAGAATCGCTTAAGTCTTCGACGGCACCATCCGCAGCCAGTACCCGATGGTTATCTCGAAAAGGAGGAAAGCGATGAGCGCCGTAGAAGCACCCGCGGGCCGCCCGGCCGCGCCCTCTGCAAAGAAGACGATGCTGCGCCGCCTGCTCAGTCATCACGAAATCGCGACGTTGCTCGTGCTGCTGCATGCGCCGATCGGCGCGAACGCCAAAGCCGAATTGCCTGCGCTGCAGGAAGCCGGTCTCGTCGAGATGGTCAGGCTCGACCCCGATACGGCCCCCAGCTTCCGGCTGACCGAAGACGGCACGGCCGTCCTGAAAGGGCTCGGCTACCGCTGAGCCACGGTTTTCACCGCTTCCCCGCATCGCCCCGATCCTTCAGACCCGCCGGCCCGCCCGGCGCGACACTTCACCCTGCCCGATCCTGCAGCATCAGCCGATATTCCGTCGGCGTCATGCCGACCGTCGCCTTGAACTGGCGCGTGAACGCGCTGTGATCCGTATAACCGCATAGCGCCGCGACGTCGGTCACCTTGTCGTGCGTGACGAGCAGCGCCGTGGCCGCGTCGAGCCGCGTTTTCAGCAGCACCTGGCGCGGCGTCAGGTGAAACACCTTGTGGAAGTAGCGTTCGAGCTGCGCGACCGACATCCCGGCCATCTGCGCAAGCTGCTTCAGGTTCAGCGGCTGCACGTAGTGATCCTGGATGTGCTGCACCACGTCGGCGAGCTTGCTGTAGGCCGGATGCGACCCCTCGTGCGCCTTCAGGTCGCGCGAGATGCCCGCGAGACCGACCACCTTGCCGGCCGCGTCGCGCAGCGGCTCCTTGCAGGTCAGGCACCAGCCCGGCTGGCGGCCCGGATACAGATGCAGCTCGAGCTGGTCCATCAGCTGCTGGCCGGCGGTGATCGTCGCCATGTCCTGCTCGAAATAGGTCCTGCCGAAGCGGCGCGGAAACACTTCGTCGGTCGTCTTGCCGAGCAGGTCGCGCTTGTCCTTGTAGCCGCAGCGCATCGCCAGCGTGCGGTTGACGAGCGCGTAGCGGCCGTTCGCGTCCTTCACGAAGAATGCAACGTCGGGCAGCGCGTCGAACACCGGCTCGAGCAGGCGGAAGTGCGCGAGCATCGCGCCGAGATCGGCGTTGTCGGGCTGGTAGCGCAGCGTGTCGGACAGGCTCATGGGCGGTGCGGCAAGGAAGGTCGTCATCCCGGCATCTGCGAAGGGAGTGGCTGATGGCGTCGATTATAGGAGCGCGCCCGAGAACACGTCGTGGCGATCTCGGGCAAGCGATCGGGCGGCTCGGCGAACGGCGGTCCGCGCAACGCGCCGCCGATCGGCGACGATTGGCGACGATCGGGTGGCCGCATGCGGCGGCGCATCGTACGCCGTGCTGTTGTGCGTGCAACCACTGCGCCGCGCGCTTGCCGGGCGGCGTCGAATACGCATCGGCCCGCTGCATGGCGCCGGGCATCGGTCGGCAACGTCGGCGATATCGATGCACCCAACTGACGCCGAGACAACCTGCGCCGGACCCGCCATCCTAGAAATGCCGGCGCGTCACGTCTTGGCGCGATTACGCGTTCTACATGACGATTTCGGCATATATCAGGGTTATCGACGATATGCCGAAATCGTCGCCGGTCGCGCACCGAACGCGCAAGACGCGCGCATTTTCGCTACCTAGACTTCGATCAACGGTAACGAGACGATATCCCGCCAACACCACGCACGCCGATTCCGGCATAACCCGCGCGGCGCATGGCACACCCCGCACGGCTGTCGCACAGGCCTGCAGACCGATACGTCTCGCCCGGTTTACCGCACCGGCCCGCTGGCCGGCGGCGGCCCAACCACGCCATCAAGGGGAAGTGAAAGTGAAGCTGAAGGTATCGCACGTCGCGCTGGCCGCTGCCTGCGCACTGTCGGGCGCACACGCCATCGCCGCCGACGTCGTCAAGATCGGTTTCGCCGCACCGCTGACGGGGCCGCAGTCGAACTACGGCACGGACATGCAGAAGGGCGTGCAACTCGCGATCGCCGATTTCAACGCGACGCATCCGACGATCGGTGGACAGCCGGTCACGTTCCAGCTCGACTCGCAGGACGACCAGGCCGACCCGCGCACCGGCACGACGGTCGCGCAGCGGCTGATCGACGACAACGTCCGCGGCGTCATCGGCCACTTCAACTCGGGCACGAGCATTCCGGCGTCCGACCTGTACGATCGCGCGGGGCTGCCGCAAATCTCGATGGCGACGTCGCCGCAATACACGGCGCGCGGCTACAAGACCACCTACCGGTTGCTGACGAGCGACGCGCAGGCCGGCCGCATCGTCGGCTCGTACGCGGTGAAGACGCTGCGCTACAAGCGCATCGCGATCATCGACGACCGCACGGCCTACGGCCAGGGCATCGCCGACGAATTCGCGAAGGCCGTGCAGGCCGCGGGCGGCACGATCGTCAAGCGCGACTTCACGAACGACAAGGCGCTCGACTTCTCGGCGATCCTGACCAACCTGAAGGGCATCAACCCCGACGCGATCTTCTACGGCGGCGGCGACGCGCAGTCTTCGCCGATGATCCGCAAGATGCGCCAGCTCGGGATGAAGTCCGCCTTCGTGACCGGCGAGATGTCGCGCTCGCCGACGTTCCTGAAGGTCGGCGGCGACGCGGCCGAAGGCGCGATCGTCTACATGGGCGGGCTGCCGAAGGAAAAGATGCCGGGCTTCGCCGGCTACGCATCGCGCTACAAGGCACGCTTCAATGAAGACGTCATCACCTATTCGCCCTACTCGTACGACGGCACGATCGCGCTGCTCACCGCGATGAAGAACGCGAACTCGACCGATCCGAAGGTCTATACGCCGTATCTCGGCAAGGTGTCGATCAAGGGCGTGTCGGCGCCGAGCATCGCATACGACGCGAAGGGCGACCTGAAGGATGCGCCGGTGACGATCTACAAGGTCGAGCACGGCGCGTTCAAGCCGGTCGATACGATCGCCGGCAACTGATCGCGCAGTCCCTGTCACGTGCGGCGCGGCATGCGGTTCACCCGCCTGCCGCGCCGCGTGCGTTTCGGTTCGACGAAGTCCGAAGCATTCCTCGGCGCGGCCCCGCGCGCGCGCATTTCGCGCTCCTGTAGAATCCCCCCACCCGCTTTGACGCTTCGTCTGCGTCGTGCCCCATCCCGGTGCGACGGTGCGTGTCGCGTGCCCCATCCGGCGCTCGGCACACGCTCGACGACGCAAGCCGCGCCTTGCCAGTCCATGCCGATAGCGGGTTCTGGAGACGCAGCACCGACAACAACATTCGAAAACCGATCGTCCTGACCATGCAAGCTTCCGAATTGAGCGGCGCGCCTCGCGCCGCCGAACGCGCGCTCACGCGCAGCGACTATAAAACTCTTGGCCTTGCCGCACTCGGCGGCGCCCTCGAGTTCTACGACTTCATCATCTTCGTGTTCTTCGCACCCGCGATCGGACAGCTGTTCTTCCCGCACGACATTCCCGACTGGCTGCGCCAGCTGCAGACGTTCGGCATCTTCGCGGCCGGTTATCTCGCGCGTCCGCTCGGCGGCGTGATCATGGCGCACTTCGGCGACCTGTTCGGCCGCAAGCGGATGTTCACGCTGAGCGTGCTGATGATGTCGGTGCCGACGCTGCTGATGGGCCTGCTGCCGACCTACGACTCGATCGGCATCCTCGCGCCGGTGTTGCTGCTACTGTTCCGCGTGCTGCAGGGCGCGGCGGTCGGCGGCGAAGTGCCGGGCGCATGGGTATTCGTGTCGGAGCACGTGCCGTCGCGCCACATCGGCTATGCGTGCGGCACGCTGACCGCGGGCCTCACGGCCGGCATCCTGCTCGGCTCGCTGGTCGCCGCCGGCATCAACAGCCGTTACTCGGGCGCCGAAGTCACCGCATTCGCCTGGCGCATTCCGTTCCTGCTCGGCGGCGTGTTCGGCCTGTTCTCCGTCTACCTGCGCCGCTGGCTGCACGAGACGCCGGTGTTCGCCGAGATGAAGGCGAAGAAGGCGCTCGCGGCCGAGATTCCGCTGAAGGCCGTGCTGCGCGACCACGGCCGCGCGGTGATCGTGTCGATGCTGCTCACGTGGATGCTGTCGGCGGCGATCGTCGTCGTGATCCTGATGACGCCCGCGCTGCTGCAGAAGCAGTTTCACCTGACGCCCGCGACCACGCTGTTCGCGAACAGCATCGCAACGCTGTGCCTGACGGCCGGCTGCATCACCGCCGGCTCGCTCGCGGGCTGGATCGGCGCGAAGCGCGTGCTCGGCATCGGCGGCCTCGTGCTGGCCGCGTGCTACTACCTGCTGTTCGCGCAGGTCGCGGCCGACGCGTCGACACTGCCGCTGTACTACGGGATTGCCGGCTTCACGGTCGGCACGATCGGTGCGGTGCCGTTCGTGATGGTCAAGAGCTTCCCCGCGGTCGTGCGCTTCTCGGGCATCTCGTTCTCGTACAACGTCGCGTATGCGATCTTCGGCGGCCTGACGCCGGTAATCGTGTCGCTGATGATGAAGTCGAACCCGCTCGCGCCGGTCGTGTACGTCGCGACGATCTGCGTGCTCGGCGCGATCGCCGTGCAGTTCTCGAAGGATGCGAAGGACCTGAAGGACGCACGCTGAACGCCGGCGCGCACGCGTCGGCCGGATGAACAAAGGGCCGAATCCCGCTGCGTGCGGGATTCGGCCCTTTTGTTTTGCTTCAGCGCAGCGCGCGACGTGCGTGCGTCGCGCCGTTCAGCCCGGTTCGACTCAGCGCAGCGCGCCGTACGACGAACTCGGCCGGCGCAGCGCGTCGATGCTCGCGCCGCCCGCACCGGTCACGAACAGCAGCAGGAACCCGCCGGCGATCGCAACGTTCTTCCAGAAGTGGATCACCATGTCGTGCTGGACCGCGGCGTCCGTCGCATCCCAGAAATTGTGTCCCACCATCGCGGTCGCGATCGTATAGAACGCCATCAGCAACGCGAGCGGCTTCACCTTGTAGCCGACGATCAGCAGCAGGCCGCCGAGTGCCTCGATCGTGACGACGACCGGGCCCATCACCTGCGGATAGGGCACGTTCAGCCCATGCAGATAACCGATGAAATCGCTGTAGCCGAGCAGCTTCATCACGCCGCCCCACAAGAACAACGCCGCCAGCGCCAGGCGTGCGAAAAAAATGACGCCGGAATCGACGGAACGCGTCATGCCTCTCTCCTCGTATGCAGTTCGGCCGTCCGCGCGGGGCGTGCCCGTGCGGTTCGGCGCCGCGCGGCCCTGTCGGGCCCGCGGCAAATGGGCCAGCATAGAGGGTCTTTTCGCGGTGTCCAAGAAAAAGGTTGTAGCAAATCTTTACGCTGCGGCGGCGACGCAAGCATGACGGCGCCATGAAGAACGACGCCCGGCCGTCGCCGCGAATAAAGGGAACTGGCCCTAACCGGCGTCGCTCAACAGCACGCCTTTCTTGAACAGGAAGCAGCCGTAGCCGCGCAGCTCGCCGGTGACGATCACCGCGTACGCCTGTTGCGCGCGCTCGTAGAACGCGAATCGATCGACGCCCGCGAGCGTCACGGCGCGCCCTTCCGCGCGATCGATTTCGGCCTGCACTTCACGCTGCACGGGCGGCACCGCGGCGGGGTCGCCGACCACTTCCATCCGCCACGCGGGCGTATCGACGAACGTGTCGAGCGGCAGCACGGACAGCACCGCGCGCGCGACGCGCGCCGAGTCGGCGCCGTCGATGCGCAGCGCGCGGCCGACCACCGTGTGCTCGGCGACGGACTCCGCGGGAAAATTCGCATCGCAAATCGCCACTTCATCTCCGTGGCCCATCGCGCGCAGCGTGTGCAGGATGTCGGCGTGCAGCAGAGGATCGAGATTCTTCAGCATGTGGGCAAATCTCCGGGATCGGGAACGAATTGCATAAGTTACCCGATCCCGGCGGCCACCGGGCGTGCATCGCTCACGTCACGATGCCGCGGCCGGCATTTCGTCGATGAAACCCGTGACCGACTTCAGGCGGCCCGACGCATCGACGGTGCCGAAATCCGAACCCTTCACGATCGCCGCGCCGTCGGGCGACACGAGCGCCCACGAGAAGCGCAGGTGCTGGCCGAAGCCGTCGACGTCGGTCGTGCGGCGGAACCGGAACGCGGGGAAGCGCGCCTGCACCGCGGCGATCATCGTGTCGATGCCCGCGTGGCCGTCGCCGGCCATCAGCGGATCGCGATAGGCCGCGTCGCTCGCGTAGGTCGCATCGATCAGCGCGCGCCGGCGTGCGACGTCGGGCTCGTTCCAGGCGTCGAAATAGCGGTCGATCAGGTCGGCGTGAGCGGACTGGGCGGTTTGGGCGGTGTTCATGCGAGGCTCCTGGTCTGGATGAAGGAAGGACGGCGCCGCGGACGTTTCGTGTTCGCGTGCCGTCATCGTCACCGGCCTCGCATGGGCGGTCGATTACGTTCGAGGTAAGGAAATCGCGCCGCCGCAATCAAGAACGGGCGCTCGAAGGCGCCCGCATCGTCTGCCCGTCGCAACCGCGCGTGTCAGGTCACCGGCGCCGGGTTGAACAGCGTCAGCGCATTCGCGAGCTTCCATTGCTCGGCCCAGGTGCGGCGCTTGCCGCTCGCGACATCGAGCATCAGCCGGAACAGCTCCCAGCCCACGTCCTCGATCGAGGCCGCGCCGGTCGCGATCTGCCCCGCGTCGAGATCCATCAGGTCGTGCCAGCGGCGCGCGAGATCGCTGCGCGTCGCGACCTTGATCACCGGCACCTGCGCGAGGCCGTATGGCGTGCCGCGGCCGGTCGTGAACACGTGCAGGTTCATCCCCGCCGCGAGCTGCAGCGTGCCGCAGATGAAATCGCTCGCGGGCGTCGCCGCGTACAGCAGCCCCTTCTGCCGCGCCCGATCGCCGGGCCGCACGACGCCGGCGATCGGCGCGCTGCCCGATTTCACGATCGAACCCATCGCCTTCTCGACGATGTTCGACAGGCCGCCCTTCTTGTTGCCGGGCGTCGTGTTCGCGCTGCGATCGACGCGGCCGCGCTGCAGGTAGCGGTCGTACCAGTCCATCTCGCGGATGATCTCGCGGGCGACGTCCTCGTTCGCCGCGCGCGACGTGAGTTGCGCGACGCCATCGCGCACTTCGGTCACTTCCGAGAACATGATCGTCGCGCCCGCACGCACGAGCAGGTCGGCCGCGAAGCCGACCGCCGGGTTCGCGGTCAGCCCCGAGAATGCATCGCTGCCGCCGCACTGCACGCCGACGACGAGATCGGACGCCGGGCACGTCTCGCGACGGCGGCGGTTCAGCCGCTCGAGGTGCGATTCGGCCATCTTCATGATCGAGTCGATCATCGAGTTGAAGCCGACGTGCGCGGCATCCTGCAGGCACACCACGCCGCCGTTGTCCGTCGCGCCGTCGGCCGCCAGCGGAATCGCGCCGGGTGGCAGCAGGCGCTCGGGCTGCAGCTTCTCGCAGCCGAGGCTCACCGTCATCACCTCACCGCCGAAGTTCGGGTTCAGGCTGATGTTGCGCAGCGTGCGGATCGGGATGTCGGCATCGGGTGCATCGATCGCGACGCCGCAGCCATATGTGTGCTCGAGCCCGACCACGTCGTCGACATTCGGGTAGCGCGGCAGCAGTTCGTCCTTGATCCGCTTCACCGCATGCTCGACGACGCCCGACACGCACTGCACGGTCGTCGTGATCGCGAGGATGTTGCGCGTGCCGACCGAACCGTCCGGATTGCGGAAGCCCTCGAACGTATAGCCTTCGAGCGGCGCCAGCGGCGGCGCGGCACGGGTGGCGAGCGGCAGGTTGTCCAGCCCCGGCGGCTCGGGCATGCGCATCGTGCGCTCGTTGACCCAGCTGCCGCGGCGCAGCTCGGTGAGCGCGTAGCCGATCACGACGTTGTAGCGGACGATCGGGTCGCCGGCCGCAAGGTCGACCAGCGCGACCTTGTGCCCTTGCGGCACGCCTTCGCGCAGGGTCAGGCCGTCGGCGAACGTCGCGCCCTCGGGCAGGCCGCCGTCGTTGACGACGATCGCGACGTTGTCGTCGGGATGCACGCGGATATAAAGCGGGGAAGCAGTCATCGGAATTCCTGGAAGGCCACCAGTCAAATCGTTAGTCATCATACGACATTCAACACCAACCGGGATGCTGAGTAAACCCTTATCCGGAAAGACCCTAACCCCCGCCCGCCAGCAAATCGCTTGCGTCACCTTTTGCCTCGTTGTACGATGACATACAACGACATCGCCAATATGGCTCGGATGCCGTACCCGACGAACCCAGCACTCGCGCTAGACGGACGACCCAACCATGACTTCACCGCAAGAACTCAAACAGATCATCTCCCACGGCCTGCTGTCGTTTCCGCTGACGGACTTCGACGCGGACGGCAGCTTCCGCCCGACCACCTATGCCGAGCGTCTGGAATGGCTGGCACCGTATGGCGCGACCGCGCTGTTCGCGGCCGGCGGCACCGGTGAATTCTTCTCGCTCACGCAGCGCGAGTATTCGGACGTGATCCGCGTCGCGACGGAAACCTGCAAGGGCAAGGTGCCGATCCTGGCCGGCGCCGGCGGCGCGACGCGCGTCGCGATCGAATACGCGCAGGAAGCCGAGCGCCTCGGCGCGAGCGGCGTGCTGCTGATGCCGCACTACCTGACGGAAGCCAGCCAGGAAGGCATCGCCGAACACGTCGAGCAGGTGTGCCGCGCGCTGAAGATCGGCGTCGTGGTGTACAACCGCGCGAATTCGAAGCTGAACGCCGACATGCTCGAGCGCCTCGCCGATCGCTGCCCGAACCTGATCGGCTTCAAGGACGGCGTCGGCGAAATCGAGAGCATGGTCACGATCCGCCGCCGCCTCGGCGACCGCTTCGCGTATCTCGGCGGCCTGCCGACGGCCGAAGTCTACGCAGCCGCGTACAAGGCGCTCGGCGTGCCGGTGTACTCGTCGGCCGTGTTCAACTTCATCCCCAAGACGGCGATGGCGTTCTATGAAGCGATCGCGAAGGACGACCACGCAACGGTCGGCCGCCTGATCGACGAATTCTTCCTGCCGTACCTGCAGATCCGCAACCGTCGCGCGGGCTACGCGGTCAGCATCGTGAAGGCGGGCGCGAAGCTCGTCGGCCATGACGCTGGCCCGGTGCGCGCGCCGCTCGTCGACCTCACCGACGCCGAAATGGCCGAACTGGACGTGCTGATCAAGAAGATGGGCCCGCAGTAAGCGCGTACGGCCGGCGCGGCGTCTTCAATGGCACCGCGACCGGTTTGTTGCCCGTGTTGCATCGCGGCCGGCACCTGCCGGCCGCAGTCGTTTGCAGCGGCGGCCATGCCACGCATCCCGCCGCGATGCGCGCGGTCACATCTGCGCGATGACGCCGATGATCCGGTGACGCACGTTGCCGAGCTTGATCCGGGTCGCCTCGATCTGCCCTTGCGCGCCCGCACGCACGCGTGCGTTCGGCTCGTCACCGAGAATCTGCCCCAGCACGTCGCGATCGACGACCGCATCGAAGAACCGGCCGACCGTGATCGTTGCCGACTGCTTCGCGGTCAGAAGCGCGCTGTTGGCCTGCATCAGCGCTTCGGTGCGCAGGCCCTGGTCGTGTTCGTCGATGCCGCGGCGATGCTCGAGCGCGAACACCAGCGCTTCCATGTCCTGCCGGAAACGGCGCACGGCGAGACCGAACATGAGCGAATGCGCGTCGGAGCCGGTAACGGGCCGCCCCTGGTTGATGGTCACGTCGAATTCGCTGCCGCCCAGGTCGCGCTGGAATTCCAGCAACGCATTCGCGAGCACGCGCCCTTCGCTGTACTGGCCGATCCGGCTGCGCACCGAATGCGCGACGTCGCCGATCGCCTTCCACAATCCGGCGGCGAACAGGTGGTCGCCGCGCTTGCTGATGTTCATCGGATGGTTCCCGCTTGGAATGTTGTGGTCTCTCAGGCTCGCCTGCGGGCCGTGCGGCCCGAGGCCCCGCTACTGTAGGAGAAATTCCGGTGACGCGGAAGCCATCATGAAAAAAGCGGAGGCAGCCAGCCGGCCGCCCCCGCTTTCATTCCTTCAGCATGCGGCCCGGCTTCGCGCCGCGCCGCCGCACCGTCACTCCGCCTTCCCGTCCCGCAGCCGCGGAATGCCGAGCGGATTGCGTTCCTGCAACCCCTCCGGCAGCAGGTCGTCCGGGAAATCCTGATAGCACACGGGCCGCAGGAAACGCTCGATCGCGGTCGCGCCGACCGACGTGACGGCCGGGTTCGACGTCGCCGGGAACGGCCCGCCGTGCACCATCGCGTCGCACACTTCGACGCCGGTCGGATAGCCGTTGACGAGCAGGCGCCCGGCCTTGCGCTCGAGGATCGGCAGCAGGCGGCGCGCGAGCGACTTGTCGTCGGCGTCCATCTGAAGCGTGGCCGTCAGCTGGCCCTCGAGTGCGTCGAGCACGCGCGCGACTTCGTCGAGATCACGGCAGCGCACGATCAGCGATGCCGGCCCGAACACTTCGTGGCTGAACGCCGGCTCGGCCAGGAACGCCTGCGCGGCGACTTCGTACAGCGCGCCGCCTGCCTGGCATTCGGTCTGCGCCGCCTCGCCCGCGCCGATTTCGCGCACGCCCGGCAGTTCGGCCAGCTTGGCGCTGCCATTGCGATACGCGTCGGCGATGCCGCGCGTCAGCATCACGCCGGCAGGCTTCTTCGCGAGTGCATGCGCGGCGACGGACTCGAAGCGGTCGAGGTCGGGACCGTCGACCGCCAGCACGAGGCCCGGGTTCGTGCAGAACTGGCCGGTGCCGAGCGTCAGCGAATCGACGAAGCCGGTCGCGATCGCGTCGCCGCGGGCGGCCAGCGCGGCCGGGAACAGCACGACCGGGTTGATGCTGCTCATTTCCGCATAGACAGGAATCGGCTGCGGGCGCGCGTTCGCGAGCTGCACGAGCGCCATGCCGCCCTGCCGCGACCCGGTGAAGCCGACGGCCTGCACCGCCGGATGGCTGACGAGCGCCGCGCCGATCACACGGCCGGGGCCGATCAGCAACGAGAACACGCCGGCCGGCATCCCGCATTGCGCCACCGCGGCGCGAATTGCGCGGCCGACCAGCTCGGACGTGCCGAGGTGCGCCTCATGGGCCTTCACGATCACCGGGCAGCCGGCCGCGAGGGCCGACGCGGTATCGCCGCCGGCCACCGAGAACGCAAGCGGGAAGTTGCTCGCGCCGAACACCGCGACGGGCCCGAGGCCGACCTTCTGCAGCCGCAGGTCCGAACGCGGCAGCGGCGTGCGTGCGGGCTGCGCGGGATCGATCGACGCGGCGAGGAAGCGCCCGTCGCGCACGACGCGCGCGAACAGCCGGAGCTGGCCGACGGTGCGGCCGCGCTCGCCCTGCAGCCGCGCGACGGGCAGCCCCGTTTCGGCGTGTGCGCGCTCGATCAGCGCGTCGCCGAGCGCGACGATCTGGTCGGCGATCGCTTCGAGAAACGCCGCGCGGGCCGCGAGCGGCTGCGCGCGGTACGCATCGAAGGCGTCGCGTGCGAGTTCGCACGCGCGCTCGACGTCGGCCTGCGTCGCGACGCCGAAGGCCGGCGCATCGATCAGTGCGCCCCTCGTCGGGTCGAACGCGTGCAAGGTACCGGCCGAGCCGGCTACCGCTTCGGCGCCGATCAGCATCTCTCCAGTCAGTTGCATGGGGTGTGCTCCGTGTTTCGGGAATGATGGTTCATTGTAGCTCAACAGATACGATGTCTGCTGACAGCATTTCATAAATCGTGCCGCCCGTCGATCTTGCCACACCATGCATGAATCCCTTATTGATTCAGCTTTTGCCCACACTTTGACCAATTTGCGTGGTGCCTCAAGGGAAAACCCGAGGTTTCTGAGCCCGACCAACCCTCATAAACTTCCACCCATGTTATACGACGACGTACATTAAAGTGTCCAATCAAACCGCTCCTCGCGATCTTCCGATCGACCTTGCGCGCACCGCGCGCCGCACCGCCGTGCGCTACTGGATCCTGGCGATGCTGTTCGTCGTCACGACGCTCAACTATGCGGACCGCGCGACGCTGTCGATCACCGGCACGCCGATCCGCAAGGCTTTCGGCATCGATCCGGTGACGATGGGCTACATCTTCTCGGCGTTCAGCTGGGCGTACGTGCTCGCGCAATTGCCGAGCGGCTGGCTGCTCGACCGCTTCGGCGCGCGCCGCGTGTATGCGACCAGCATCTTCCTGTGGTCGGCGTTCACGCTGCTGCAAAGCACGATCGGCCTCGGCGGCAGCGCCGCGTTCGCGGTGACCGCGCTGTTCGTGATGCGCTTCGCGGTCGGCATCGCCGAGGCGCCCGCGTTTCCCGCGAACGCGAAGGTCGTCGCGAGCTGGTTCCCGACCGCCGAGCGCGGCACGGCGTCGGCGATCTTCAATGCCGCGCAGTATTTCGCGGCGGTGGTTTTCTCGCCGCTGATGGCGTGGCTCACGCATGCGTACGGCTGGCACCACGTGTACCTGTGGCTCGGCCTCGCCGGCATCGCGCTCGCGTTCCTGTGGCTGCGCGTGATGAAGGATCCGGTCGACCATCCGGCGGTGAACCGCGCAGAACTCGAGCACATCGAGCAAGGCGGCGGCCTCGTGCGCACCACGGACCGATCGACCGGGGCGCGCGGCGCCGGCGCGGGATCGGTATCCGGAGGCCGCCGCGTCGCGGGCTGGTACTACGTGCGCCAGCTGCTGTCGAACCGGATGCTGCTCGGCGTCTATCTCGGCCAGTACTGCGTGAACGTGCTCACGTATTTCTTCCTGACGTGGTTCCCCATCTACCTCGTACAGGCGCGCGGAATGTCGCTGCTGAAGGCCGGCTTCATGACGTCGCTGCCGGCGATCTGCGGGTTCCTCGGCGGCGTGCTCGGCGGGATGCTGTCGGACATGCTGATCCGCCGCGGCGTGTCGCTGACGCTCGCGCGCAAGATCCCGATCGTCGGCGGAATGCTGCTGTCGATGGTCATCATCGGCTGCAATTACGTCGACAGCGAAGCGCTGGTGATCGTGCTGATGGCCGTGTCGTTCTTCGGCAAGGGAATCGGTTCGCTCGGCTGGGCCGTCGTCGCGGACACCGCGCCGAAGGAAGCGATCGGCCTGTCGGGCAGCCTGTTCAACATGTTCGGCAACACGGCCGGCATCGTCGCGCCGATCGCGATCGGCTACCTGGTCGGCGCGAGCGGCTCGTTCAACGGCGCGCTCGTGTTCGTCGGGCTGAACGCGCTCGTCACGGTGCTCAGCTATCTCGTGATCGTGAAGGACATTACGCGCGTCGAGCTGCGTCATCGCGACGCGTGACCTTCGGCGGGAATGGCGGGAAAACGACGGCGGCCGCGCATGAGCGGCCGCCGTTCTTACATCGCTCAGGCTGCAGAATGGGCGACGCGCAGCATGTCATGCACGCCGGACGTCATCAGCGCGAGAAACGCGAGCAGGCCGACGTAGAAAAGCGCGTAGGTCGTCTTCGTCTCCACCGACGTCGTGTAGTACGCACGGTTCTCCGGCGCGTCGGGATCGTAGCGCCAGGCACGTTTCAACTGCGGCAGCGCGAGGATCGCCATCACGATCAGGAGCGGGCTCGGCCGATACGCGAACAGCGCGATCAGCACGGGCACGCCCGCGAACCAGATGCGCGGCGACAGCACCGCCGTGATGCGCCCGCCGTCGAACGGCGACAGCGGAATCATGTTGAACAGGTTCAGGAAGAAACCCGTATAGGCGAGCGCGAGCAGCAGATTGCTGTCGTAGTGCCGCGCGGCCGCGTAGCAGGCCAGCGCGCCGAGCGTGCCGACGAACGGCCCGGCCAGCCCGACGTACGCTTCGGTTTCGGCGTCGTGCGGCATCTCCTTCAGCTGGATCCACGCGCCGACGAACGGAATGAACGTCGGCAGCCCGACGTCGAGCCCGCGCCGCTGCGCGGCCACGTAGTGACCGGCTTCGTGGACCAGCAGCAGCGCGACGAAACCGGCCGCGAAGCGCCACCCGTAGAACAGCGCGTAGACCGCGATCGACGCCAGCATGGTGCCCGCCGACATGAGCACCTTGCCGAGCTTCAGGCCGCCGAAGATCAGCAGCAGCAGCTTCGTCATTCCTTGCGCTCCGTGCCGGACACGGCGGCTGCGTCGGTTGCATCGGCGACGACCGGCACGGCGGCCGGCTTCGGCTTGCGCCCGAAGAAGCGCTTCAGCGCCGCGCCGCCCGCCAGCATCGCGACCGCGCCGATCTTGAAGAACTTCACGGCGAACGCGCCGATCAGCGCGAGCAGCCCGAGCTTCTTCGCGCCGACGCCGACGATCAGCGCCGCGAGCCCGTACTCGGCGACGTGGTCGGTCGACTTGTTGAAATCGGCATAGCGCTTGCCGTCGTTGAAGCGGATGTTCGCGAGCAGGCCGTCGGCCGAGGCCTTGTACTTCGGCAGATCGGCGAGCGTCGACGCCATCGTCAGCGACAGGTAGCCGTCGCGGCCGAGCACGAGCGTCCGGTAGTTCACGCCGTCGCTCTCCGCGTTCGCGGCCGCGCCCTTGTCGCGGATGATCGCGGACCACACGAGCCGGTGCGTGGCGGCGTCGTACGCGGGCGCCTGCGCCCAGCCGACCACCTCGGTCTCGGGCAGCCCGCGCTCCTTGCGCGCCGGGTTGTTTTCCTCGGTGCCGGCCTGCAGGCTCTTCAGCAATTCGTCGGGTTTCCAGTCCTTCGCGTCGTCGTCGCGGATGTAGCCGCTCGGCTCGAAGGACACGACCGAGATCCAGTCGGCGTCCGGGTCCTCGGGCAGCACGAGGCCGACCAGCTTCGATTCGTCGATCGAGTTGCCCATCGAGCGCAGGTAGCGGCCGGCTTCGGCGGCCGGCACGAACGATTCGCCTTCCTTCAGCTTCAGCACGGCTTCGTGCTTGACGTCGATATCGGCCGGCCCGTTCACGACGGCCTTGTTGGCGGCCGCGGCGGCGGCCCTCATTTCGACCTGCGCGGCTTCGGTCTGCGCATGGCCGCTGGTTGCGGCGAGCGCGAGCATCGCCATGCAGGCGACGCGGACGGCGAGTTTTTTCATTGTTGGATTCCCCTGGAATGCCTTGTTGTGAATGTGCGCGGCATCCGGCCCGGGGCGTTGTGGTCGCGGGTCCGGTACCGCCTCTCAGGTGGCACGGGGGCTATGGTATCGCAGCGTCGGGGCCGCGCCGGGCACGAAATGCGGGGGCGGAAGGGCGCCGCGGGCGGCAGCGGGCGGAGTCGGCGATGCACACCCGATATACATCGATCCGGAATGCTTACGTCGCAGGTAATGTCCGGGGCGCGCGGGATTGCCTATCATCCTCGTCATGAACTCGACCGCGGCCCTTCAATCGCTCCCCCCGTCAGCCGGACGCGCGTCCGGCATCGGCTCGCTGCTGCGCACCTGGCGTCAACGCCGGCGCCTTAGCCAGATGGCCCTCGCGCTGGAGGCCGAGGTGTCCGCGCGGCACCTGAGCTTCGTCGAATCTGGGCGGGCACAGCCGAGCCGGGAGATGGTGCTGCATCTCGCCGAGCGCCTCGACGTGCCGCTGCGCGAGCGCAATGCGCTGCTCGTCGCGGCCGGCTATGCGCCGCTGTTTCGCGAGCGGCCCTTCTCCGATCCGCAGCTCGATGCGGCGCGCCACGCGGTCGAAGCCGTGCTGCGCGGCCACGAGCCCTACCCGGCACTCGCGGTGGATCGCCACTGGACGCTGCTCGCCGCGAACCGGATGCTCGGCGCGCTGGTCGCGCAGGCCGATCCGGCGCTTCTGCAGCCGCCCGTCAACGTGCTGCGCCTGAGCCTGCATCCTGACGGCCTCGCGCCGCAGATCGTCAACTGGCACGAATGGCGCGCGCATATCCTGCACCGGCTGCAACGGCAAATCGACGCGAGCGGCGACCGCACGCTGCACGCGCTGCGCGACGAGCTCGCCGCCTATCCGGCTCCGGCCGGCCAGCCCGACGATTCGCACGCGCGCACCGATTTCGCGGATATCGCCGTGCCGCTTCGGCTGCGCACGGCGAGCGGCGAGCTGACGTTCTTCAGCACGACGACGGTGTTCGGCACGCCGGTCGACGTGACGCTGTCGGAACTCGCGATCGAGGCATTTTTCCCGGCGAATCCGGAGACGGTGGATGCGATGCGGGCGCTGGCGGACGCGCTGCCGGCGAAGTAACGCCAGGACAACGCAGACCAGGCGGTTTCGACGCACGGATACCTGCGTCGAGTGGACGGCCTGCAAGCGAAGGTCGATGCCGCCTGTCGCGTGAGCAAATGCGTTCGGGCAGCGTCGCCCTCTCCTCGTCACCGGCCCGCCCGTGATCATCGGGCAACCGGCTGCTCGGCGCGGGGAATCCCTTGCCGTTTCCTCATGCACACCCCCGAACGAATGTCCGCCGAAACATAGCGTTCAGCGGCTGCGGCAAACATGTGCGCGACTCAAACCCATCAAAATGCGTCGTCGCGACCCGAGCTTCGGATTCGCGAAGTTTTTGACGTAGCCGTGACGACAGCAAGCAAGTAACCGCAATCCGTGCCCGGCTCCCGTCGCGTCGAGACCGACGAATGTTCAATTTTGTTAGTAGACCTTTCATTTTTACAGATCGAAAAATCGATGCCTGTCACGAAAGAGACACGAACGAATCGATGCGACCGGGATATCGCGAGCGGAGCCATGCAAACCGCAACACGATTTTTACATCGAGCTCAGGAAAACAAATGAACAAGCATCAACGAGGGTTGGGAAATTCCGTACAACGCGCACCGCGCAAGTCGAAGGTCGCGCTTGCCGTCACGGTCAGCGCAGCCATGGCCGCATTCACCGTTTCCGCGCCCGCGCGAGCCGACTATGTGCAGAACGGCACGTCGACCGAAACGTCGGCGGGCTGCGTCGGCAACATCGCCATTTCGGGCAGCAGCACGTATCCGGCCGCGGCAACCGGCTGCGACAACATCGCGATCGGCACGGCGGCCGTCGCGAATTCGGGCTCGTCGACCGGCGCCTATAGCGAGACCGTCGCGATCGGCCGCATGGCGGCCGCGACCGGGACGTTCGCGACGGCCGTCGGCGGAAACGCCGTGGCAACCGGGGACCAGGCGACGGCGATCGGGACGGCTTCGGGCGCGGTTGGCACCCAGGCCACGGCGGTCGGTAACGGCGCGATCGCGAACGGCGCCACGGCGTCCGCCTTCGGTCAGGGCGCATTCGCCGTCGACCAGTCGACAGCGGTCGGCCAAAGCGCGAGCGCCACCACGACGTTCTCGACCGCCATCGGCAAGGGCAGCATTGCAGCGGGCGGTACGGCCCTCGGCTTCCAGGCAAATGCCGGCGCGGCCGATGCGGTCGCGCTCGGTGTCGACAGCTCGGCATCCGCGACGGGCAGCGTCGCCATTGCCCGTGCGACGGCCTCCGCCGTGAACGCGGTCGCCATCGGCGAAGGGGCGAACGCCGCCGACGCGAATTCCGTCGCACTGGGCTCGAATGCGACGACGCGCGCCTATACGACCGTCAACAGCGTGGCGCTCAACGGCGTGACCTACAGCGGCTTCGCGGGCACGCCGGTGGGCGTGGTCAGCGTCGGCAGCGCGGGCGCCGAGCGTCAGATCGTCAACGTCGCGGCCGGAGCAATCAGCGCGACCAGCACGGATGCGGTGAACGGCTCGCAGCTCTTCTCGATCGCCAATCAGGTGTCGACGCTGACGACGGACCTGGCCAATCTCACGACGACCGTCGGCAAGATCTCGTCCAGCGTCCCGAGCGGCACGGTGACGGACCCGACGGACACCGCGATCGGCCCGAATACGTCGGTCACCGCGGCGAACGGCACCGCGGTCGGCAACGGCTCGAACGTCTCAGGCGACAACGGTACTGCTGTCGGCGTCAATTCCACGGTCACCGCAACGAACGGAACGGCCATTGGCACGAATTCGAAGGTCACGGCGGCAAACGGAACGGCAATCGGCACGGGCTCGAATGTGTCCGGCACGGACTCGACCGCCATCGGCACGAACAGCCGGGCCACGGCGAACAACGCGGTGGCGCTGGGCGCGAATTCGGTTGCCGATCGGGACAACACGGTGTCGATCGGTTCGCCCGGTGCCGAGCGTCAGTTGACCAACGTGGCGGACGGCACCGCGCCGACGGATGGCGTGAACGTGCGCCAGTTGAACGGGGCGATCAACTCGGTGCGCGAGGAAATGTCGAAGTACCGCAAGGACGCGAACGCGGGCACGGCGAGCGCGATCGCGATGGCGAACCTGCCGCAAGCCGTGCTGCCTGGCGAGAAGGTCGTCGCGCTCGGCGGCGGCACGTACGGCGGTCAAAGCGCCATGGCGGTCGGCTTGTCCGTTGCGACGACGAAATGGCTCGTCAAAGGCTCGGTCACGACGGCGGTATCGGGTCACGGCTCGTTCGGCGCCGGCGCGGGCGTCGGCTACCGCTGGTAATCGGGCTGCGGCAGCGACGCGTCAGGACACTGTTCCTGACGCCGGGCGGTCAGCCATCGGCGCCACGGCGCAGATGGCTGACCGTCGTCACGTATACAGCGACGCCTGCGGCAATTCCCCCGTCAACGCGAACCGGCCGACGTCGCGCAGCCGGTAGTCGAGCGGATCGTGCAGCGTATGCGTGCGCGCGTTGCGCCAGAAGCGGTCGAGGCCGAGCGACGCGGCCGTCGCGCGCGCGCCGCACGCATCGAACAGCGCCTCGCCGTTGTCGAGCGCCGCGCGCTGCGCGACGATCTTCGCTTCCGACACCGCGAGCGCCGCTTCGGCACGTTCGTCGGCCGTCAGCGCGTCGCGCCGCGTCCATGCGCGCTGCAACGCGACAGCCGCGCGATCGGCCAGCGACGCCGCCGCAACCGCCTGCACGCGCATGTTGCCGAAGCGCTGCAGCGTATAGGGATCGTCGCCCGCCTGCGCGACGCCCGAGTTGATCCACGGCCGGCCGTGCGCCAGCACGTACTCGCGCGCCTCGGCCAGCGCGCCTTCCGCAAGCCCGACGAACAGGTTCGTCAATACGAGCTGCGACACCAGCGTGCGCAGCGTCGCGCGCGGCGTCGGCGGCGTCTCGGACCGGTGCAGCACGTCGTCCGGCGCGAGCGTCACGCCGTCGAAGCGCACGCTGCCGCTGTCGGTCTGGCGCTGGCCGACCGGATCCCAGTCCTCGTTGACGGTGATCCCGTCGCGATCGGTCGGCACGACGCCGAACACGGTGCGGCCCGTTTCCGGATCGTGCGCGGAGACGGTCATCCGCTGCGAGCCGCGCGTGCCCGAGCAGAATCCCTTCACGCCGTCGAGCCGGTAGCCGCCGTCCGGCGTCGCGGTCGCCACCAGCCGCGTGTCGAGCGGGTTCACCGCATTGCCCCACCACCAGCGATGCTCGACCGTGCCGCGCAGAAAGCGTTCGCGCTGCGCCGCACTGCCCCACACGTCGACGCTCACCACCTGCAGGATCTGGAACCCGACCAGATGCGCGAGCGCGCTGTCGACGCGCGCGATCCGCCGGATCGTGTCGTAGATCGCGGGCCACTCGGCTTCCTGTCCGCCGAATTCGCGCGGCACCGCGAGCGTCAGCAGGCCTGCGTCGGCGAGCCGCTGCTTCTCGTCGGCCGCATGACCGCCAGCGCGGTCGCGCGCGACGGCCGTCGCACGCAGCGCGTCGATCGCACGCGCCAGCGCATCGGCGTTGATCGCGCGTGCGTCGGCGTCCGGCGCCAGCTTCGCCAGGTTGCCAGGATCGTTCATGCGACGGCTTCCCGTGCAAGCGATGCGTGCGCAACGGCGTCGTTCGACAGCGGCACCAGCGCGCCGAGTCGGCGGCCGGTCAGCCGCGACAGGATCTCGCGCCGCCAGTCGTCATAGATCGCGCGGTATTCGGCGATATCGGCACCGAACACGTGCGCGGTATGCGCGTATTCGTCGTGCAGATAACCGTCGAGCCGTGCCTGCGTTTCCTCGTCGGCCGCGATCACGCGATCGATCAGCACCTCGCGCTCGGCGGCCGGCAGCGTCTTCAACCTGTCGAACCACCACTGGACGATCTGCACGCGATGCCACTCCTCGTCCGGGCGAATCCGATTTTCGCCATGCTCGCGCATCGCGCCATCCGCGATGCGGCCGGTCTTGCGCTGGATCCACAGCTTCGCGAGGATGTGCAGTTCGTAATGCCATTCGAACGCGAGAAAGCCCGCGACGTCGCGCACCGCGATATCGCCGATGCGTTCCCAGTGCGCGGCGACGAGCCGCTCGACTTCCGGCAGCGGATCGCGGCCGGTCAGTTCGGTTACGCGTTCGCGACCAATCACGGCGTGCGCGCCGTCGTCGCCGAGCTGACGCGACAGGATCAGCTGAAAGTGCGGGTCGTCGCGGAACAGCGTGTCGATCGCCTTCGCGACGACCTGAACGATGAACAGGTCGTGCGACGCCATCTTCGTGTAGTAGTCGGCGACGGCGCCCAGTTCGTCTTCATCGCGCGGCTCGCGCGGCGGTGTCGCCAGCTTGTCCGGGAAGCCGGGACGATGACGTCGCGCGACGTCCAGAAATAGCGCTTCCTCGAATTGTCCGTTCCATTCGCGCGGCGCGCCGGTGGGTAAGGTCATGGGTATCGTTCTCTCAGGGTCTTCAATGAAAAGAGCCGGCGCTCGTGGCGCCGCTCAGGTACGCCGGGTCACGCGTCGGACCAGGCGGTCGCCCGTGATTTGCACGGCCGAAACGAGTGCGATCAGGATCACGATCACTGTCACCATGACGGTGGTGTCGAAGCGCTGATAGCCATAGCGGATCGCGAGATCGCCGAGCCCGCCCGCGCCGACGGCGCCCGCCATCGCGGTCGAGCCGATCAGCGCGACGACGGTGATCGTGAAGCCGCCGAGCATGCCGGGCAGCGCCTCCGGCAGCAGCACGTGCCACACGATGTGACGGCGTTTCGCGCCCATCGCGAGCGCGGCCTCGATCAGCCCGCGATCGACTTCGCGCAGGCTCACCTCGGCAATCCGCGCGAAGAACGGAATCGCGGCGATCGACAGCGGCACGACGGCCGCCCACACGCCGATGGTCGTGCCGATCAGCACGCGCGTGAACGGCAGCAGCGCGACGAGCAGGATGATGAACGGCGTCGAGCGGAACACGTTGACGAGCGCGCCGAGCACCGCGTTCACGCCGCGCCGCGCGTAGATGCCGCCGGGCGCGGTCGTCACCAGGATCACCGCGAGCGGGATGCCGATCAGCGCGGCGATCGCGGCCGACGCCGCGACCATCGACAGCGTGTCACGGATCGCGTCGAGCAGTTCGGGCCACCAGAGTTCAAACATAGCCGAGCACCTCCGCGTGGTTCGCGTGGCGGCGCGCGCGTTCGAGCAGTGCCGCGACCGCGCCGCCGCGAGCCGACGACTGGCCGGCTTCATCCGCGCGCGGTGTGGCCGCGATCACGAGACGCCCCTGCGCATGCCCCTGGATCCGGTCGATCCCGCCGTGCAGGAAGCGCACGGAGCCGCCGAGCGCCGCCGCGAGCGCACCGACGTCCGGCTCGCCGCCGCTCTCGCCCGTATAGCGGACGTCGAGCAACACCTGCGCGCCGTCGGGCAGCGCGGCCTGCTCGGGCAACGGCCGCACGCGCGCGGCCAGGTCGGCCGGCAGGTCGTGCACGATCGTGCTGAGCAGCGCACGGGTCGCGCCGTGGCGCGGATCGCCGAACACGCGCCACACGGGGCCCGTTTCGACGACCTCACCCTGTTCGATCACCGCGACCGTGTCGCACACCGCGCGGATCACTTCCATCTCGTGCGTGATCAGCACGATCGTCAGCCCGAGGCGGCGGTTGATGTCGGCAAGCAGCGCGAGGATCGACTGCGTCGTCTCCGGATCGAGCGCCGACGTCGCCTCGTCGCACAGCAGCACCTCGGGATCGTGCACGAGCGAACGGGCAATGCCAACGCGCTGCTTCTGCCCGCCCGACAGGCTGGCAGGATATGCGTCGCGCTTCGCGGTCAACCCGACGAGTTCGAGCAGCGCCTCGACCTTGCGCACGCGCTCGGCCTTCGGCACGCCGGCGATCTTCAGCGGCAGCGCGACGTTCTCGAACACCGTCTTCGCGGACAGCAGGTTGAAATGCTGGAACACCATGCCGGTGCGACGCCGCAGCGCGACGAGCCCGTCCTCGTCGAGCGCGCCGACATCGACGCCCTGCACGCACACGCGGCCCGAACTCGGCCGTTCGAGGCCGTTCATGAGCCGCAGCAACGTCGACTTGCCTGCACCGCTGCGGCCGATGATCCCGAACACCTCGCCGCGCCGCACGTCGAGCGTCACGTCGCGCAGCGCGGCGGCCTGGCCGCGCGGCGTCGCGAACACCTTGCCGACGTGCGCGAGCGACACGGCGACTCCGTCAGCACGTCCGGCCGCTTCGTCAAGCGCCCCATGTGCGTGCGCGCCTGCGCCGGCCCGCACGGCCGAAGCCTCGATGAAACCCAGCGTATCGAACAATTGCGTCATCGCTTCGCTCCGTCACGTTCAGGCATGCGCGGGATGCGCGGGTTCGGGCACGGCGGCCGGCCGATGCTGCGCGCCGGTGTGCCACGCCGGCAGGCGCGCACCCGCGCCGAACAGCTTCTCGCGCAGCGTCGGGGCGGGATCGTAGTCTTCCTTGTAGATGCCGCGGTTCTGCAGTTCCGGCACGACCCAGTCGACGAAATCCTCGAACGACTCGGGCATCACGGTGCGCGTCAAATTGAAACCGTCGATGCCCGTCTCGTCGATCCACGACTGCAGTTCATCCGCGACCTGCGATGGCGAACCGACGATCGGCGCATAGCGACCGCCCAGCGACATCTGTTCGAGCATCCGGCGCACGGTCCACGTGCCGGTCGTGCTCTTGCGCGAGATCGCGTCGACGGCCGACTGGATCGAGTCGGTCTTCACGTACGAGATCGGCTCGTCGAGGCCGTACTTCGCGAAGTCGATGCCGGTCGAGCTCGCGAAATGCGCAAGGCCGGCTTCCGGGCTCGCGTAGCGTCGGTATTCGTCGAATTTCTCGCGCGCGAGAAGTTCGGTCTCGGCCGTGACGACGCTCACGCCGGCGAAGATCCTGATCGACGCCGGGTCGCGGCCCTGCCGTGCGGCAGCCGCGCGAATGTCGAGCGCGGCCGCGCGCGCGGCGGCCTTGCTCTGCCCGTTCACGAACACGCATTCCGCATGTCGCCCCGCGAACTCGACGCCGCGCGCGGACGAGCCGGCCTGGTACAGCACCGGCGTGCGCTGCAGCGACGGCTCGCTCAGGTGAATCGCGTCAACCGAATAGAACGGCCCGTCGTGCTTCACGCGCCGCACCTTTCCCGGCTGCGCGAACACGCGCGCGTGCGCATCGCGGATCACCGCGTCGTCGTCCCAGCTCTGTTCCCACAGCTTGTAGACGACCTCCATGTAATCGTCCGCGCGCTCGTAGCGGTCGTCGTGGCCGATCTGCTGCGCGAGGCCCATCCCGCGCGCGGCGCTGTCGAGATAGCCGGTCACGATGTTCCAGCCGACACGCCCCTTCGTCAGGTGGTCGAGCGTCGACATGCGGCGCGCGAACAGGTAAGGCGGCTCATAGGTCAGGTTCGCGGTCACGCCGAAGCCGAGATGTTGCGTGACCTGCGCCATCGCGGGCACGAGCAGCAGCGGATCGTTGACGGGCACCTGCACGGATTCGCGCAGCGCGGCGTCCGGGCCGCCGCCGAACACGTCGTATACGCCGACGATGTCCGCGAGAAAGATCCCGTCGAACTTGCCGCGTTCGAGCGTCCTCGCGAGGTCGGCCCAGTAGTCGAGATCTGTGTAGTGCGCGGAGCGGTCGCGCGGATGCGTCCAGAGCCCGTGGTTGATGTGCCCGACGCAGTTCATGTTGAACGCGTTGAGCAGGATCTTCTTGCGGTTCGCCGTCGTCATGTCGCCCCCGTCACCACGCGATCGCGTACAGCGAGCCGAATGCGTTGTCGAGCGCCCGGCGCACCGCCGGCGAGTGCTGGTAGATCGCGATGAACTTGCGGATGCGCGCGTCGTTCGCGCTCTCCGGCCGCACGACCCACTGGATCGCGAAGTTCTTGTTCTCGGTGCCGTCGAACAGCAGCGCGCTGTTCGGGTCGGTCGTGCCGGCGAGCTTGATGAAGCTCGGGTAGCCCTGCGCGAGGTCGACGTCGTCGAGCGAGCGCGCGAGCTGCGACGCTTCCAGCGGGATGATCTTCAGGTGCTTCGGGTTGGACACGATGTCGTGCGTCGTCGCGCGGTAGTCGGCGCCCGGCTTCAGCGTGATGAGGCCCGCGCGCTGAAGCAGCAACAGCCCGCGCCCGCCGTTCACCGGATCGTTCGCGATCGCGACGCGCGCGCCGTCCTTCAGCTCGTCGAAGCGCTTCACCTTCTTCGAATAGAGGCCGATCTTCATGATCGTGCCGGGCGCGATCGAGATGAAGTTGTAGCCGCCTTGCTTCTTCGCGTTCTCGAGAAACGGGATGTGCTGGAAGTAGTTGACGTCGATGTCCTTGTTCGCGAGCGCCGCGTTCGGCGTATTCCAGTCGGTGAATTCGACGATCTTCACGTCGAGGCCCTGCTCCTTCGCCTCCTTGGCGGCAATCTTCAGCGCCTCGATCTGCGGGCTCGTCGAGATGCCGACCTTCAGCGGCGCGGTGTCGGCGCGCGCGCCGTTCAGCAGCGCGACACCGAGCAGCGCGGCCGCCAGCAGGCGGACCAGGCTGGCCACGCGGCCGGCGGAAAAGCGGGCGGAAAAAACGGGATGCAGCATGGAAACCACTCTCCTGTCCAAAGACGGTATCGACGGATGAGCGGCGCCGCGGCGAACGCGCGGGCGTTCTCCGGACAGTCGTCGTCGCATCGGAAAAAGATCAGCCGATGATAGAGAGCGGCGGGAGGGCGGTCTACGAAGCGATTGTGCGAAGAAAATCGCGTGCGGCGATATGGCGGGCGGCGGACATGGCCGGCTGCCCGGGCCGCCGCCAGGCCGAAATTTCGGCCTGCCCGCCGCGCCGATTCCGAAATCTCGGCCATCCCGCTTGGCAAACCCTTTCCGCAGACGAAACAAATCCCTTATGAATCAATGCATTGAAAATATTCCGGCAGGCCGGAATCCTGGCACGGGGGTTGCGTAATAGACGGCACACGATGCCGCGAAGCGATGCAGGCATTCCAAACATCAGGAGACACGTCTTGCAGACCTCTATCCATACCCCGTCCCAACCCGAGCCGATTGCCGCAGCCGGTCCCGCCACGCGCGAGCGCTTCTGGCCGGAAGGCTGGTGGAAGCTGATGGAAATCCGTATCGGCATCATCCCGCTGCCGGTCTACGTGATCCTGTTCGGGCTGATCGTCGGCTTCGCGGTGACGGGCAAGGTGCCCGGCGAGATCTCGATGGCGATCGCCGTGCTCGCGTTCTTCGGCTTCACCTGCGCGGAACTCGGCAAGCGCCTGCCGCTCTTGCGCAACATCGGCGCGGCCGCGATCTTCGCGACCTTCGTGCCGTCGGCGCTCACCTACTACCACGTGCTGCCGAAGCCGGTGCTGAACCTCACCGTCGAGTTCACGAAGTCGACGAACTTCCTGTACCTGTTCATCGCGTCGATCATCGTCGGCAGCATCCTGAGCATGGACCGGCGCGTGCTGATCCAGGGCTTCGTGAAGATCTTCATTCCGCTCGCCGCCGGTTCGGTCGCGGCCGCGATCGTCGGCACGGCGGTCGGCACCGCGCTCGGCCTCGGCGCGCGCCACACGCTCCTGTACATCGTCGTGCCGATCATGGCCGGCGGCGTCGGCGAAGGCGCGATTCCGCTGTCGATCGGCTATTCGGAATTGATGCACCTGCCGCAGGGCGAGATGTTCGCGATGGTGCTGCCGCCGGTGATGCTCGGCAGCCTGACCGCGATCATCCTGTCGGGCGCGCTCGACATGCTCGGCAAGCGCCTGCCGCACCTGACCGGCAACGGCCGCCTGCAAGTCGGCGAATCGGGCGACATGACGCCCGAGAACGAGGAAATCCGCGGCCACGTCGACGTCACGCACATCGCGGGCGCCGGCATCACGGCGATCACGCTGTACCTCGTCGGCCTGATGGCGCACAAGCTGTTCGGCCTGCCCGCGCCGGTCGCGATGCTGTTCCTCGCGGTGCTGGTGAAGCTCGCGCGCGCGGTGTCGCCGCCGCTGCAGGAAGGCGCATTCGTCGTCTACAAGTTCTTCTCGACCGCCGTCACGTATCCGCTGCTGTTCGCGATCGGCGTCGCGATGACGCCGTGGGACAAGCTGACCGCCGCCTTCACGATCGTCAACGTCGTCACGATCGTGTCGACCGTCGCGACGCTGATGGGCACGGGTTTCGTGGTCGGCCGCCTGCTGAAGATGTACCCTATCGACACCGCAATCGTGAACGCCTGCCACAGCGGGCAAGGCGGCACCGGCGACGTCGCGATCCTGACCGCCGCGAACCGGATGCAGCTGATGCCGTTCGCGCAGATCGCGACGCGCATCGGCGGCGCGATCGTCGTCACGGTGACGCTGATCCTGGTCGCGCACTTCGGATGACGCGCCGCTGCGCGCACCGTCGCGCAGGCTGCTTCGCACGCGCCGCCGCCGGCCTTGCCGGTGCGCGGCGCGCGTCGTTCGGGGCGTCGCTCCGGGCGGCCGGTCGCGGACGGCCGGTTGCGGACGGCCGGTTGCGGACGGCCGGTTGCGGACGGCCGGTTGCGGACGGCCGGTTGCGGACGACCGGTCGCGGACGACCGGTTGCGGGCTTCGATGAGGGCGAACGTGCAGAAGAGCTTCAAGGGAATCCCGTGGTGGGGCTGGGCGTCGGCCGCCGTGCTGTATGTCGGCGTGGCGGGCGCGGCCGTCGATTTCGCGTGGGAACGCGCGATCGACGCGCTCGAGGAAACCGGCGCGCATCGGCTCGACCTGTATGCATCGAGCCTGAAGAGCGAACTCGGCCGCTTCGAGATCCTGCCCGGCCTGGTCGCCCGTCAGGACGGCGTGCGCGCGCTGCTGCGGGCCGCGCCGCGAGACCGGCCCGCGCTCACGCACACCGTGAACACGTATCTCGAAGCCGTGAACCGCGACGCGGGCAGCGGTGCCGTCGACGTGATCGACTTGCAGGGCGAAGTGATCGCCGCCAGCAACTGGAACGAGACGATCAGCTTCGTCGGTACCAACGTGTCGTACCGGCCGTACTTCAAGGATGCCCTGGCACACGGCAGCGGCCGCTTCTTCGGAATCGGCACCAACACCGGCGTGCCCGGCGTCTACTTCGCGAGCGCGGTGCGCGACGACGGCGTGCCGATCGGCGCGACGGCCGTGAAGATCAGCGTCGACCCGCTCGAGTCCGCGTGGCGCGCGCCGGGCGTCGCCGCGATGGTGGTCGACGGCAACGGCGTGGTCGTGATCTCGACCGAGCCGGCGTGGAAGTTCACCGCGCTGCGTCCGATCACCGCGCAGCAGCAGCGCGACATCCAGGCGTCGCGGCAATACGCGGGGCGCACGGTCGACGTGCTGCCGTACCGCCACATCGGCGACCGCAGCGCCGCCGCCTGGTTCGGCACGTTCCCCGATCCGCGTCACACCGGCCGCAGCACACGCTATCTCGTGATGTCGCGGCCCGCGCCGCAGGCCGGCGATTCGCTGATGGTGCTGCTCGACATCGCCGGCGCGCGGCGCCAGCAGCAGACCGCGTTCGTGTTCGTCACCGGCGCGTTCCTGATCGCCGCGCTGCTGGTCGGCTACGCGATCCAGCGCCGCCGGGCGATCGTCGCGCGGTTGAACGCGCAGGACGCGCTGCGCCGCGCGAACGACCAGCTCGAACTGACCGTCGCGCAGCGCACGGCCGCGCTGACGGCCGCGAACGAGCGGATGCAGCGCGAGATCGTGGAACGCGAACGCACCGAGCAGCGGCTGCGCGATTCGCAGCAGGAAGTCGTGCACGCCGGCAAGCTCGCGGTGCTCGGGCAGATGGCCGCCGGCCTCACGCACGAGCTGAACCAGCCGCTCGTCGCGATCCGCACGCTGTGCGACAACGCGCGCACGTTCTTCGAGCGCGGCCAGCCGGCACCGGCGTACGCCAATCTCGAACGGGTTGGCAAGCTGGTCGACAGCATGGCCGTGCTCACCGGCGAGCTGAAGACCTTCGCGCGCAAGCCCGACGTCGAGCGTGTCGCCGTGTCGCTGAACGAAGCCGTCGCGCACGCGCGGCTCATCTACGATGCGCGGATCCGCGACGAAGGCGTGCAGCTCGAGGTGAACATCGCGCCTGGCACGACGGTGTCCGCGGAGTCGAGCCAGTTGCAGCAGGTGATCGTGAACCTGCTCGGCAACGCGCTCGACGCGGTGCATGACGCGCCCGTGCGGCGCATCGTGATCGAAGCCGCCAAAGCCGACGATGCGGACGATGCGGACGAAGGCGGCCGCGTGCGCTTCACGGTCGCCGACAGCGGCGCCGGCATCGCGCCCGAGGTGCTGCCGCACCTGTTTGAGCCGTTCGTCACCACCAAGCCGCGCGGCCAGGGCCTCGGCCTCGGCCTCGCGATCACGTCGCGCATCGTCGAGGCGTTCGGCGCGAAGATCGCCGCGACGAACCGCGACGGCGGCGGCGCGCAGTTCACCATCGAATTCGCGGCGGTCACGCCGCAACAAAGGACAGAGCATGGAAGATGAGATTCGCGTGCTGGTCGTCGAGGACGATGAAAACGTCCGGATCGGCGTCGAGCAGGCCGTCGCGCTCGCCGGGTTCCCGGTCGACGCATTCGCGTCGGCGGCCGACGCACTCGCGCACGTCGCGCCCGGCGCACCCGTCGTGATCGTGTCGGACGTGCGGATGCCGGGCATCGACGGGCTGCAGCTGCTCGAACGCGTGATGGCCGTCGATACGCAGATTCCGGTCGTGCTGATCAGCGGCCACGCCGACATTTCGACGGCCGTCGGCGCGATGCAGGACGGCGCATACGACTTCATCGAGAAGCCGTTCTCGTCGGACGTGATCGCCGGCCGCGTCGCGCGCGCGGTCGAGAAGCGCAGGCTCACGCTCGAGGTGCAGGGGCTGCGCGCGGCGCTCAACAACTGGCAGGGCATCGAGGCGTTCGTGCTCGGCAAGTCGCCCGCGATGGCCGACGTGCGCAAGAAGATCCTGCGCCTCGCCGATACGTCGGTTTCGGTGCTGATCACCGGCGAGACAGGCACCGGCAAGGAGCTGATCGCGCGCAGCCTGCACGACTTCGGCGGCCGGCGCGATGCGCATTTCGTTGCGCTGAATTGCGGCGGCCTGCCCGAGCAGGTGTTCGAGAGCGAGCTGTTCGGCCACGAGGCCGGCGCGTTCACCGGCGCGATCAAGAAGCGCATCGGCAAGATCGAATGGGCGCACGGCGGCACGCTGTTCCTCGACGAGATCGAGACGATGCCGATTCCGCTGCAGATCAAGATGCTGCGCGTGCTGCAGGAGCGCGTGGTCGAGCGGCTCGGCGCGAACGAACTGATTCCGGTCGATTGCCGCGTCGTCGCCGCGTCGAAGGCCGATCTCGCCGAACTCGCGGCCGACGGGCGCTTCCGCGCGGACTTGCTGTATCGGCTCAACGTCGCGCAGATCGAGCTGCCGCCGCTGCGCGAGCGGCGCGAGGACGTGCCGCTGCTGTTCGAGCATTTCGTGCTCGCGGCCGCGCGGCGCTTCGGGCAGCCGGCGCCGGTCGTCACCGCTGCGCAGGTGTCCGAACTGATGACGCACGGGTGGCCCGGCAACGTGCGAGAACTGCAGAACGTGGCCGATCGCTTCGTGCTCGGGCTGACCGGCGACAGCCTGCTGTCGTCCGGCGGCGAACCGGCGGCAGGCGGCACGCTTGCCGAGCAGATGGCGTATTTCGAGCGGATGCTGATCGAGGACGCGCTGCAGCGTCACCACGGCAACGTGGCGGACGCAAGCGTCGCGCTCGGCATGCCGAAGAAGACGCTTTATCACAAGCTGCGCAACCTGCGGATTCCCGCGCGCGGCGACGCGGCTGCCGACGGCGGCGAGTGACGCGAACGAGGATATGCACACCGGCATGGATCGCATCGACATCACCGAACACGGCCGCCTCATTGGCCAAACCCGCGGCCACCTGATCCGCGGCGTCACGCGCGCGCAGAAGACCTTCCGCCCGAGCGACTGGCCCGAACGGCTCGCGGGCGTCATCACGCTGTTCGTCGGCGAGCGGCGGCCCGGCTATCCCTGCGCGCTGTCGCGGCTCGCGATGCCGATCGTCGACGGCGGCGTCAAATGCCTGTTCGTGTCGGACGAATTGCGCGACGTATGCGCCGACGCGTTCGACTTCGCGATGCAGTTCGCCGCCGACAACGATCTTCCCGTCGAGCTTCAGACCGCGCCCGCGCTGGCGGTGCGGTAATGCGCGGGCCGCATTCGGCGGCCCTTCCCCCGCTTTTTCCCGTTCCGATGCACGCGTGCGCAGGCGTCGGCATGTGCTTTCAGCCGCGCAACCAATCGTCATACGATTGAAAGGTCCGACACATCCCCAAGCTGCGACAAGGGTTTTCAGCCCTGCCATCAATAAAATTGATCGTGACGATGAAAATTATGCGTTTTCCTTGCAGCTTGCCGTGAGGCATAGTTGCGACGTGATGACGCACCCATTGAGTTTTCAGTCATGAACATGCGAATCGAGCCGTCGGTGCTCGCGAACCCCGACCTGCAATTTGCGACGCTTTCGTCGGGCATCAGCCTGCCGTATGTCGAGCGGGGGAGCGGCGCGCCGATGGTGTTCGTGCACGGATCGTTGTGCGACTACCGTTACTGGGATCCGCAACTCGCGTCGCTGTCGGCCCACTACCGCTGCATCGCGCCGAGCCTCAGCCACTACTGGCCGGCCGTCGAAGCGGGCATCCAGGATGACTTCAGCTGGCAGAACCACGTCGACGAGCTCGCCGAATTCATCGACGCACTCGACCTCGGCCCCGTGCATCTCGTCGGCCACTCGCGAGGCGGCAGCGTCGCGTTCAACGTCGCCCGCCAGCATCCGCAGCTCGTCGACACACTCACGCTCGCCGATCCGGGCGGCCCGCTGCAGCAGCCGGGCGTGCGCGAAGCCGCGCTGCCGGCCGCCGCGATCGCACTGCGCACGAAGGCCGTGAACCTGATCGGGCAAGGCGAAGTCGAAGCCGGCCTCGAGATGTTCGTCGATTCGGTCAGCCTGCCCGGCGCATGGAAGAAGAGCACGTCGCGCTTTCGCACGATGGCGATCGACAACGCGAGCACGCTGCCGAAGCAGCTTCAGGATCCGCTGCCCGCGTATTCGCAGCACACGGCGTCGGACATCGCGTGCCGCACGCTGCTGATCGACGGCCAGCGCAGCCCGAAGATGTTCCGCAACAACGTCGACACGCTGTCGCAGTGGATCGGCGCTGCGCAACGGCAGACCGTCGCCGGTGCGTCGCACGGGATGAACGCGGCGAGCCCCGCGGTGTTCAACCGTTACGTGCACGAGTTCGTCGCCGCGTAACGCTCGTGGGCGGCATGCGCGCCGCCCGCGGCTCCCCTTTCTCATTCGAAGCGATGCGATGCGGACTGCCTGCATCGCATCGCTTCGTCCGCCTCGGCGTCACATGATCGGTTCGGGCTTGCGCGTCACCGCATCAGGCAACCCGAACACGCTGTCGAACGACCAGTTGTACGCGAACGTGAAGATCGGGAAGAACACGATCAGCACCGCGTCGTACAGGAACGCCTGCAGCAGCGACACGTCGAGCCACCACGCGATCAGCGGGATCAGGAACGTCACCAGCGCGACCTGAAAACCGATCGCATGCACGACGCGCCGCGCGACGGTGCGCGTCGTTTCCGCACGCCGCCGCTCCCACGCCTCGAATCCCAGGTTGTACAGAAAATTGACGATGACGCCCGTCGTCGAGATCATCACGCCGAGCAGGCCGCTCGTCGTCGCGCTCGCGCCGCTCAGCATGCCGAGCACCGACGACGCGACGAGGATGCCGAGCACCTCGAACATCACGACGTAGACTATGCGTCTCTTCCATCCTTGCATGACCCACCACCTTCCTGTCGAACGAGGTGGCGAGACTACAGCGGGCACTTCGCCCGCAAAAGTCAGGTCCTTTCAATTTTTCTGACAGGAGGCCGCCGATGCTGACCAGCGACCATATCGACATGCTGCTGACGGTCATCGACAAGGGCTCGTTCTCGGCGGCCGCGCGCGCGCTCGGCCGCACACCGTCGGCGGTCAGCATGGCGATCGCGAACCTCGAGGCCGAGCTGGACCTCGTGCTGTTCGACCGCGGCACGCGCGAGCCGACGCCGACGGCCGCGATGGCCGCGCTGCTGCCCGATGCGCGGTCGATCGCCGAACGGTTGCAGGCATTGCGCGCGCATGCGCAGCATCTGTCGGAAGGCGTCGAGGACACGCTGCGGCTCGGCCTCGCGGCGGAGCTCGACGGCGCGCCCGTTGCGCGCGCACTGACCGCCGTCGCCGCGAAATATCCGGCGCTCGCGATCAGCATCGTCACCGCGCCGCAGGACGCGATCGTCGACGCATTGCATCGCGGCGCGGTCGATCTCTGCGTCGCGTACGGCGGGCTCGATCTTCATCCGCAGGAACAGATCCACGCGCTGTGGACCGAAACGCTGATCGCCGTCGCCGCGCCCGGTCATCCGACGATCGCCGAAGCCGCGCATCCCGGGGCGATCGAGCGGCTGTCGGGGTTCCGGCAGATCGTGATCGCGGACCCGGAACGTCCGCTCACCGACGTGCGCCCCGTGATCGGCAACCGCACGTGGAAGGTGACGGACATGGCCACCGCGATCGCGCTCGTGAAAGCTGGGCACGGCTGGGCGAACCTGCCCGACTCGGTGATCGGCCGGTATGTCGCCGACGGCGAACTGGCGCCGCTCGTGTTCGCGAACATCCGCAACGGGCTGCGGCTGCCCGTGTACCTGCGCCGGCCGAAGCACACGGGGCTCGGCAAGGCGGCCAGCGAACTGGTGCGGGCGTTGCGGGCTGAAGACAGTCGCAGCTGAACGGTGCGGCGAATCATCGCCGCGCCGAGGGTCAACGCGCGGCGGCTCGACCGTTAGTTGCAGTCAACGTATCGCCGTTGCCCCGTTGATCGACCGATCCGCGTCGCCACGGATCGTTTTTTTCGATCGTCGACCAAACACCGGTTTCGGTGACGCATGGCGAACCGCCACGCGCACCGACGCCTCAACGCACGGCGACTTCCTGCTTGGCCGTCGCCGCATCGCCGACCGCCGTCGGCGCCGCGCCCCACCCGCCGCCGAGCGCGCGGATCAGGTTGACGGTCGACACGGCCTGCGCACCGGTCAGCTGGTTCGCCTGCAATTGCGACTGCAGCACCGACCGCTCGCTGTCGATCACGTCGAGATACGCGACCTCGCCTTCCTGATACTGCGTACGCGACAGTGTCGCCGCACGACGCGACGCATTGACGGCCGCATCCTGCGCACGAATCTGGTCGTCGAGCAGACGCAGATCGGCGAGATTGTCCTCGACCTCGCGGAACGCGACGAGCACCTGCTGCCGGTAGTTCGCGACCTGCTCGTCATACTGCGCGCGCGCCTGCTGCACGCCGGCCGCACGGCGCCCGCCGTCGAACAGCGGCAGCGTCAGCGCGGTGCCGGCGAACGGCCCGAGCAGGAACGTGCGGCTCGACCACAGGAACAGGTTGCCGAGCGTCGACGCTTCATAGCCGAACGCGCCCGTGATATCGAGCTTCGGGAAATACGCCGATTTCGCGAGGCCGATCCGCGCGTTCGCGGCCGCCATCGCGCGTTCCGCAGCCGACACGTCCGGGCGGCGTTCGAGCAGCGCGGACGGCAGGCCCGCGGGGACCTTCACCGCGACCGGCACGATCGGCGTCTCCTTGAACGCGAAGTCCGCAGGCGCCTTGCCGAGCAGGATCGCAAGCGCATGCTCGGACGCCGCGCGCCGGCGCGCGACGCCGACCGCATCGGCCTGCGCGCTCGCCAGTTCGTTCTTCGCGCGCGACACGTCGAGCTCGCTGATGTCGCCTTCGTTGAAGCGGCGCTGCACGAGCTTCAACGCCTGGTCGCGCAGTTCGACCGTGCGGCGGTACAGGTCCTGATCCGCGTCGAGCTGGCGCAGTTCGAAGTAGTTCTGCGCGACGTCCGCCTGCAGCGCGAGCTGCACCGAACGGAACAGCGCTTCGCTCTGCGCCTGGTCGGCACGCGACGCCTCGACGTTGCGGCTCACGCGGCCGAACAGGTCGGCCTCGTACGACACCGTGCCCTGCGCGCGCCACAGCGTCGCGTTGGCCGGGCCCGTGCCCTGCGGCTGGAACTGCGACGCCGACGACAGCCCTTCCCGCGTCGGCCCGAACCCGGCGCCGACCTGCGGGAACCACTGCGAGCGCGCGGTGCGGGTCGCCGCGCGCGCTTCCTCGACTCGCGCCGCCGCGGCCTTCAGGTTCTGGTTCGCGGCGAGCGCCTGCGACTCGAGCGAGTCGAGCACCGGATCGCCGAACACCTTCCACCATTCGCCGCGATGCTCGCCGTCCGCCGGTTCGGCGGTCTTCCACGTGCCGGCCTGTTCGCCGGCCGCGAGCGTCGGCGCTTCCTTGAACGCCGCGGGCGTCGACACGTCCGGGCGCTTGTAGTCGGGCCCCACCGCGCACGCGGCGAGCAGCGTCGCGAGCAGGGTGCTCGCGGCCGCCACCTTCGCGAAGCGCATCAGGCCATTCGTGTTGTGCATGTTGTCCATCTTGTTTTCCTCAAGCATCCGATGCCGGCACGCCCGGGGCCGTCACGCCGTAACCGGCCGAGTCCTTGCCCGCGACGTGGATCTTGCCGCCCGCGAGCGTGCGCAGCACGACGTAGAACACCGGCGTCAGCATCAGCCCGAACAGCGTCACGCCGAGCATCCCGAAGAACACCGCGACACCCATCGCATGCCGCATCTCGGAGCCCGCGCCCGTCGACATGACGAGCGGCACGACGCCCATGATGAACGCGATCGACGTCATCAGGATCGGGCGCAGCCGCAGCCGGCTGGCCTCGATCGCGGCCTCGAGCGGCGTCCTGCCGTCATGCTCCAGTTCGCGTGCGAATTCGACGATCAGGATCGCGTTCTTCGCCGACAACCCCACCAGCACCATCAAGCCGATCTGCGTGAAGATGTTGTTGTCGCCCTGCGTGAGCCACACGCCCGTCAGCGCCGACAGAATGCTCATCGGCACGATCAGGATCACCGCGAGCGGCAGCGTCAGGCTTTCATACAGTGCGGCGAGCACGAGGAACACGAGCAGCACGCTGATCGGGAACACATACATCGCCGAATCGCCGGCAAGAATCTGCTGGTACGTGAGGTCGGTCCACTCGAACCGCACGCCACGCGGCAGCGTTTCATGCGCGATGCGCTCGATCGCGGCCTGCGCCTGACCCGACGAGAAGCCCGGCGCCGGGCCGCCGTTGATGTCGGCCGCCGTGTAGCCGTTGTAGCGCACGACCATTTCCGGGCCGAACGTCGGCGTCACCGTGACGAGCGACGACAGCGGCACCATCTCGCCACGGTCGTTACGCGTCTTCAACTGCAGGATATCGTCCGCGCGCTGGCGGAACGGCGCATCGGCCTGCACGCGCACCTGGTACACACGCCCGAAGCGGTTGAAGTCGTTCACGTACAGCGAGCCGAGATACACCTGCATCGTGTTGAACACGTCGGTGACCGGCACGCCGAGCTGCTTCGCCTTCACGCGGTCGAGATCGACGTTGAGCTGCGGCACGTTGATCTGGTAGCTCGTGAACAACGGGCCGAGTTCAGGCGCCTGCTGCGCGCGCTTGATGAAGTCGTTGGTCGCATCCGACAGCTTCGCGTAGCCGACCGCGCCGCGATCCTCGATCTGCATCTTGAACCCGCCGAGCGTACCGAGGCCCAGCACCGGCGGCGGCGGGAACACCGCGACGAACGAGTCCTTGATCGCACCGTACTGCTGGTTCAGCGCACCGGCGATCGCACCGGCCGACAGCGCCTTGCCGTGCCGCTCCGAGAACGGCTTGAGCGTGACGAACACGATGCCCGCGCTCGAACTGTTGGTGAAGCCGTTCACCGACAGCCCCGGGAACGCGACCGCGCTCTCGACGCCCGGCTGCTTCAGCGCGATCGAGCCCATGTCGCGGATCACCTTCTCGGTGCGATCGAGCGACGCGCCGTTCGGCAGCTGCGCGAACGCGATCAGGTATTCCTTGTCCTGCGCGGGCACGAAGCCGCCCGGCACGATCTTCGACACGAGCACGGTCGCGCCCACCAGCACGAGGTACACGCCGAGCATCAGCGTCTTGCGCGACAGCACGCCGCGCACGCCGCGGCCGTAGTTCTCCGCGCCGCGATGGAACACCTTGTTGAAGCGCTTGAAGAAACCGCCGAGCACGCGGTTCATCACGCGCGTGAGCCAGTCCTCCTTGTCGCCATGGCCCTTCAGCAGGATCGCGGACAGCGCCGGCGACAGCGTCAGCGAGTTGAACGCCGAGATCACCGTCGAGATCGCGATCGTCATCGCGAACTGCTTGTAGAACTGGCCGGTCAGGCCCGACATGAACGCGAGCGGCACGAACACGGCGACGAGCGTCAGCGCGATCGCGATGATCGGCCCGCTCACTTCCTGCATCGCCTTGTAGGTCGCCTGCCGCGCGTTCATCCCGCTTTCGATGTTGCGCTCGACGTTCTCGACGACCACGATCGCATCGTCGACCACGATACCGATCGCGAGCACCATCCCGAACAGCGACAGCGCGTTGATCGAATAACCGAAACCGAGCAGCAGCGAGAACGTGCCGATGATCGACACCGGCACCGCGATCAGCGGAATGAGCGATGCGCGCCAGGTCTGCAGGAACACGATCACGACGAGCACGACCAGCGCGATCGCTTCGAGCAGCGTGTGCACCACGGCCTTGATCGACGAGCGCACGAACTGCGTCGGGTCATAGACGATCTTGTAGTCGACGCCGGCCGGCATGTCCTGCTTCAGCTCGGCCATCGTCTTGCGCACTTCGTCGGAGATCTGCAGCGAGTTCGCGCCCGGCGACTGGTTGATCGCCATCGCGACGGCCGGCTTGTTGTCGAGCAGCGAGCGAAGCCCGTACTCGGACGCATCCAGTTCGATGCGTGCAATATCGCGCAGGTGCGTGACGCCGCCGTCCGGCGTCGTCTTCACGACGATGTCGCCGAACTCGTCTTCCGTCTGCAGACGGCCGCGCGCGTTCACCGACAGCTGCAGCGGCGTGCCGGGCAGCGACGGCGACGCGCCGATCACGCCGGCCGCGACCTGCACGTTCTGCTCGCGGATCGCCTGCACGACGTCCTCGGCGGACAGCCCGCGCTGCGCGACCTTCTGCGGATCGAGCCACACGCGCATCGCGTAGTCGCCCGAGCCCCACAGCTGCACCTGACCGACGCCCTGGATCCGCGACAGGCGATCCTTCACGTTGATCAGCGCGTAGTTGCGCAGGTAGGTCATGTCGTAGCGGTTGTCCGGCGAGATCAGGTGGACCACCATCGTCAGCGTCGGCGAGCTCTTCACCGTCGTGATGCCGAGCCGCTGCACGTCTTCCGGCAGGCGCGGCAGCGCCTGGTTCACGCGGTTCTGCACGAGCTGCGTGGCCTTGTCCGGATCGGTGCCCAGCTTGAACGTGACGGTGATCGTCATGTTGCCGTCGCTGTTCGCCTGCGACTGCATGTAGAGCATGTCCTCGACGCCGTTGATCTGCTCCTCGAGCGGCGACGCGACCGTCTCGGCGATCACTTTCGGGTTGGCGCCGGGGTACTGCGCCTTCACGATCACGGAAGGCGGCACGACTTCCGGATATTCCGAAATCGGCAGCAGGAACATCGCGATCACCCCGCCGAGCAGGATGATCACCGATAGGACTCCTGCAAAGATCGGCCGGTCGATAAAGAATTTGGAAATGTTCATGTGTGGCTCTGTCTGGTTGAACGCGGAAACCGTAGCGGCGGGCCGCTTACGATTCCGCCTTCGCCGGTGCGGCCGGCTTCGCGTTATCCGCGAGCGGCGCGGACGGTGCATCGCCGCCCGTCATCGGGACCATGTGCGGTTTCACCTGCTCGCCCGGCCGCACGCGCTGCGTACCGTTCACGATCACGCGGTCGCCGGCGGACAGGCCGCTCACGATCACGCGCCGGTTGCCGTGCTGCAGGCCCTGCTGCACTTCGCGATACGACACGCGGCCCTGCTGGTCGACGACGAACACGAACTTCTTGTCCTGGTCGGTGTTGATCGCCGCGTCGTCGACGAGCAGTGCCTGGTGCGGCGCGCTGCCGCCCACCTTCACGCGTGCGTAGAGGCCCGGGACGAGCGCGCCGTCCGCGTTGTCGAAACGCGCGCGCACGCGGATCGTGCCGGACGACGTGTCGAGCCGGTTGTCGACCGAGTCGATCTCGCCGCTGCGCGAGTAGCCGGTTTCATTCGCGAGGCCGAGCTCGACCGGCACCTTGCGGCCGTTACGCGCGCCGTTGATGTATTGCAGGTAGGTCTGCTCGTCCGCGTCGAACGATGCGTAGATCGGCGACACCGACACCAGCGTCGTCAGCGGCGCGGCCGATGCACCGGCCGACACGACGTTGCCGAGCGTGATTTCCGCGCGCGACACGCGGCCCGACACAGGTGCGGTGATGCGCGTATAGCCAAGGTTGATGCGCGCCGTTTCCAGCGCGGCTTCGGCGGCCTTCAGGTTCGCACTCGCCTCGCGCGCAGCGTTCTGCTTCTCGTCGTAGTCGCGCTTCGCGATCGCGTTGTCGCCGATCAGCCGCTGCGCGCGCTGCCAGTCGCTCTGCGCGTAGCCGTTGCGGGCCTGCGCGGCGGCGAGCTGCGCGGCCGCGCGGTCGGTTTCGGCCTGATACGGGCGCGGGTCGATCACGAACAGCACGTCGCCCTTCTTCACGAGCGCGCCGTCCTTGAAGTTCACCGCGACGATCGTGCCCGACACCTGCGGGCGCACGTCGACTTTCTCGACCGCCTCGAGGCGGCCCGAATAGCTTTGCCAATCAGTGACGGTCTGCGGCACGACGGTCGCGACGTCGACTTCCGGCAGCGGCGCCGCCGCTTTCTCGGGTGCGTTCGCGTTCACGCGCATCGCGCCGAACGTGCCGAGGCCGACGACGGCGAGCGTCACGATCGCCGCTGTCGCGATTCGGGAACGGGAGGTGCGTAGGATGGCCATGTGGATCTCCAATAAGCGTGGATTGGTGTGGTTATTCGGAACGATTCGGCTGGCGCGCCTGGAAGCGGCACTGGAAGAAGCGCACTGCTTCCTCGAGCGCGGCTTCGTGCATCGCGAGCGCCGCGTGCGTGACGTCCGGGTAGCGGATCACCTGCGTGAGCACGCCCGATGAAATCAGGCAGCCCGCATATTTCTCCGCTTCGACGTGCAGCACGTCGTTCTGCGCGGTGACGACGAGCGTGGGCGGCAGGCCCGCAAGGCGCACCGATTCGAGCGGTGCCGCGTACGGGTGCATGCGCTGCGCCGCCTGCGGCAGATAGGCGCGATAACAGGCCGCGCATTCGCGCGCGGTGATGTCCGACGAAAGGCGTTCGGCGTCGCCGATGCGCGTCATGCTCGGGTCGAGCATCGGCCCGAACAGCGCCTGCGCGGCGATCGACACTTCACCGCGATCGCGCGCGATGAACGCGAGACAGTTCGCGAGCTGGCCGCCCGCGTCGTGCCCCGCGACGCCGATCTTCTTCGGATTGCCGCCGAACGCACGGGCGCGCGTCGCGGCCCATACGGCGGCGCGATACGCATCCTCCGGCGCGGCCGGAAAAGGAAAGGCCGGCGCGAGCGAATAATCGACCGACACTACGAGAGCTGGTAAGCGTTCTGCTAAAAAGCGCGCGGCGAAGTCGGCGTCGTCGAGCGTGCCGCGCACGAAACCGCCGCCGTGGAAATAAAGCACTACTGGCAGCCCGGTCTTGTCCGGGCGGCGGTAGAGGCGCAGAACGATGTCCTGCGCGTAGCCGGGGATTTCCACCTCAGCGACCGTCAATGCCGCGCCGGCTCTGGCTTCGGCAGGCAATGCGGCTTTCAGGAATTTGCTGAATTCAGAAGCGTCCATGACGATGCAGCATCCATTTCGAGATGGAACGAATTCTGGGTCCGGCAGACATCGGGATAAATGCCTATAATCCGGCAACACAATTCAACACCCCCGAACAATCCCAGGCTGCTCCGCCTACAAAGCGGCGCAGCCTTGTTGTTCCGGCGGCAAATTAGATTGCGGAGGTTGTGATGGACCGGCTTCAGGCCATGCAGGTGTTTACGCGCGTCGTCGATACGAGCAGCTTCACCAAGGCAGCAGAAACGCTCAGCCTGCCGCGGGCGTCCGTCACGACGATCATCCAGAATCTCGAAGCATTCCTCGGCGTGCGCCTGATGCACCGGACCACGCGCCGGCTGTCGCTGACGCCTGACGGCGCCGCATACTACGAACGCTGCGTGCGGATCCTCGCCGACGTCGAGGAAACCGAAGCAAGCTTCCAGAACAACAACCGGAAGCCGCACGGAAAGTTGCGTATCGACATGCCGGGCTCGATCGGGCGGCTGCTCGTGATCCCGTCGTTGTGCGAATTCCACACGCGCTATCCGGACATCGACCTGCAGCTCGGCCTGTCCGACCGGCCAGTCGACCTGCTGCAGGAAGGCGTCGACTGCGTGATCCGCGTCGGTGCGCTGCAGGACTCGTCGCTCGTCGCGCGCCGCGTCGGCCTGTTCGAATGCGTGTCGGTGGCGTCGCCCGCGTATCTCGAGAAGCACGGCGAGCCGCAAGCGATCGAGGACCTGAGCGACCACAGGGCCGTCAACTACTTCTCGAGCCGCACGGGCCGCACGATCGACTGGACCTTCCTCACGGACGGCAAGGAAGTCGAGGTCAAGATGAACTCGATCGTGTCGGTCAACGACGCCGATGCATACGTGACCTGCGGGCTCGAAGGCTTCGGCCTGATCCAGCCGCCGTTGTTCATGGTGCTGCCGCACCTACGCGACGGCCGGCTCAAGGAAGTGCTGCCCGGCCTGAAACCGCTGCCGATGCCGATCTCGGTCGTGTATCCGCACAGCCGGCACCTGTCGCCGAAGGTGCGCGTGTTCGTCGACTGGATCGCCGAAGTGTTCGACCGCTGCCCGCTGCTGAGCGGCAAGGGCAGCCTCGACGCGACGTGCAGCAAACGCACGTTCGAGGAAGCCGAGCGTGCACCGGCGCTCGACACGCCGGTCATCAACGAGTGGGTCGCGTAATCGCCTGAACCGCGGCGCGCGGGCTGTCCGGCCCGCGCGCCGTCCCGCCTTCGTGCCGCTTCGGCGTCACCTTCGTGCCACCTTCCTCGCCGCGCACCTCGCCTTTTCCGAATCCGCATCACACCTTTGCGCCGCGTGCGGCAATCGTCCGCGCACGTCATCGCGCGAGCGGCGGCATACCGCCGCGAGGCCCGCTGCAGGCGGCTTCGGGCGATTTCGGCATCGCCCTGACGACATTGCGAATCACGATTGTTCCTCGAACACGACAAATCAATTCGCGTCTGCCGCATTTATCGCGTCCGAACAGATACCTAGAGTAAACCCTGTCGCGCACCTCGATGCGCATCGAACAGCCCCGTTTGACGGGGCCGGAGCGAGCGCTCAGGCGCCAACTCCGACCAACACAGGAGTTACGTCATGAACCGCCGCCATCTTCTCTCCGCCGTTGCCCTCGCACTCGCCGTGTCCGCACCGGCCTTCGCCGATACGAACACCCCGCACGCCGGCGACTACGGCAACACGTCGTGGTACACGCAGCACGACAACGGCCCGCGCACGCGCGCAGAAGTCAGCGCCGAAGTCGTGCAGGCTCGCCGCGACGGCACGCTGGCCTGGCTGCGCAAGGCGAATTCGTATCCGCAAGGGCTTGAACTCGCGGAAGGCCCGTATCGCCCGATGCCGGAAAGCAACCAGCTCGCAGGCGGGGGCCGCTAAACGTCGGTCAACGTGCAACGCCGCGCAGCGGATGAGCCGCCGCGCGGCGTCGCGATACCGCCGTCGAACACTCGATTAGTCAGTTAGTTGCAGGAGTCTGTGATGAACGATCAACTTCCTTCGCCGCTCGATCATTGGGACGACACCACGCCGGTGTGGACGCCGTTCCGTTCCACGCCGCAATCGCATTGACCGTCGCGCCGACGTCCCGTCGACAGCGTCCGGCCGTCAACGGCGCGGCACACCGTCGCGCCATTCGCCCCAGTGCGTAACGATGTCCTGCACGAGCGGGTTGCCGGCGCGATACAGGTTTTCGGTCGCCGGCGCGAAGCCGCCCTGGTCCGCGTAGTTCAGCAGGTTGTCCGCGCTCGTCTGCCCCGCATACGGCCGGTCGAAATCGGAGCCTGTGCGCAGCACCGCGACGCGCGACAGGTCGACCCGCTTCACGCTCGCCGCGCGCTTGAGCGCTTCGTACGTCGCGTTGTCTTCCTGCGCGGTCATGCAGTAGGTGCCCTTGCCGTCGGTGAGGATCTTCGTCCACTGACGCGCGCGCTCGCCGATCAGCGTGCCCGAGAACCACGTATTGCCCGATGAGGTGTCGCACTGGATCACCGTCGGCGGCCGGTTCGCCGGCGCATACGTGAACTTCGCGCGCGCGGCCTGGGCCTGCGCGCTGTCGGCAAGCACGACGTTGCGCGACAGCGCATAGGCGGCGTCCGTCAGCTGCGGGTTGAGCTGGAATACTTCGGTGCGATAGTCGAGCGGCGGCTTGTCGTTCGGGCTCTTGGTATTGATGCCGAGAAAGCCGGTGTTCCAGCCGGCCGGAATCTCGCGCGCATCGAGTTCCCACTGCAGGCTGAAGTCGACCAGATATTTCGACCATGCGGCGGAACCGACCGTGCCTTGCACGGGGTCGACGCCCGCGATGCCCGACACGAGGAAGTACGTGCGGCGCAGGTCGAAGCGCTGCGAGAACGTGAGCGCCATGATCGTCGCGGAGGCGTTCGCATAGCCCATGCCGGTCGTCACCACGCACACGTCCTGCTTGTTGCAGTGAACGGCCGGATAGTCGGGCGACAGGCCGGGCACGGTGATGTCGCGCCACGGGCCGAGCCGGTCGAGCCATGCCTGGCCTTCCGGACCGAACATCGTGATGATCATGACCTTGACCGGGCGGCCCTGTGCACCGGTCTCGGCGAATGCAGCGTTGCCCGCGTCGTTGCCCTGGTTGTCCTGCGCGATCGACGGCGCGGTCGCACAGGCGGCAAGCGAGAATGCAGCGGCGGAAAGGATGGAGCGAGTCAGCATCGGCGTTCCTTGTTTCGGGGATGTTGGGTGAGAACGGCTCTCGGAGACTGCGCGAGGGAGTATAGAACGCGCGTGCGCGAGGAGGAACCCGGCTACGAAACGGGCTGCGGTGTTTGGTCACGCGGTTCTTGAGCGCGTGGTTCGAACGATATCCGACAAAAAATCAGGAATGCCATTCGATTGAGCGACGAGACATTGCCGCTACCGATCGTGACGGACGACGGCACCCGATTCGCTAAAGATAAACGCGTAGCATCCCCGCGACGCCATAACCGAGCACGACCAGCGCCGCCAGTACATGGCTCGCCACGAGCCATCGCGGCGACTTCACGATGCGCCCGATCGCGCTGCCGCCGAACGCGAACACGAGTTGTCCGACGAGACTGCCGGCAAACACGCACATGGCGCCGAGCAGCCAGTGCCGATGCGCGCCGGCCGCGGCAGTGGCATAGCCATAGAACAGCAGGATGGTCAGCGGATTCGCGAGCGTGACGAGGAACATCGACGTGAACGGGCGCGTGCCCGGCGGCGGGGTGGCGCCATCCAGCGTGCGGCGCCGATCCTTCAACGCCTGCCACAGCATGCGTGCGCCCATTGCGAGCAACACGAGCGCGCCGACGACGCGAAACAGCAGCAGGTACGACGCGAGCGTGCTCGCGAGCAACGCCCCGATCGTGAACGCGACGAGCGCATAGCAGCCGTCGGCCGACGCCACGCCGACCGCCGCGCGAACGCCGCTCGCGATGCCGGCGCGCATCCCGTGGTTCGCGATCATCAGCGCGACAGGCCCGACCGACAGCGCGATCGTCAGCCCGAACAGGAAATCGTTCATCGGTCGTCGATGCCTTCGAGGGAAGGTCTCGATTCTAGCGACCGAAAGCGATCCGCAGTGAGGAAACGCGTCAGGCGACGTCGACGCGCGCGGGGCCGTCCACCATCTCGCCGATCACCGCCGCGCGGTCGAAACCGTCGGCGCGGAAGCACGCGAGCACGTCGTCGACCGCGTCCGGCGCGCACGCGACCAGCAGGCCGCCGGACGTCTGCGGGTCGGTCAGCAGCGCCTGCGCGACCGGCGGCAGCCCGTCGGCGAGCCGCACGTCGGCGCCATACGCGGCCCAGTTGCGGCCCGATGCGCCGGTGAACACGCCGTCGGCGACGAACGCCTCGACGCCCGCCAGCCACGGCAGCGACGCGTAATGCACGCGCGCGGTGAGGTGCGCGCCGCGCGCCAGTTCGAGTGTGTGGCCGAGCAGCCCGAAGCCCGTGACGTCGGTCAGCGCATGCACGCCCGGCAGCGCGGCGAGTTCGGCGCCCGGCCGGTTCAGCTTGGTGGTCGTCGCAACCATCTGGGCGTAGCCCGCGTCGTCGAGCTGGTTCTTCTTCAGCGCGGCCGACAGCACGCCGACGCCGAGCGGCTTGCCGAGCACGAGCACGTCGCCCGCGCGCGCGGCCGCGTTGCGCTTCACGCGCGACGGATGCACGACACCGATCGCCGCGAGCCCGTAGATCGGCTCGACCGAATCGATCGAGTGGCCGCCCGCGACCGGAATACCGGCATCCGCGCACACCGATTCGCCGCCGCGCAGCACGGCTGCGATCGTCTCGTGCGGCAGCACGTTGATCGGCATCCCGACCAGCGCGAGCGCGAGAATCGGCTTGCCGCCCATCGCGTAGACGTCGGACAGCGCGTTGGTGGCCGCGATGCGGCCGAAGTCGAACGGGTCGTCGACGATCGGCATGAAGAAGTCCGTGGTCGCGACGATCGCCTGTTCGTCGTTCAGCCGGTAGACGGCTGCGTCGTCGGAGGTCTCGGTGCCGACCAGCAGGTCCGGGAACAGCGCTGGCGGCGTGGCCCGCTTCAGCAGTTCGGACAGCACGCCCGGCGCGATCTTGCAGCCGCAGCCGCCGCCGTGGGACAGGCTCGTGAGGCGCGGAACAGCGGGCGGGGTGAGGGTGGCTTCGGTCATCGTCGGCATCCGGTGAATAACAACGCTCCATTATCGACAATTCCGCGCGAGCGCGCCGGATACCCACATAATTGACGGCGCTTGCCGCTCCCCCTCCCGTCCGCACCTTCGTTCATGGATCACCTGTTCATCGGCCTCGTGCTGTGCTCCGCGTTGCTGCACGCGATCTGGAATGCCTTCCTCCACGTCAGCGAAGACCGGCTCGTCCAGCTCGGCACGATGTCGCTGCCGTATCTCGCGTTCGGCATCGCAGGCGCCGTGCTGCTGCCCGCGCCGGCGCCCGCCGCCTGGCCGTATGTCGCGGCGTCGGCGGTGCTCGAGGTCGCGTACTGCTTCACGCTGGCGCGTGCGTACCGCAACGGCGAGTTCGGGCAAATCTATCCGATCGCGCGCGGGATCTCGCCGCTGCTCGTGTCGGTGCTGGCGCTCACGATGCTGCACGAGCGGCCGACGCCGTTCGGCTTCGCGGGCATCTCGCTCGTGTCGTTCGGCATCATGTCGCTCGCGCTGCGGCGCGGCTTCCGGTTCTCCGGCGAAGGCGTGCCGTACGCGCTGCTCACGGGCGTGTTCATCGCCGCGTATTCGATCTGCGACGGGATCGGCTCGCGCGTGTCCGGCAGCGCGCTCGGCTACATCGCATGGGTGTACCTGCTGTGGAGCGTGCCGCAGCTCGTGCTCGTCTGCGTGCTGCGCGGCGGCCCGCGCGCGGTGCTCGGCTCGCGCACCGCGCTCACGCAGGGCGCGATCGCCGGCACGATCTCGCTCGCCGCGTATGCGATCGTGATCCTCGCGTACCGGCACCTGCCGGTCGCGACGGTGTCGGCGCTGCGCGAGACGAGCTCGATCTTCGCGGTCGCGATCGGCTGGTTCGTGATGCGCGAGCGGCCAGGCGCGCAGCGGCTCGCCGCGTGCGTGCTGGTGGTCGCGGGCGCGGCGTTGATTCGGCTTTGACGTGCGGAAACGACGGGCCGGTACGGCGGAGACACTCATTGGCCAATCTGCCGACGCCCCGCCCCGCAACACGCGCATGCCGCCGTCCCGTTCTCGTCAGACCGTCGCGACGACCTGGTCGAACGCCCGCTCGTCGATCGCCTCGGCCAGCGTCGCGAACGCCGTCGCGATCTCGTCCTCCGGCACGCACGCATAACCGAGCAGCAAGCCCGATGCCGCACGTTCGCGCTGCGCGTAATAACCGGACAACGGCCGCACGACGATGTTGCGTTCGAGCGCGGCCTGCGCGACCGCGCGATCGTCGACACCGTCCGGCAGCCGCGTGACGAGATGCAGTCCCGCGTCGCTGCCGAGCGCCTGAAGCGTGTCGCCGTAGCGGCGCGCGACCGCGTCGAGCAGCACCTCGCGGCGCTGCCCGTACAGCGTGCGCATCTTGCGGATATGCGACACGAAGTGCCCTTCCGCGATGAACTCCGCGAGCACCGCCTGCTGCAGCAGCTGACCTTCGCGATACAGCTCGGCGCTCGCGGTCGCGAAGCTCTCCGCGAGCGGCTCCGGCGCGACGAGATACCCGACCCGCAGCCCCGGGAACAGCGTCTTGCCGAAGCTGCCGACGTAGATCACCTGCCCGGCCGTATCGAGCCCCTGCAGCGACGCGAGCGGGCGGCTGCCGTAACGGAATTCGCTGTCGTAGTCGTCCTCGATGATCCAGCAGCCGTGCTGGCGCGCGTATTCGAGCAGCATCCGGCGCCGCGCGAGGCTCATCACCATCCCGAGCGGATACTGGTGCGACGGCGTGACGAGCATCAGCTTCGGCGGCTCGGCGAGATCGGCGGCCGACGGCGCGATCCCTTCTTCGTCGACCGGAATCGGCCGCGTGGTGAGCCCCGACACGTTCAGCACGCTGCGCACGCCCCAGTAGCACGGATCCTCGGTCCAGATCGCATCGCCCGGATCGGTCAGCAGCCGCACCGCGAGGTCGATCGACTGGTGGATCCCGGTCGTGATCACGATCTGCTCGGGCGTGCAGCGCACCGAGCGCGACGTGCGCAGGTAGTCGGCCAGCGCCTCGCGCAACAGCGCGAGCCCGCCGCCCGGCGCGTAGGTCAGCAGGTCCGGGCGTAGGCGCCGCCAATACTTGTTGTGCAGCCGCGTCCACACGCGCGCCGGAAAGCGCGACACATCGGGCACGCCCGGCATGAACGCGCCGCCCTGGCGCTTCGACACGCCCGCGCCTTCGACGAGCCGCGTGCCGCGCGAGGACAGCCGGCGCGCGGAAGAAGGCGCCACCGCCGGCCCGGCACCCGCGTCAGCCGGCGCGCCGACGATCTCGTCCGGCGCGCTGTCGGCGACGAAGGTGCCGCGCCCCGTCGCCGAGTTCACATAGCCTTCGAGCGCAAGCTGTTCGTAAACCTGCGTAACCGTGTTGCGGGCGATCCCCAGCTCGGCCGCGAGCAGCCGCGACGACGGCACGCGCGTGCCGGCCGGCAGTTCGCGCGACAGGATCGCCTGCTGCAGCAGCCGGTGCAGCTGCCGGTAGATCGGCTGTTCGCCGCCGCGCACGAGGCGCTGCGCCAGCCAGTCCGACAACACGCTTGCGCGCATGATTGGCTCCTGAATATTTATTGAAATGGCTCTGATTGCCAGAGCCAAATGTGATTATAGTCGCCTCCATGGGCTGCCAACGCGGCCGTTTTTTATCCCACCGGACAGAACATCAAGGAGATGACCGTGAAGAATGCCGACCTGCAGGCCCGCAAGAACGCCGCCACCCCGCGCGGCGTCGGCGTGATGTGCGATTTCTACGCAGCCCGCGCCGAAAACGCGGAGCTGTGGGATGTCGAAGGCCGCCGCTTCATCGATTTCGCCGCCGGCATCGCGGTGCTGAACACGGGCCACCGCCACCCGAAGATCGTCAAGGCGATCGCGGATCAGCTGAACAGCTTCACGCACACCGCTTACCAGATCGTCCCGTACGCGTCGTACGTCGAGCTGGCCGAAAAGATCAACGCGCGCGCACCGGGCGACTTCCCGAAGAAGACCGCGTTCTTCACGACCGGCGCCGAAGCCGTCGAAAACGCGATCAAGATCGCGCGCGCGGCGACCGGCCGTCCGGGCGTCATCGCGTTCTCGGGCGGCTTCCACGGCCGCACGATGATGGGCATGGCGCTGACCGGCAAGGTCGCCCCGTACAAGCTGAACTTCGGTCCGTTCCCGGGCGACGTGTTCCACGCACCGTACCCGAACGCGCTGCACGGCGTGACGACGGCCGACTCGATCAAGGCGATCGAGATGCTGTTCAAGGCCGACATCGATCCGAAGCGCGTCGCCGCGATCATCTTCGAACCGGTCCAGGGCGAAGGCGGCTTCAACCCGGCGCCGGCCGAGTTCGTGCGCGCGCTGCGCAAGATCTGTAACGAGCACGGCATCCTGCTGATCGCCGACGAAGTCCAGACGGGCTTCGCGCGTACCGGCAAGCTGTTCGCGATGCAGCACTACGACGTGCTGGCCGACCTGATCACGATGGCGAAGAGCCTCGCGGGCGGCATGCCGCTGTCGGGCGTCGTCGGCCGTGCCGACGTGATGGACGCGGCAGCCCCCGGCGGCCTCGGCGGCACGTACGCGGGCAACCCGCTGGCCGTCGCTTCGGCGCACGCGGTGCTCGAGATCATCGACGAAGAGAAGCTGTGCGAACGCGCGACGCAGCTCGGCGACGTGCTGAAGGCGAAGCTGAATTCGCTGCAGGCCGACGTGCCGCAGATCGCCGACGTGCGCGGCCCGGGCGCGATGATCGCGGTCGAGTTCCTGAAGCCGGGTTCGGGCGAGCCGGACGCGGAATTCACGAAGCGCGTGCAGGCGCGTGCGCTCGAGCGCGGGCTGCTGCTGCTCGTGTGCGGCGTGTACTCGAACGTCGTGCGCTTCCTGTTCCCGCTGACGATCCCGCAGGCCGTGTTCGACGAAGCGCTCGTGATCCTCGAGGAAGTGCTGAAGGAAACGGTCGGCGTGCCGGCCTGAGTGCCCGTCCGCTTCAACTGAACGTGCCGCCGCCGTCGTGAAGACGGCGGCGGTCATTTTCATCCGTCCTTATCCGTCCTTTTCAAAGCAGGCGAAGCATATGAGCACTGTTCAGGAAACCCTGGCACTGAAAGACCCGTCGCTGTTCCGTCAGCAGGCGTACGTCAACGGCGAATGGCAAGGCGCGGCGAACGGCGAGTCGTTCGAGGTCCGCAACCCGGCAACCGGCGGCCTGCTCGGCACCGTGCCGGCGATGGGCGCGGCCGAGACGCGCCACGCGATCGAAGCAGCGAACGCCGCATGGCCGGCATGGCGCAAGAAGACCGCGAAGGAACGCGCGGCGATCCTGCGCAAGTGGCACGACCTGATGATGGAAAACGCCGACGACCTCGCGCTGATCCTGACCACCGAGCAGGGCAAGTCGCTGGCCGAAGCGAAAGGCGAGATCGGCTACGCGGCATCGTTCCTCGAGTGGTTCGCGGAGGAAGGCAAGCGCGTGTACGGCGACACGATCCCGACGCCGGCGAGCGACAAGCGCATCGTCGTGACGAAGGAAGCAATCGGCGTGTGCGCGGCGATCACGCCGTGGAACTTCCCGGCGGCAATGATCACCCGCAAGGTCGGCCCGGCGCTCGCGGCAGGCTGCCCGATCGTCGTGAAGCCGGCGGAAGCCACGCCGTTCTCGGCGCTCGCGATGGCCGTGCTGGCCGAGCGCGCGGGCGTGCCGGCCGGCGTGTTCAGCGTCGTCACGGGCGACCCGAAGGCGATCGGCGGCGAACTGACGTCGAACCCGATCGTGCGCAAGCTGTCGTTTACCGGCTCGACGCCGGTCGGCCGCCTGCTGATGTCGCAATGCGCGGCGACGGTCAAGAAGGTGTCGCTGGAGCTCGGCGGCAACGCACCGTTCATCGTGTTCGACGATGCCGATCTCGACGCGGCCGTGCAGGGCGCGATCGCGTCGAAGTACCGCAACAGCGGCCAGACGTGCGTGTGCACGAACCGCTTCTACGTGCATGAAGCCGTGTACGACCAGTTCGCGCAGAAGCTCGCGGCGGCGGTCGGCCAGCTGAAGGTCGGTCGCGGCACGGAGCCGGGCGTCACGCAAGGCCCGCTGATCAACGAAGCGGCCGTGCTGAAGGTCGAGGCGCACATCGAGGACGCGCTCGCGAAGGGCGCGACCGTCGTGACGGGCGGCAAGCGCCACGCGCTCGGCCACGGCTTCTTCGAGCCGACCGTGCTGACGGGCGTCACGCCGGCGATGAAGGTCGCGAAGGAAGAGACGTTCGGGCCGCTCGCGCCGCTGTTCAAGTTCGGCAGCGACGACGAGGTGATCCGCCTCGCGAACGACACCGAGTTCGGTCTCGCCGCGTATTTCTACAGCCGCGACATCGGCCGCGTGTGGAAGGTCGCCGAGGCGCTCGAATACGGGATGGTCGGCGTCAACACGGGCCTGATCTCGAATGAAGTCGCGCCGTTCGGCGGCGTCAAGCAGTCCGGCCTCGGCCGCGAAGGCTCGCACTACGGCATCGACGATTACGTCGTGATCAAGTACCTCTGTCTCGCCGTCTGACGGTTCGGGGCCGGTCGCGTCCGTGACCGGCCCTGACCGCCCGGCCGGAGCCGGGCGGTCACGACGCGGGCCGGTGCCCCTCTCCGCCGCGCCCGCGTCACCTCCCTCCGCCGCCTTCAACGAAACACGTTCACCGCATCGACGAGTCGCGTCGCCTGCTGCTTCAGGCTTTCCGACGCCGCCGCGCTCTGCTCGACCAGCGCCGCGTTCTGCTGCGTGATGTTGTCCAGATGCACGACCGCCTGATCGACCTGCGCGACGCCCGTGCTCTGCTCGGCCGTCGACGAGCTGATCTCCGCGATCAGGTCCGACACACGCTTCACCTGCGTGACGATGTCCTCCATCGTCCTGCCCGCGCCGTCGACGATCCGGGCGCCCGACTCGACCCGCTCGACGCTCGCGCCGATCAGCGTCTTGATCTCCTTTGCCGCGTTCGCGCTGCGCTGCGCGAGCGCCCGCACCTCGCCGGCGACCACCGCGAAGCCTCGCCCCTGATCGCCCGCGCGCGCCGCCTCGACCGCCGCGTTCAGCGCGAGGATGTTGGTCTGGAACGCGATGCCGTCGATCACGCCGATGATGTCGGAAATCTTGCGTGAACTGGCCGTGATGTCGTTCATCGTCGTCACGACCTCGCTCACCGCCTGCCCACCTCGCTCGGCCGCCTCGCTCGCGGAAACCGACAACTGGTTGGCCTGCAGCGCCGTCTCCGCATTGCTCGACACCGTGGCCGTCATCTCGGCCATCGACGCGGCCGTCTGCTGCACGCTGGTCGACGCCTGCTCGGTGCGTGCGCTCAGGTCGTTGTTGCCCTGCGCGATCTCGTTGCTCGCGCGCTGCACGTTGTGCACCTGCTCGCTGACGTCGTCGACGAGCCAGCGGAACATCAGCCCGAGCTGATTGATCGTGCGCAGCGTCATGCCGATCTCGTCGACGCGGTTCATCGCCACGCCGGTACGGCTCTCGCCGGACGCGACGCGCAACGCCTGGTCGCGCAGTTGCATCAGTGGACGCGCGATCTGCGCATCGAGCCACAGGCCAGCGGCCACCGACACGCCGGCCGTCGCGGCGGCAAACGCCGCGAGCCCGCCGCCGGCCAGCCCGCATGCCCAGCCCGCGCCGACGACGGCCGGCGCCAGCACGCACAGCGTCGAATGCAGACGCGCGCGCACCGACATCGTCTGGAACAGCGACGCGACGCGCATCAAGCCGGTCCGGACGATCAGCCCCTTGTGGAACCGGCGATTGCCCGCCTTGCCTTCGCGGAACGCGCGATACAGCGCGTCGGCCGCGGCGATCTCGTCACGCGACGCCTTCGTGCGCACCGACATGTAGCCGGTCGGCTGCCCGTTGCGCATCACCGGCACCGTATTCGAACGGACCCAGTAGTGATCGCCGTTCTTGCGGCGATTCTTAACAAGCGCGGTCCACGGTTCGCCGTTCTTCAGCGTCGCCCACATGTCGGCGAACGCCTCCTTCGGCATATCCGGGTGCCGCACGACGTTGTGCGGCTGGCCTTCGATCTCCTCGGGGGAAAATCCGCTGACCTGGATGAACGCGGCATTCGCGTATTTGATGTAACTGTCCGCGTCGGTGGTCGACATCAGCGTCGCGTCATCGGGGAATTCGAATTCGCGTTGCGTGACAGGCTGGTTATTGCGCATGGTGTGGAGTTCCCGGTTGCGGATCTTGCGTCCGCTTGTGGATTGGATCGAAACCGTACGCATCGCGGTCGTCCCGCATGCGTTCGATCACACTCCTGCGCTTTCGGCAAATCTGACGAAAACATTATGCCGACCACGGGTAAATATGCATTAATTTCGCATCATCTTGATTCAGCCGAAAATTTTGTTTACAGGTGAATCAAAAAAACCGTCTTATCAAATACTTGGCCGCGAATTGCCTGATTAATGTAAACATATCCTCCGCCCGGATCAGCGAATAAATCCGGGCTCGAAGATGAGAATTCTTCTCGTTCTATATATTCGAATCGAATCGGAACGCCGGGATTTAACCAGCTCGCCGCGACGAAACGCGCAGGCGGCCGCCCCCCGCCGATTATCGAAACACGTTCACCGCATCGACGAGCCGCGTCGCCTGCTGCTTCAGGCTTTCCGACGCCGCCGCGCTCTGCTCGACCAGCGCCGCGTTCTGCTGCGTGATGTTGTCCAGATGCACGACCGCCTGGTCGACCTGCGCGACGCCCGTGCTCTGCTCGGCCGTCGACGAACTGATCTCCGCGATCAGGTCCGACACACGCTTCACCTGCGTGACGATGTCCTCCATCGTCCTGCCCGCATCGTCGACCCGCCGCGCGCCCGACTCGACCCGCTCGACGCTCGCGCCGATCAGCGTCTTGATCTCCTTTGCCGCGTTCGCGCTGCGCTGCGCGAGCGCCCGCACTTCGCCCGCGACCACCGCGAAGCCGCGCCCCTGTTCGCCCGCGCGCGCCGCCTCGACCGCCGCGTTCAGCGCGAGAATGTTGGTCTGGAACGCGATGCCGTCGATCACGCCGATGATGTCGGAAATCTTGCGCGAACTCGCCGTGATGTCGTGCATCGTCGTCACGACCTCGCTCACCGCCTGCCCGCCTCGCTCGGCCGCTTCGCTCGCGGACACGGCGAGCTGGTTCGCCTGCAGCGCGGTCTCGGCATTGCTGTCGACGGTGGCCGTCATCTCGGCCATCGACGCGGCGGTTTCCTGCACGCTCGACGCCGCCTGCTCGGTACGCGCGCTCAGGTCGTTGTTGCCCTGCGCGATCTCGTTGCTCGCGCGCTGCACGTTGTGCACCTGCTCGCTGACGTCGTCGACGAGCCAGCGGAACATCAGCCCGAGCTGGTTGATCGTGCGCAGCGTCATGCCGATCTCGTCGACGCGGTTCATCCGCACGCCGCGGCGGCTTTCGCCGGTCGCGACGTTCAGCGCCTGGTCGTGCAGCCGTTTCAGCGGACGCACGATCTGCGCATCGAGCCACAGGCCAGCGGCCACCGACACGCCGGCCGTCGCGGCGGCAAACGCCGCGAGCTCGCCGCCGGCCAACCCGCATGCCCAGCCCGCGCCGACGACGGCCGACGCCAGCACGCACAGCGTCGAATGCACGCGTGCGCGCACCGACATCGTCTGCGGCAGCGACAGGATCCGCATCAACCCGGTCCGGACGATCAGCCCCCTGTGGAACCGGCGATTGCCCGCCTTGCCTTCGCGAAACGCGCGATACAACGCGTCGGCCGCGGCGATCTCGTCGCGCGGCGCCTTGGTGCGCACCGACAGGTAGCCGCGCGGCACGCCGTCGCGCATCACCGGCACCGCGTTCGCGCGCACCCAGTAGTGGTCGCCGTTCCTGCGGCGGTTCTTCACGAGCGCGGTCCACGGTTCGCCGTTTTTCAGCGTCGCCCACATGTCGGCGAATGCCTCCTTCGGCATATCCGGGTGCCGCACGACGTTGTGCGGCTGACCGACGAGTTCGTCGTTCGAGAAGCCGCTCACGTATTCGAACGTCGTGTTCGCGTAGGTGATGATGCTGTCGGCATCAGTGGTCGACATCAGCGTGACGTCATCGGGAAATTCGAATTCTTGTTGGGTAACAGGTTGGTTGTTGCGCATGCAAGGCTCCGAAAGGCGGATCCGTCTGCGGGATCCGCGCGGCGCGAAAATCACGCTCAGTAGCCGAAAAACGGTTTATCGCTTTACGACGGTCTCGTCCTTACTGTCGGCAACCACCGGAAAATCCTTAGTCCGAACGCGGATGAAATATCGGATTCCGTCATCGACATGATTTCGATCAAGTATTCCAGCGATAATCGCGTCCAGCGCTTCGCGGATACAGCCCGATGCTTGGTGGGATTACGTCACGCGACGCATCGGTTCAGACAACCATTGCACACAGCGAAACGATTCGGCCTGATCGGCTCCATTCAACCGGCATATGAATTCGAAGCAATAATCCGGCGATCAATGGAATCGGTCGTGTCGGAATGCGGTGGCGGACATGCCGCTCGGCGCGAGATCATCCGTCATCCGTACGCGCGCGAACGCAACCCGTGCGTAGAATTTCCGCTCGCTCACCACCACCGCCCGCTCGGAGAACGACATTGCAGAACGCGTCGCCGCCACTCGCCTCGCCGAAGATCCTCGTCAGCATGTGCGTGCTCGGTCACCCCGTCCGTTACAACGGCTCGGCGAAGACCGCCGCGCACGAAACGCTCGCACGATGGCAGCGCGAAGGGCGCCTGGTGCCCGTGTGTCCGGAACTGGCAGGGGGATTGAGCGTGCCGCGTCCGCCCGCCGAAATCGCAGACGGGGAATCAGGGCAACGCGTTCTGTCGGGTGCCGCACGCATCGTCGACGTGCACGGCACCGACGTGACGGCGCCGTTCGTCGACGGCGCGCGCACCGCGCTCGCGCTGGCACGCGCGCACGACTGCCGCTACGCGATCCTGGCGGACGGAAGTCCGTCGTGCGGAAGCAGTTTCATTTACGACGGGAGTTTTGCGGGCCGGCGGCATGCCGGCGCCGGTGTGACGGCGGCGCTGCTGCGCGAGCATGGCATCGAGGTGTTCGCGGACACCGAGATCGACGCGCTCGTCGCACGCCTCGCGCAACGATCGCAAGCTGAATGACGATGTGGCCGGCACGATGATCGCGTGCCAGCCACATCGTTTGGAGAGGAAACCCGGTCAAGCGGCGTGAACCTCGCCGCGTGACCGGGTGACGCGATCAGACGCGCTCGATCGCGATCGCGATGCCCTGGCCGACGCCGATGCACATCGTGCACAGCGCGAAGCGGCCGTTGGTGCGATGCAGCTGATACATCGCGGTCGTCACGAGGCGCGCGCCCGAGGCGCCGAGCGGATGGCCGAGCGCGATCGCGCCGCCGTTCGGGTTCACGCGAGGATCGTCGTCGGCGACGCCCAGCATGCGCAGCACCGCGAGGCCCTGCGACGCGAACGCTTCGTTCAGCTCGATCACGTCGAACTGGTCGATCGTCATCCCGAGCCGTGCGAGCAGCTTCTGCGTGGCCGGCGCGGGGCCGATACCCATCACGCGCGGCGCGACGCCGGCCGTCGCGATGCCGAGCACGCGTGCGCGCGGCGTCAGGCCGAAGCGCTTCGCAGTGGCTTCGTTCGCGAGCAGCAGCGCGGCGGCGCCGTCGTTGACACCCGACGCGTTGCCGGCCGTCACCGAGCCGTCCGGACGCACGACGCCCTTCAGCTTCGCGAGCGTTTCGAGCGACGTTTCGCGCGGATGCTCGTCACGCGAAAAAACGACCGGATCGCCCTTCTTCTGCGGAATCGTCACCGGGACGATTTCCTCGGCGAGCGTGCCGTCCTGCTGCGCTCGCGCGGCCTTCTGCTGGCTGCGCAGCGCGAACAGGTCCTGGTCGGCACGGCTGATGTTGTAATCGACCGCGACGTTCTCGGCCGTCTCCGGCATCGAATCGACGCCATGCAGTTGTTTCATCAGCGGATTGACGAAGCGCCAGCCGATCGTCGTGTCGTAGATGTCGGCCTGACGCGCAAATGCGCTGGCAGCCTTGCCCATCACGAACGGCGCGCGCGTCATGCTTTCGACGCCGCCGGCCACCATCAGCGCGGCTTCGCCCGATTTGATCGCACGCGCGGCCACACCGACCGCGTCCATCCCGGAACCGCACAGGCGGTTGATCGTCGAACCCGGCACGCCCTCCGGCAGACCCGCGAGCAGCGCGGACATGCGCGCGACGTTGCGGTTGTCCTCGCCGGCCTGGTTCGCGCAGCCGTAGATTACGTCGTCGATCGCCGTCCAGTCGACGTCGCGGTTACGCTCGACGAGTGCCTTGAGCGGCACCGCGCCGAGGTCGTCGGCGCGCACGCCGGACAACGCGCCGCCGTAACGGCCGATCGGGGTACGAATCGCATCACACAGAAAAGCTTCGGTCATCAGTGTCTCCGGTCTCATGCAAGGCTGGGAAGTGAATGAAACGCGCCCCTTGCATTGCCCGCCGGGATGCGCTTAAATGTTCTATATACGAACATAAGATCGTGTATCGAACGTTCAGAGCATCATAGGGAGTGCGGGGACGACCTGTCAAGCGCCCGGTCCGCAGTGCGGTTGGCGTGTCAGGCCCCATGCGCTATCTTCTCGGCTGCACGACAATCCGACCGTTCATGACAACCGAAGACATCCAGACGAAACCGGGCGACTCCTATGTGCAGTCGTTCGCGCGCGGCCTCGCGGTGATCCGCGCATTCGACGCCCAGCGCCCGGAGCAGACGCTCACCGAGGTCGCCTCGGCCACCGGGCTCACGCGCGCCGGCGCGCGCCGGATCCTGCTGACGCTGCAGACGCTCGGCTATGTCGAGGCCGACGGCCGGCTGTTCCGGCTCACGCCGAAGATCCTCGAACTCGGCTTCGCGTATCTCACGTCGATGCCGTTCTGGAATCTCGCCGATCCGGTCATGGAGCAGCTGTCCGCGCAGATCCACGAAAGCTGCTCGGCCGCCGTGCTCGACCGCACCGAGATCGTCTACGTGCTGCGCGTGCCGACCCGCAAGATCATGACGATCAACCTGTCGATTGGCAGCCGCCTGCCCGCATACTGCACGTCGATGGGCCGTGTGCTGCTGTCCGCGCTCGACGACGCGGCGCTCGACGAAACGCTCGCGCAGAGCGGCATCCGCGCGCACACGCCGCGCACGATCACCGACATCGGCGAGCTGAAGGCGACGATCGCACAGGTGCGCCAACAAGGCTGGGCCGTGGTCGACCAGGAACTCGAAGTGGGCTTGATGTCGATCTCGGCGCCGATCCGCAACCGGCGCGGGCAGGTGATCGCCGCGATGAACATCAGCGGCAACGCGCAGCGGCACACCGCGAAGCAGATGGTGAAGGAGTTTCTCGGGCCGCTGCAGCAGGCCGCGCAGACGGTGTCGGAGCTGGTGGCACGGCGCGGATGAGCGAAGGGGCGCGCGTCGTACCTGAGGGTGGTGCGCGGGCGGTAAGCGCGTATCGCCGCTTGTCGCCCGTCGTGCTGCGCCATGCTGTGCGTCAGTCCATCGAATCCCGCGCCGTCTCGCGCAGCATCGCGACCGCGATCAGCGACAGCACCACGCATGCGGCCACGTAGCCGGCCGGCGCGAGCTTGCTGCCCGTCGTCTTCACGAGCCAGGTCGCGATCAGCTGCGCGGTGCCGCCGAAGATCGTCACCGCGAGCGCATACGCGATCGAGATGCCCGTCGCGCGCACGTGGCGCGGCAGCGATTCGCACATCAGCGCCATTTCGGATGCCGAACCGAGCGAATAGAACAGCAGCATCAGCGCGGTCAGCGGCAGGATCACCGGCAGCGTCGGATGATGGTTCATCAGCCAGAACGCCGGGAACAGCAGCAGGACCAGCACGCCGCGTCCGACGAAGATCGGCAGGCGCCGGCTGCCGAGGCGGTCCGACAGCCAGCCGAACAGCGGACACGTCACCAGCATCACGCAACCCGACGCCACGCCGACGAACATCGACAGCTTCATCGGCAGCCCGAGCGTATGGATCGCATAGGTCGGCATGTAGAACGTCAGGATGTAGGTCGACACCGTGCCGCCCATTACCGTCAGCATCAGCAGCAGCACCGTGCGCGTGTGCTGCGAGAACAGCTCGCGCAGCACACCGCGTTCGATCCCGTGATGGCTGTCGCCGGGCGCATCGTCCGCGAGCCGGCGGCGCAGATACATGCCGACCGGCGCGATCAGCACGCCCACGAGGAACGGCAGGCGCCAGCCCCAGCCCTCGAGCGCGTCCTTCGTCAGCGTGTTCGACAGCAGCGCCGCGAAGCCCGACCCCATCAGCGCCGCGCCGCCCTGCGTCGCCAGCTGCCAGCTCGCGCGGAACGCGCGGTGCGACGTGCCGCCCTGCTCGATCAGCGTGGACGTCGCCGCGCCGAACTCGCCGCCCTGCGAGAAGCCCTGCATCAGCCGCGCGCAGACGACCAGCAGCGGCGCGGCCACGCCGACCTGCGCGTAGGTCGGCGCGATCGCGATCAGGCCGGTGCCGAGCGCCATCAGCATGATCGTCAGGTTCAGCGCGGCCTTGCGGCCCTTGCGGTCCGCGTAGACGCCGAGCACGACGCTGCCGAGCGGCCGCGTGAAGAAGCCGGCGGCGAACGTCGCGACCGACAGCAGCAGCGACGTGGTCGGATCGCTCGACGGGAAGAACAGCGTGCCGATCAGCACCGCGAAAAAGCCGTACACGGTGAAATCGAAGAACTCCAGCCAGTTGCCGATCACGGCCGCCGCGATCGCGCCGCGCTTCGTGACGGCCGGTGCGCCGCGCGCATCGGTTTCGGCAGCCCCCGTTGACGCGGGGTGCAGCGCGAGATGGTCTTTCTGCATCGTTCGTTTCTCCTCTCAATGCGGCCGGAAGCGCCGGCCGCGCGCCGCCGCCGGGGTTACTGCCCGAGGTATCGCTCGACCAGACGCGTCCAGAACGCCGCGCCGATCGGCAGGTTGCGATCGTTGAAGTCGTACTTCGGGTTGTGCACCATGCAGCCGTCCTCGCCTTCGCCGTTGCCGAGCCGCACGAACGAGCCCGGCCGCTGCTGCAGCATGAACGCGAAATCCTCGCTGCCCATCAGCAGGTCGGCCTGCTCGATCACGTGCGCGTCGCCGACCAGCTCGCGCGCGACCTGCGCAGCGAAATCCGTTTCGGCATCCGTATTGACGACGACCGGATAGCCCTCGATGTACTCGACGTGCGCGGTCGCACCGTAACTCGCGGCCTGCGACTCGGCGAGCTCGACGATGCGGCGCTTGAGCAGCGCGCGCACGTCGGGGCTGAACGACCGCACGCTGAGTTCGAGGCGCGCGCCGTTCGGGATCACGTTGTTCGCGGTGCCCGCGTGCATCGAGCCGACCGTGACGACCGCCGGCTGCGACGGGTCGACGTTGCGCGCGACGATCGTCTGCAGCGCCATCACGATGCTCGCCGCGACGACCACCGGGTCGACCGTCAGGTGCGGCCGCGCCGCGTGGCCGCCGACGCCCTCGATCGAGATGATCGCCTTGTCGCCGGCCGACATGAACGGGCCGCGCCGCGTGAGGAACACGCCGGGCGCCGCGCCCGGATGGTTGTGCATGCCGAACACCGCATCGCACGGAAAGCGCTCGAACAGGCCGTCGTCGATCATCTTTTTCGCGCCGCTGTCGACGCCGTGCTCCTCCGCCGGCTGGAAATACAGGTGCACGGTGCCGGAGAAGTTGCGCGTCTTCGCGAGGTGTTGCGCGGCGCCGAGCAGCATCGTCGTGTGGCCGTCGTGGCCGCATGCGTGCATCTTGCCGTGCGTGCCGCTCGCGTACGGCAGGCCGGTCGCCTCCAGGATCGGCAGCGCGTCCATGTCCGCACGGATGCCGATGCTGCGCGTGCCGCCGCCGACGCGCAGCGTGCCGACCACCCCCGTCTTGCCGACCCCGCGCGTCACTTGCCAGCCCCATTGCTCGAGCTTGTCCGCGACGAGCGCGGCCGTCTCGTGCTCCTCGTACGCGAGCTCCGGATGATGGTGAATGTGATGGCGAATCTCGCGCAGCCCGCCGGCGGCGGGCATCAGATCCTCGATTTCGGTGAATCGGACGTCGGTGGTCATCAAGCGGCTCCTGCTGATCGTCAGCGTGTCAGCCGCACGCGAACGGTTGCGTGCGGGAAAGCGAGCCACTATAGCGAGCCGATATCGGTTCAATAAGATGCGGAATTTTTCACCGCGATAAGATTTATTAATCAGGGTTAATACGGGGGGCGGAGGCCAGATGTAGCCTTCGATTAGATGCGGATACGACTTTCGATTAGATGTGGATAGCTGCCAGAGAACTCCGAAACACCGCATACCACGAAGCGGGCCACAAGTTGCTCTACGAGCGCTTCGGCGGCGCTGGCGACGCAGTCGTGTGGAAAAACGAGAGTGGCAATTCCGAAGAGTGCGCGTGGCTCGGCCAGTTCCGTCCTCGCACCTGCCCCGAGGAGAGGCACAAGGTGGCGTTGAAACATGGGTTTGCAGTTCCCGAGCTACCTGCGAACTGGAAAATGCTCGTCGGCATGTCTGGCCTGTTGGTCGAAGAAATCCCGAGCGGTGAGACGGAGGATACCGGCGCTATGGCGGATTCCCTGTTCCTCAAAATTTCCTGTGGAGAAGCATCGGCCTCCGATCTCGCGCTCAAGGGCGTCACGGACATCGAGCGCTGCGGACTGAGCTATGACGTGGTCGACGAAGTCGTGCGGATGCTGCGCGAGGGATGGTCCGTCGTGCAGGAAGAAGCCGAGTATCTGATAGCGTCCGCCGCAGCTGATCCTGCTTGCTGCAGAATGGTATGAGAGATTACCCGTCTGCGGCATGTGATGCGGCGATTTTTCCGGCAGGCTGCTGATGTGATCGGAGCCGACCATCCCGTGTCGTCGGGCCAACGGTGTGATTTTCGACCCGCCCCGAACACGAAGTGTCTGACAACCCCTTTTCTGCTGACCGTCTGGATGAACGGGTTACCAGTAATATTCGCCGTCGTCACGTTGACCTTCGATCCATGTGTCGCCGAGGTCGAGCTCGTAGTATGAATAGGCTGATTCGCCTCGCTTGCCGGCGACTTCGAGAGTAGTTTGCCCCGATACGGTACACACTGATCAGGTTTCTGGAATTCCGAGCGAAAGCCACGCTTCCATCGACTGTCGGCATAACGAAGCTGCCTTCATCTATCCCGGAATCCACGACCGCCATATGCTGGACGCAGCTTCGCGGGCTTCGGTTTTGCTGGATGCTCCCAGATTGGCCGCAATCAATCCCCTAAGGCTTCGGAAATGCGATTTTGTTGAAAGCCGAAATCCTTGAAAATACGTCGGAAATGAATTCAATAAACACTATGGCCCGTGTTGGAAGCAACCTGTTTGCAACATAGACAATCTGAACAGGGACGGCCGGAGCAAAGTGCCCGGTCAGAATTAACTGCAAACGACCGCTTTTTAACCCTTCCTCGAACAGCCATTCCGGCCCATGCCCGACCCCTAACCCAGCTGTGACCGCTGCTCGAACGGCCTCGGGTGAGTTGACCCGCAATCTCCCAGAGACCGGAATATCGGCGTCACGAAAGCGCCATGTCGCACCGGACGACAGCAAAGTGTAGACCACGCAATCATGTTCGCGCAGGTCATCAGGTGTGTCCGGAACTCCGCGTTTCGCCAGATAGTCCTTGCTGGCCACGGCCACACGCTCGTACATTCCTATGCGCCTGGCGCGTAGCGCACTGTCCTCCAGATGTCCAATGCGAATCGCGAGCTCGACTCCCTCGTCTACAAGGTTCACGTAGCGATCGCTGATCTGAAGATCCAGCGTCAATCTGGGATACCGCTCCAGAAAGACCGGGACCTGAGGCAACACATATGCATGCGCTAACGCCGTGGGACAGGCCACGCGCAAGAGTCCCGATGGATCGACACTGTTCCTGAAAGACGATTCAGATTCGTCCACCGCGTCAAGAATCCGGCGGATATCTGCATAGTAGCGTTCACCCTCGGGCGTCAGGGCAAGCTTTCGTGTGGATCGGTGCAGCAGCCGCGTTTGGAGATGGTCCTCCAGCGCGGCTACATAGCGGCTGACGTTGGGTTGGCCCAATCCCAAATCTCGCCCTGCAGCAGAAAAACTCCCCGTCTCGACGGCCCGTGCGAAGCACGTCATCAAGAGAAATCGGTCCACGCGGCCCCCAATTCATGCAACGGAAGCATGAAATATATTCAAAGCAGACATCTTATCGCCACATCGGCATAGGTGCACATTTCTCCCTGTCGACCACGGTTGGTTGTCACTTACAGGAGAAGTCAATGTCGCGCTTGCAAGGTAAACGCACCCTTATCACCGGCGGCACCAGCGGCATCGGTCTGGAAACCGCGAAGCAGTTTTTGGCCGAGGGCGCCCGCGTCGTCGTCACGGGAGTCAATCCCGATTCGATCGCCAAGGCGCAAGCCGAACTTGGACCCGAGGTTCCGGTTCTACGGGCCGACTCGGCCAGCGTCGCTGCCCAAAAGGAACTGGCACAAGCCGTCAAGGACCACTATGGCCAACTAGACGTTGCCTTTCTCAATGCTGGTGTATCCGTCTGGTTGCCGATCGAGGAATGGACGGAAGAGATGTTCGATCGCTCGTTCGATGTCAATGTCAAGGGACCGTACTTCTTGCTCCAGGCGTTGCTGCCGGTATTCGCTCGCCCGGCGTCGGTCGTGCTCAACACGTCCGTCAGTGCGCATGTTGGCGCAGAGCGCTCCTCCGTTTATGCGGCCACCAAGGCTGCGGTGCTGAATATGTCGAAGACGCTTTCGGCGGAACTGCTTGGACGCGGCGTCCGCGTCAATGCGGTCAGCCCCGGCCCGGTCGACACGCCGCTGTACGACAAGCTCGGCATCCCCGACGCCTACCGCGAACAAGTCAACAGGGATATTGCCGCCACCATCCCACTCGGCCGCTTCGGTACTCCGGAGGAGGTGGCCAAAGCCGTGCTGTACCTGGCCTCCGACGAGTCCCGTTGGACGGTCGGATCGGAAATCGTCGTGGATGGGGGCCGCATGCTCAACCGCTGATCGAGCAACGCCGAAGCCGGGGAATGCGTCTTCTGTTCGCGCACGAGTGGCAGGTGCTGCGCTCGGCATCACGCTTTCCCCTCCCGCGAAGCAAAGAGAGCAGAAACACGGAAAACATCCTGGTGCACTGCCCGCTGCATACAGACCATTCGAGCCTTACATGACAATGCCCTCGCTTACTCTGATCAGTCACCCTCTGTGCCCGTTCGTCCAGCGGGCCGCCATCGTTTTGCTTGAAAAGCAAGTTGCGTTCGAGCGTATCAACGTGGATCTCAACGCCAAGCCGGCTTGGTTTTTGGCACTGTCACCGACTGCCAAGGTCCCTTTGCTCCAAATCCAGCAGCCCGACGGCGAAGAAGATATCTTGTGTGAAAGTATGGCGATTTGCGAATATCTGGACGAAACGCAACCCGGCCCACATCTCTACCCGGCCAATCCATTGGCACGCGCCAAGCATCGAGCCTGGATCGAATTTGGCTCAGCGACCCTGGGCGAGGCGTGGGGGTACTTGAACGCCAAGGACCATGCCAGCGCCGAAGTAAAAGCCACGTCGTTCAAAGAACGGCTGGTCCAACTCGAAAACGTCCCAGGCCTCGGTCCGTACTTCGACGGTGAGACCTTTGGCATGGTAGACGCGGTCTTTGCCCCCATCTTTCGCTACTTCGACACCTTAGAGATAGATGGTGTCGCGTCAATTTTCGCGGACGTTCCCAACATCAACGCCTGGCGTAGAAATCTCCGAGGAAGAGCTAGTGTGATCGGCGCCGTTTCTGTAGATTATCAGGCCCTTTTTCTAGCGCACTTGCGACGGCAAAAGGCCGTGCTGGCCGAGAAAATGTAGGACGCGTCCTCATCGCCTCACGTGCTCTATTGGAACGCGCTCCTCCGTTACAAATCCATCCCGAGACCTTATAGCCGCAGCCGGAAGCTAACAAAGGTTCTTCTCGGGAACCACGGCTAAAAGATGCCACCGCCTCGCGTGCTCGGAAAGACGATTGTCGAATGATCGTCATCGAGCATTCGTTCGGTGGGCAAATTATTCACAGAGCCTTGATATCGGAGACGGCTGAAGGTGATTGGCGAGCGACAACCACGTCACAACCAGCAGATTGTTCCGACGCGCTTCGAGCCAGCGTCGTCATGTCCCGTTCAAACCGCACCCGCTCCCCACGCAAGGAATCCGCCGTCCACCGGAAGCACAATTCCGTTCGTATACCCCGCCTCCTCCGACGCCAGATAGCACACCGCCGCAGCGATTTCCGACGTCGTGCCGTAGCGCTTCATAGGAATCGCATTTGAATATTCGGCGCGGAACTCTTCACTATGCAGCGCCTTGGTCATCGGCGTATCGACTGGGCCTGGCGCGATTGCGTTAGCTGTAATGCCGTAATCGCAGAGCTCCACTGCCATCTGGCGGGTTAAAGCAATAACGGCCCCTTTCGAGGTGCCGTATGCCGTGCGGCCTTTACCGACCGCTCGCATGCCTGCCACCGAGGCGATATTGATTATGCGGCCCCAGCGATTCTTTACCATCAGACGTGCGGCGTGCTGGGAGCACAAGAACGCCCCCGTTACATTGACCTGCATCGTTTTAAGAAACGTGTCCAGTGGGTAGTCGATGAACGGCACCAGCTTCGCAATACCGGCGCCGTTGACCAACACGTCGCAACGCCCATGTCTTTTGTCAAGTTCACCAAACGCAGCGGCAATCGACTCTGAATTTGAAACGTCCATCTCAATGGCCGACACTGACAGGCCCGCGCGCTGAAATCTCGACGCCGCCTCTTCAGCCGCGCTCTTATTGATATCGGCAAGAACAACGTGATAGCCACGTTTCGCGAGCTGTTCCGCCGAATCGGCCCCGATGCCCATCGCGCCACCTGTAACCACTGCAACGCGGCTCGCGTCGCTTTGCTTCATCTGCTCCACGCTGTCTCCTTTAGCGTAAGACCGCTGCAGGCTTCGATTCCGATGCCTGGAAGCGGATCGAATGATGGCGCTACGCGCCATCTCATGAGCAGATTATTGAAGCCGCAGCGGGCTAGGTCAAAGGATAATAAAGCAGCAGGCAGTGAGAAAAAGTCACAGCCAGGATGCAGAGATTTCGTCTGCAAGAAAGCACGCCGCAGCTGGCTTCATGTCTCCATCTCACGCAACTCGTTCCTCAGCCATTCAACTAGGGCGACTGTCTTCGGCTGATTTTCGGCATGAGGAGCAACCCAGAGCACAAGGTGCACCGGTCCCGGGACGAAACCGAACGGCGCGACAAGACCAGCTGAGTCCAGTTCGTCTCGGACGAGCATTCTCGGCACTGCCGCAACCCCCAACCCGCACTTGGCGGCCTGAATCTGAAGATAGAAATGATCAAACGATTCAGCTATATCGGGCGGAGGCTCGAGTACGGTCGAGGTCGCTTTGTACCAGTCGGCCCACGCGGACGGTCGTGTATTGGTTGCCAAAAGCCGCGCGCGCGCCAGGTCGCCCGGTTTTTCGATCCGGTTCGTGCGCATGTATTCCGGGGAGCAAACCGCGCCGATCCATTCCTCAATCAACGGAACAGGGGTTACGCCTTTGGGTACAGGGATGGAGGACAGCCGTATCGCTACCGTTATCTTGTCCCGCGTGAAGTCGATTTCACCATGACCGGTGTTGAAACTCAGGTCAAGCGACGGGATCGCATTCTTCAGCTTTGAGAGGCGTGGCAGCAACCAGTACATCATGATCGAAGCCGAGCACGAGAGCGTCAACGGACCCGGCTTCAACTGATCGACGGTCTTTTGGATGAGGTTGAACGCTACGCTCAGGCCTTCCGCCATCTGGGCACCTTCGGGCGTCGGCTCCGTCGAGTGTGCATTGCGTGACAGCAGCAGGACACCCAGTTGGTCTTCAAGTGCGCGTATGTGTCTGCTCACCGCGCCGTGAGTCACGTTGAGTTCTTCAGCGGCAGCACCGAAACTTCGCAGGCGCGCCGTGGCTTCAAAAGCTCGCAGCGCATTCAATGAAAGACGAGGCACCTGGACTCCTGTTGGGCCCGAAGCCCACTGCTTGCGGAAGCTGCCTATTGTGAGTTTTTCGCTCAGGGTCAAGAAATCATATCGTTTGATGTCGCGAGACGTCAAATCTATATTCTGCTCATCCCCCGGCTAAAGCGCACGCGGCCACGCAGGCCTCATGTGCCCGGTTTCAGCTCGAATACCTAGTACGAAGAGACAAACATGGTCGAAATCCCCCATCGAAGAGCCGAATTCACTGCGCGCTATTTCGTCGAGAGTTCAGTACCGATTGCAAAAGCCGCAGAGGTAATCGCAGGCGAACAGTCCAGCGGGACGTTTCTTGCGCTGCCCGGGGAGACTGATGCGCTGAAGAACCGTGCCAGGGCCCGCGTAGTGAAGGTGGATTCGCACTCTCCTGTTCTGGAGCCCTCCCTGTACAGTGCTCATGTCGAACGCAAGGGATCCCCGAGTGTCTATTTCCGGGGTGAGATCGAGATCGCGTTTCCGGTCGACAACATTGGTCCTAACTTGCCGACCCTCCTGTCAACGGTCGCGGGTAATCTGTTTGAGTTGGGAGAAGTGACAGGGCTACGCTTGCTCGATATCGATCTGCCAGTAACCTACGCCGCCCAGTTCCCCGGCCCTCAATTCGGCATTAGCGGAACCCGCGACTTCGCTAAGGTCTACGACAGACCAATGATCGGCACCATCATTAAGCCGAGCATTGGCTTGCTTCCTGCACAGACGGCGGAGATCGTCGACAGTCTCTGTGCCGCAGACATCGATTTCATCAAGGACGACGAGCTTCTCGCTGATCCCACATACGCGAGCTTCGACGAGCGTCTCGCAGCCGTCATGCCCGTCCTGCATCGGCACGCCGACCGCATGGGACGTATGCCCATGTACGCAATCAACATCTCGGGCACAATCGACGAGATGCTCCAGCGACACGATGCGGTGGTACGGGCGGGCGGTACATGCGTGATGGTTTGCATTAATTGGGTCGGCTTTGCTGGCGTCGAGCACCTTCGCAAGCATGCCCAGCTGCCCATCCACGGTCACCGCAATGGTTGGGGCGCACTCACCCGCTATCCGCAACTCGGGTTCTCCTTTAAGGCGTATCAGAAGCTGTGGCGACTTGCTGGGGTGGATCAACTGCACGTCAACGGCATTCGCAGCAAGTTCTGGGAACCAGACGCGTCCGTCATCGAATCGGCCCGTGCCTGCCTGACACCATTCGCGGGCGTGCAGCCGTTGATGCCCGTTTTTTCATCTGGCCAGTGGGCGTCGCAAGCCCCTGATCTTTATGCTCAGTTGGGTTCCGTAGACCTTATGCATTTGGCGGGCGGCGGAATCATCGGACATCCGCATGGAATTGCCGCGGGCGTTGCAAGTATGCGGGAAGGGTGGGAAGCAGCTGTCGAAGGGATCGACCTGAACACCTTCGCGGAGTCCCGACCTGCGCTGCGTGCTGCGCTGTCTCACTTTCAATCGGCGTGACCCGGATGAGCGCAAAATCCGAACAATCAGCTGCGGCACTGAGGCTGGCTTTCTACGGCGACGACTTTACCGGATCGACGGACGCTCTCGAGGTCCTGGCCTTCGCGGGGCTTAGGTGCGCGCTTTTTTTGAAAGCGCCTTCGTCCGAAAAACTATCGCAACTCGGCGGATTCGACGCCATCGGTGTCGCAGGCGACAGCCGAGGCATGAGTCCGTCCGAAATGGACCGGTCTCTTCCACCGCTTTTCGAAGCTCTGCACGCCCTCGATGCTCCGATCCTTCACTACAAAGTCTGTTCGACTTTCGATAGCGGCCCGACGATAGGAAGCATCGGAAGAGTCTTGGAGATAGCCCGGGCGGGCATCACTCGGAATCCAGTTCCGATTGTTGCCGGTACGCCGGCATTGAAGCGCTACTGCGCATTTGGCAACTTGTTCGCTCGGTCCGGTACCGACAACAAGACTTATCGAATCGATCGCCATCCAATTATGAGCGCCCACCCGGTCACACCGATGGCCGAGGGAGATCTTCTGCGTCATCTGGCCCTGCAGACCGCTTTGCCTCTCTCCGGCTTCCAGCTGCCGAATCTGGAAGGTACTCGCGAAGAAGTCGACCTGGCATGGTCGAAAGCAATTTCAACGGGCGACTCGGGAATCTTGCTCGATTCAGTGACTCCACGTCATCTAACCGAAGTCGGCCGGCTCCTCGACAACTACGCTACGGCGGTCGGCTCCGTATTTACAATCGGCTCGTCTGGTGTCGAATATGCGCTGACTCAATGGTGGCGGGAACTCGGTAGCCTTCCCGAAACGCAGCGGTGTTATGACCGTATTGCGCCGACGAATCAGATCCTTGCCATTTCCGGGAGCGCCTCACCGCTGTCGTCCGCACAGATCGACGCGGCGATCACTGCAGGCTTCGCCGAAATCGCCATCGACGCAAAAGCGCTCGTTCGAGAAGATTCTTGGCAACGGACAGCTCAAGATATCGCCGTCCGCGCGATTGCGCTGCTCAGTGAAGGGCGCAGCGTCATTTTGCATACCGCCCGTGGCCCGAGCGATGCACGCATCGTCGAAATGCTCGAGTACTTTACCGCTCGCGGACTGACCCAGGACGACGCTCGGCATCAAGGTGGTCGATTGCTTGGGCAACGGCTTGGCGCAATTGCGAATGATGTCCTCGAAGCCACTCACCTGCAACGACTGGTTCTCTCAGGCGGAGATACGTCCAGCCAGGTCACACAAGTCCTTGGCCCTGACGCGCTTGAGATTGCCGGTCGCCTGGCCGTGGGCGCACCGCTGTGCCGTGTAATTTCCGAAAAGCCTCATTTGCGAAACCTTCAGCTTGCTCTGAAAGGTGGGCAAATGGGCGACCAAAACTTTTTTGTCATCGCACGCGATGGCATCACGAGATGACTCCGGCGCGATGCTGCAACATTGCTTGCTCCGTAAAGTGGAGCCTCACATCGGGAACCGCCACGGAAAGCATGCCCCCACTGCATCACCCAGAAATGTGGGAAGACGGTCGACCTTACGGTGATTGAAAGCAGCAGGACCTAGGCGCTGCACCACGTCGGTCGGCCCTCTTACCGTACGGATATGGACCAGTTGCAATATCGCGTCGCATCTCGAAGTTAGAAGGCTGCTCGCAATGCCGAGTAGCCTCATCTCTGCTTGCGCGAACATCTCGTCTCGCCTCTCCCGCAGAAAGTCTCACCTCAACGTAAAGATTTTCATCGATGAATAGAAACCGCTCCACGAAAATCGTGGCGACGCTCGGACCGTCTAGCTCGTCCGAAAGCTTGATTGAGAGCCTCTATATCTCCGGCGCCGATGTCTTCCGGTTGAACATGAGTCACGGCAGCCACGCGGAGCAGGCTCAACGACTGCTTGCAATTCGACGCATCGAGGCCCGACATGGGCGGCCGGTCGGCGTACTGCTCGATCTGCAAGGACCAAAGCTACGTGTGGCGCGATTCAAAGATGGGAAAGTCGAGCTGCGGCCAGGACAGACTTTCAGCTTCGACCTTGATAGCGCCTCAGGCGACGCGTCGCGGGTCTGCCTGCCGCACCCGGAAATCTTCGCAGTCGCCGCGAATGGCGATACTCTACTCGCCAACGACGGCCTGCTGACGTTCAGGATTGTCGACACGTCGCTCACCCGCATTACGACCGAAGTCGTTGTCGGTGGAGTCCTCTCGGACCGAAAAGGAGTCAATGTTCCGAGCGTCGTCCTCCCCATTCCGGCACTGACCGATAAGGACAGGCAAGATCTGCAATTTGGCCTTGAGCAAGGCGTAGAGTGGATCGCACTGTCATTTGTACAGCGGCCGGACGATGTGCGCGATGCGCGTAATCTGATTAGAGGCCGGGCGAAGATCATGGCGAAAATCGAGAAGCCATCCGCTGTCGATTCGATCGAAGAGATTATCGAGGCCTCCGACGGAATCATGATCGCGCGTGGCGATATGGGTGTTGAGTTGCCACCGGAGGAAGTCCCTGTCATCCAGAAGCGAATCGTGAGTCTATGTCGGGAGGCAGGAAAACCAGTCGTTGTGGCGACGCAAATGCTGGAGTCGATGGTTAGTTCTGCCATGCCCACCCGAGCAGAGACGTCCGATGTCGCGACCGCCGTTTTTGACGGTGCCGATGCCGTCATGCTGTCCGCGGAATCCGCGTCCGGTGCCTTTCCCCTCGAAGCGGTTTCGATGATGAATAGAATCATCGAGCACACGGAGAATGCACCGACATATCGTCAATTGCTGAAAGCGGTGGCACCGCCTGCCACCGCCGACACACCAGAAGCGATCAGTGCAGCGATTTTTACCATTACCTCGATGTTGTCGGTTTCAGCGATCGTTGCCTATACCACTTCCGGCGCAACCGCAGCGAGAATTGCTCGCGAGCGTCCCGGCTCTCGCATTCTGTCACTCACGCCTGATGAGGTCGTTGCGCGTCAACTTGCGTTGACGTGGGGCGTCTGTCCTCTGCGTGTCGACGGCGCGGACAACATCGAAGATATGGTCACGAAAGCTATAGCTGCGGCGCATCGGATCGGTGTCGCCCGCCACAAACCGCTATTGATCGCCGCAGGGGTCCCGTTTGGCACGCCCGGCGTCAGCAATCTTCTCAGAATTGTCTACCCCTCCTGACAGTCATGGACTCACAGCATATGTCTCAATGAAATTCGACGGGCGTTGGTATTCGCGATGGTAACGACAAAACGGAATCTCAAAAAAACACGGCACGGGCCAACGCAGTCGCGACAGATGCTTCTCCCGCTTCCGTTATCGTTCGTCAAAGAGTGGTCACCGGTTTCGCACCTCGCCCTCGCTTCGTTTCAATCCGGTCATGGTAGCCAGCATCTGGTATATCAACTGATCCGAACGACGTATCTCTCATATTTGATGTGGAACGAAGGATTGGGCGGCGGCAACTATCAGCTTTACTGTGACGCTGAGCGCGAGATAGAGGCTATCGCGGCTGGTCACGCAAGTGGCGGGCCGTGGACGCTCAGTGAGAAAGCCAGGTGCATTCTCGAGAAAATCGTTTGTATCTACAACAGCCAGCTTGGCGGTATATCGTCGGGGCTCTTCGCACGATGCCACACAAAGCTGGAGCACCTCCTCAGCGAGTTGGTCGTCCGATCCGGGGACACTTTAGTACAGCGCGATGACGCCATCCGAGCGGTTTGAACCGATGGGGATTGAGGTCCATCCAGCATGCCGTACTCGTCCGGCGAACGTGCCGCATGATGCAAATTTTCTTCGCACTTGTATCACATGTGGCGTTGCCACCGGCCATCCGAGATCCATCGCACTGACGATACGAGAATTGCGACTCGAGCGGCGACGTCAGCCATTCGGAACAGTCGTAGACCTCAAAAAAGAGGTTCATCGCGGAATTCCGGGGAACGCCGGGGAGGAACGTCGGCGTTCGGCCATCAAGAGCCACTGCTCTTTTCGCCCTCAATGGCCAATCAGCGCCGCGTTCCGGCCGTTCGGCGCTCAAGGTAGACCCTCCCCGAGACACGAGGAGTTGCCGGTTCTGACACATTGGTCGACGTAACCTGTCAGCTTGCCGGATTGCGTGCCATGACGATCCACGCCGCGCCTTTGATCATCACCGACCGGTCGCCGGGGAGGCCCGCGAAGGCGGCACGAACCGCGGCCGAGGCGCGGGCGCGGATGTCGTCGGGCTGCTCAGCGAGCGCACGCGAGAGCGGGCCGACCTCAAGCGTCATCTTCACTGCGTCGTCGATCGCAGCGTCCCGCGTTTCGCCCTCGCCGAATGGGACGACCGCGTCGAAGGGCGAGATAGCGATATCGGTAAAGCCGGCCGTCGTCAGGATGCGTGCCACGCGCTCCCGGTCGCCGAACGAAAACGGGCCGGGCGCTTCGGGATCGGGCAGCGCACTCGGCGGGAGGATGCCCTCGAGCGCGCCCACCGGCAGGCGCATCCAATCGTTCTCAGCCGCACCGCGCCAGCAGACGAAGGCGACCCGGCCGCCCGGCCGGAGTGCGCGTCGCATATGGGTGAACGCCGCTGTCGGATCGTCGAAGAACATCACGCCGAAACGCGAGAACAGGATATCGAACGCGCCCTCGGGCAGCTCTGCGCTGCTGGCGTCGGCCACCTGAAACAGGGCCGGCGTATCGTGTCGCGCAAGCGCGCGCGCTCGGTCGATCAGGGGTTCGGATATGTCCACGCCCAGCACTTGGCCCCCCGCGCCGACACGGGCGGCCAAAGCCAGACTCGACGCGCCTGCGCCGCAGCCGATGTCCAGCACGCGCTCACCCGTCGCGGGCGCGGCGACTTCTATCGCGGCCTGGCCGAACACCGCCACCAGCGCGTCGAGCCGGGCCTGGTTGGCGACCCAGCGCTCCCCGCTTTGACCATTCCAGTCACCCACCTGATCAGCACTTTGCTTTGCCACGTCATCTCCTTGACTCGACGATCCACCCTTCACCGCGTCGATCTACGCCAACCTTTTCGAAGGCGGCGACGCAACAA
>NZ_QTQD01000033.1:0-89989 GCF_003858025.1 Burkholderia sp. Bp9004 | reverse complement strand
TCGACGACATCTACGCGAAGATGACCGCGCGCCAGACCGGCGAGGCGACGAAGAAGGGGCTCGAGCTCGGCAGCTGGATGCCGCGCGTGTCGACCAACCTGATGGCCGGCCTGATCGAGACGCTCGCGATGGCGCCGTATCACGGTCGCGCCGACATGCCCGAAATCGCACGCACGCTGCATCTGGAAGTGGACGAACTGTTTCCGATCGCCGAAGTGCTGCAGTACCTCGGTTTTGCGGACGTGCGCGAAGGCGACGTGTTCCTGACGCCGCCCGCGCGCGTGTTCGCGGAATTCGGCACGCAGGAGCGCAAGCTGATGTTCGCCGATCACCTGCTGAAGCACGTGCCGCTCGCCGCGCGGATCAGGAAGGTGCTGAACGAGCGCCCCGGCCATCGCGCGCCGCGCGTGCGTTTCGAGCAGGAGCTGGAGGATTTCCTGTCGGATGACGCGGCGGAGGAAACGCTCGACGCGGTGATCGACTGGGGCCGTTACGGCGAAGTCTTCTCGTACAACGACAAGACCGAGGTGTTCAGTCTCGAGGATGTGGAGAGTTGAGACCCGTCGATGGGTAAGGCAGCCCTGGCTTTGATTTGAACCAGCGCCAGATATCGAAGCCAGCAACGGCTGCTTCTTACGATGCGCCTGAGCGAATCGCTCAGGCGCGTCCGTCCGCGTATTCGCTGCCGAACAGCCAAAGGGAAAATACGTCCGCCCCGACAGCAATTCAACGACCTGTTGGTGCGGGCGGCGGTGTAGGCGATGGCGGGAACAACTATGCAACGCATGGCTCAACGAGCGGGAAGAATACCGGTGGCGGCCAGCCGCTCTACGTGAGCGAGAGCGATATCAGCAGCGCGACCGCGAAGCGCGTCATCAGTGCGTGCAACGTTACGATCACGGGCGAGGCGAACCGGAAGCAGGATGGGGAGGGCGGGTGGCGGCGCCGGGCGCAGGCGTGTCGGCAAAGCTCGCAACGTCCGAACACGGCCCCAACCATCACTCCGGCAAATCCCACTGATTCGCCTCCCGTTCGACCCCACCCGTACTCAACCCTTCGATCTTCTCCATACGCTGCCGCGCGAGTTCAGGAAGCCGGTTCGTCACGCCGATCACGAGCGCTTCGGCGAGCGCGAGCGCGGGTACGTTCGTCTGCAGCATCGCGAACGGCCGCCCCTGGATCCGCAGCACGATCTCGGCGAACGCGCTGATCGGCGAGCGCCATTCGTCGGTGATCAGCAGCACGCGCACGCCGAGCTGGTGTGCGGCCTGCGCAAACCGGAGGCTGTCCTTCTGATAGCGGCGAAAATCGAAAATGACGAGCACGTCGCCCGGTCCCATATCGGCCAGCGACACCGATGCGAGATTCACGTTCGGCTCGACGTACTGCACGTGCGGGCGCGCATAGGCGAGCGTGAACGAAAACAGCGACGCGAGCGGCGCCGTATAGCGGCCGCCGCCGCACAAAACGCGGATATCGGGATCGGCCAGCAACGCCACCGCGTCGTCGAATGCCGCCGCGTCGAGCCCGTCGATCGTCGTGGCGAGCGCTTGCGAGAGCCGCTGAAAGATCGCCGCATGGCTGTCGCGCATTCCGGATTCCGAGTGGAACGCATCCATTCGCGCGAGCGGCGAATTCATCGCGGTGTCGATCTCGTCGTACAGCGCCTGCTGGAACGACGAGTAGTTCGGAAAGCCGATCCGCACGACGAAGCGAAACACGGTCGGGTCGCTCACTTCGGCTTGCTTCGCGAAGCTCGCGATCGGCCCGAGCCCGAGGCTCGGATAGCGATCCAGCAGTGCATGCGCGACCTTCTGTTCCGACGGCGTGAAGCTATCCATCTGCGATAGCAGCAACGCCCTGATGCTTGTCCCCATCGGGCACCCCGACCTTCTCTTGGCTGAATGACAAACGGCAGACGTGCGTCTGCCGGCAACTCCACGCATGTTAGCCCATCGACACCGCGCGACACGCATGCGATCGAAGGTTACGGGGACGCATCGCACTGCGCGTCGATCATTCACATATGTAATGAAACGAACATTCGGTGGCCGGTCTAAGCGTCGTATTTCGCGAAAAATTCAGTGATAACCCTAGGTTTTGACAGGGAAATGCCGATGCTATGATCGCGGCCTCACCGGAATGTATCGTTTGTTACATATCGGATCAACAGCGCCGACCAGCCTCCGGGCCAGTCACGCATCCGGGCATGGCCCGGTTACTCGTCTGGAGGATCCCGTCATGAGGCGGCTCGTAGTACTCACCCTGTTGTCGGCGATGAGCGCATGCGCGCTCGCCGCGTCGGAACCCGCGGTGGAAGCGAAGAACGGCATGGTCGTGTCGTCGCAGCACTTCGCGTCGCAGATCGGCGTCGACATCCTGAAGGCGGGCGGCAACGCGGTGGACGCCGCAGTGGCAGTCGGCTACGCGCAAGCGGTGACCAATCCGTGCTGCGGCAACATCGGCGGCGGCGGCTTCATGACGCTGCATCTGGCCGACGGCCGCGACCGCTTCATCAACTTCCGCGAGACGGCACCGGCTGCGGCATCGGCGAACATGTATCTCGATGCGAAGGGCGACGTGATTCCGGGCGACAGCCTGTACGGCTATCGCGCGGTCGGCGTGCCGGGCACGGTCGCGGGCCTCGACCTCGCGCAGCGCAAGTACGGCAAGCTGACGCGCAGGCAGGTGATGGAGCCGGCGATCCGGCTCGCGCGCGACGGCTTCGTACTGACGCGCGGCGATACGGACATCCTCGACACGACGATCGAGCGCTTCAGGAAGGATCCGGAAGCCGCGCGCATCTTCCTGCGTCCGGACGGCTCGCCGCTGCAGCCGGGCGACCGCCTGGTGCAGAAGGACCTGGCGCGCACGCTCGAGCGTATCGCGGAGCAGGGCCCCGAAGCGTTCTACCACGGCGAGATCCCGAAGATCGTCGAAGCGGCGTCGAAGCGCGGCGGCGGTGTGATCACGGCAGCCGATTTCGCGTCGTATCGTGCGCAGGACGTCACGCCGCTCACCTGCACGTATCGCGGCTACGAGTTCGTGTCGGCGCCGCCGCCTAGCTCGGGCGGCGTGACGATGTGCGAGACGCTGAACGTGCTCGAAGGCTATGACCTGCGGAAGCTGGGTTACCAGTCTGCGTCGGTCGTCCATTTCATGACCGAGGCGATGCGTCATGCGTACGAAGACCGCAACACGTTGCTCGGCGACCCGAACTTCATCGACAATCCGGTCGCGAAGCTGACGAGCAAGCAATATGCGGCCGAGATCCGCAAGCAGATCAGCGGCGACATGGCGACGGCTTCGGTCGACGTGCAGCCGGGCGTCGGCGTGCACGAGAAGCCGGAGACGACGCATTATTCGATCATCGACCGCGACGGCAACGCGGTGTCGACGACCTACACGGTCAACGGCCGCTTCGGCGCCGTGGTGATCGCACCGGGCACGGGCTTCTTCCTGAACGACGAGATGGACGACTTCACCGTGAAGGTCGGCGCGCAGAACCTGTTCGGCCTCGTGCAGGGTACGCGCAACTCGATCGCGCCGGGCAAGCGCCCGCTGTCGTCGATGGCGCCGACGATCGTGAAGAAGGACGGCAAGGTGTTCATGGTGGTCGGCTCGCCGGGCGGCTCGCGGATCATCACGATCACGCTGCAGACCGTGCTGAACGTGATCGACTACGGGATGACGCCGCAGGATGCGGTCGGTGCGCCGCGCGTCCATCATCAATGGCTGCCGGACGAGGTCTATTACGAGACCCGCGGCCTCTCGCCGGACACGCTCGCGATCCTGCGCAACATGGGCTACAAGATGGTCGAGCAGACGCCGTGGGGCGCCGCGGAACTGATCCTGGTCGGCCTGCCCGGCACGGAGGCGGTGAGCCATCAGAGTTCGGGCAACGATTCGTCGGTGTCCGGCAACGTGCGGGTCGGCTACATCTACGGCGTCAACGATCCGCGCCGTCCGGCCGGTTCGGCGATCGGGTACTGACCTGATCGCGGTCGCGCCGCGCTGAAGGGCTGCAACCGGCGTTCGCGATCGGGCGAACGCCGGCACGGCGAACAGCGCGTCCGTTCGCGGACTTCCACAGTATCGAGCGTGGCAGGTGCCCGGCATGCCGGGTCCGACCGGCCCGCGGCGCGCATCGTGGCACGGCACCGGCGCGCGCCTTTTTCTCCCACTCCCGCACCGTGCGTCGAGCTCCGTTATGAACAAACGAATGTCTGCGGCAGGCTGGATCCTGCTCGCGATGGCGGCCGGCATCTTCATCGGCTACATGATCTATACGCAGTTTCCGGACAAGCAGTCGGCGACCGAGATCGCCGGCTACATCTCGCTCGTGTCCGACGTGTTCCTGCGGCTGATCAAGATGGTGATCGGCCCGCTGGTGTTCTCGACGCTCGTCGTCGGCATCGCGCACATGGGCGACGCATCGTCGGTCGGGCGCGTGTTCGTGAAGGCGTTCGGCTGGTTCGTCACCGCGTCGCTGATCTCGCTGCTGCTGGGCCTGCTGATGGCGAACCTGCTGCGGCCCGGCGAGAACCTCGGCCTGCCGCTGCCGGACATAGGCGCGTCCGCGCATCTCGCGACGTCGAAGTTCACGCTGAAGGATTTCGTCAGTCACATGGTGCCGAAGTCGATCGCCGAGGCGATGGCGAACAACGAGATCCTGCAGATCGTCGTGTTCTCGATGTTCTTCGGCGTGGCGCTCGCGGCGCTCGGCGAACGCGGCAAGATCCTCGTCGCCGCGATCGACCAGCTCGCGCACGTGATGCTGAAGATCACCGGCTACGTGATGAAGCTCGCGCCGCTCGCGGTGCTGGCGGCGATGGCGTCGACCGTCGCGATCAACGGGCTGTCGATCCTGCTGAAGTTCGCGGTGTTCATGGGCGACTTCTACGTGAGTCTGTTCCTGCTGTGGAGCACGCTCGTGATCGCCGGCCTGCTGTTCCTCGGCCGTCGCGTATTCAAGCTGCTGGTGCTGATCAAGGAAGCGTTCATGCTGTCGTTCGCGACGGCCAGCTCCGAGGCCGCGTATCCGAAGATCCTCGACGCGCTCGACCGTTTCGGCGTGCGCCGCAAGATCTCGAGCTTCGTGATGCCGATGGGTTATTCGTTCAACCTCGACGGTTCGATGATGTACTGCACGTTCGCGTCGCTGTTCATCGCACAGGCGTACAACATCCACCTGTCGCTCGGCACGCAGATCACGATGCTGCTCGTACTGATGCTGACGTCGAAGGGGATGGCCGGCGTGCCGCGCGCATCGCTCGTCGTGATCGCGGCGACGTTGCACCAGTTCGACATTCCGGAAGCCGGGCTGCTGCTGATCCTCGGTGTCGACACGTTCCTCGACATGGGCCGCTCGGCCACGAATGCGGTGGGCAACTCGATCGCGAGCGCCGTGGTCGCGAAGTGGGAAGGTGAGCTGATGTCGGAAGCGGAAGCCGACGCGAATGCGGCACGACTGGATGCGGAAGCCGAAGCACGGATGAACGAGGCGGTCCGCGACGCGGATCGCGTCACCGCTGCCTGAAGCGCAATCCCGGGTCGAATGCCCGGTCTTCAGGCCGCTTCGGCGGGGCGGGCCGCGTCGATGCACGCCGCCAGCACCATCGCGGCGGCGTTGCCCGGCGCCGAGCCGAGCAGTTGCGGCGCATAGACGCTGTCGCCGATCTCGATCGGCTGCCCCGACAGTGCGCACACGCCGCGCTTGCGCGTGGTGAACAGCCGCCACTTCTGATAACCGTAGTGCCCGGTGCATGCGTCGCGCCACGAAATCATCACGGTGTCGGCCGTGGGCCGCTCGAGCACGCTGATCGTCGGCTTGCTCGTCGCGTCCCACGACGGCAGCCGGTCGCGCGTGACGCTGCGCCGCCGCGGCACGCCCCACGAGACGGACGGCATGTCGAAGCTGCCGATCGCGGCGACGGTCACGAGCCAGGGCGCTAAACGGTTGTTCATGTCAGTTTTCCTCGAAACGTTGCGCGACACCGCCATACGCGGCATCACGACAGGCGGATGCGCGGCTGCGCGCAGCCGTTGATCCGCTCGGCGATCCACAGCAGGGTCGCCTTGGAGAAGCCGTGCAGCGCCTGCTGGTGCCGCCGGTAGAGCATCAGGTGGCTGAACTGCGCGAAGCGCCCCTGGATGAAGCCGCCGCGAAAGAACCCGAACTGCCCGAGCGTGCCGAACGCGTCGTAGTCGCTGATCGACACGAGCGAGCCAAAATCGTGGAATGCGAACGGCGGAATCGGCGTGCCGTCGAGCCAGGCGGGCAGGTGCTTCGCGAGATGCTCGGCCTGCTGCGTCGCGACCTGCGCGGTCGGCGGCAGCGGCCGTTCGTGGCCGTCGGGCAACAGGCTCGCGCAATCGCCGATCGCGAACACGTGCTCGTCGCCCGTGGCCTGCAGCGTCGGCCCGACGACGATCTGGTTCGCGCGGTTCGTATCGAGCCCGCCGAGCGCCTGCATGAGATCGGGCGCCTTCACGCCGGCCGCCCAGACCATCAGGTCCGCTTCGGCGAACGAACCGTCGCCGTAGTGGAAGCCGTTCGCGTCGGCCGACGTGACGCGGGTCGACGTCAGCACGTGAAAGCCGATCTGTTCGAGCCGCCGCTGCGCCGACGCGGAAATCCTCGGCGGAAACGCGGCGAGGATGCGCGGACCGCTTTCGAGCAGCGTGAGCTGCAGCCGCTCGCGCACCGTCGCGTCGCCATAGGCCTGCGCCACTTCCAGCAGGCGGCTCAGCTCCGCCGCGAGTTCCACGCCGGTTGCGCCCGCGCCGACGATCGCGACGCGGAACGGCTCGTCGCGCGCGATGCTGCGAAAGACGCGCATCCGCAACGCTTCGTTGAAGGTCTCGGCCTGCTGCTGGCTGTCGATGAAGTAGCAGTGCTCGCGCACGCCCGGTACGCCGAAATCGTTGGCCTGGCTGCCGAGCGCGAGGATCAGCACGTCGTATTCGAGTTCGCGTGCCTCGAGCACGAGTTCGCCGTCCTGCGAGCGGATTTCGCCGAGCTGCACACGGCGGCGTGCGCGATCGAGCCCCTTCAGTTCGCCGGGCTGGTACGTGCAGCCGTGGTCGCGTGCATGGGCGAGGAAGATCACCTGCTGCTGCTGGACGTCGCGCGTACCGGCCGCGATCGTGTGCAGCATCGGCTTCCAGATGTGCGTCGGACTGCGGTCGACAACCGTGACCTGCGCCCGCCCGGACCGGCCGAGGCGCTCGCCCAGACGGGTCGCGAGCTGCAGCCCGGCGATTCCGCCGCCGACGATGACGATGCGTGTAGGGGTTGTCATGGATAAATCATCACGTGATGAATAAGGTATGATCCTAGCGCTTCCCGGCTTCGCGTGTCAACGGAGCGGGGCGGCCGTCCAATGCCGGGGACATGAAACCGGGCCCGAACGCGGGCATTCGAACCATTCAAGGGGAGCAGGAAAACGTGGCTGAAGTCACTGAGCGCGCGCCGTCGAAGCGGCGTACGCGCGGGCGGCCGCTGGCGGACGCATCCGTCGGTCCGGACGTGATACTGCGCGCCGCGCGCCGCACGTTTGCGAAGCGCGGCTACGACGCGACGAGCGTGCGCGAAGTCGCGCGCGAGCTGGGCATCGACGCGGCGTTGATCGCCCATCACTTCGGCACGAAGGAAACGTTGTGGCTGGCGGTCGTCGAGCAGATCGTCGAGCTGGCCCAACCGATGTTCGACGCGCTGCGTGCATTGCGCACGTCGTCGCTGCCGCATCGCGAGCGCGTACGGCGCGCGCTCGAGCTGTGCGTCGATCACGAATTCGACGAGCCCGACATGGGCATGTTCTTCTCGACGGCGGCGACCGAGGAGGGCGCGCGGCTCGACCGGCTGCAGGAGCGGCTCGTGCGCCCGTATCACGAGGTGATGTTCCCGCTGCTGGCGGAAGCGGTGGAGGCCGGCGAGATTCGGGCGGCGGACCCGAACGTGCTGTTCTTCATGATCGCGAGCGCGATCGGCATGACCGTGTCGTACAGCCACATGATGCGGGAGTTCACGTCGCTGCCCGCGCGGCAGCCTGAATTCAGGCAGGCCGTGCTCGCGGTCGCGCTCAACATCCTCGGCGATTGAGCGCCGCGCGCGCGATGCGCGCGGTCACGTCGCCGCAATCAGCCCAAGTTCGTGTACCGCGTTACGCGCGCTTTCGCGCAGCGCATCGACGAGCGGACGGCGGCGTGCGGTACGCGATCGCCAGCTCGTACGCGAGCGGGCTGCACGTGCCAGTCAGTTCGCATAGCGAAATATATTGCGGCTGCATCGGCACGAACAGGCGCGGCATCAGCGCGACGCCGATGCCGACCGGGACCAGCCCGGCCGTCGTCTGCATCTGGCGCGGCTGCTGGACCACGCGCGGTGCGAAGCCCGCCTGCGCGCACGCCGTCACGAGTACGCGGCGGCGAAGGCCGGCGTCGAAGGGTTCACCGTCGCGCTCGCGCGCGAACTCGGGCCGCGCGGTGCAACGGTCAATACGGTTGCGCCCGGTTACATCGCCGAGACGCGCTTCTTCGGCGACGGTGGCGTCGCGCCGGCCATCGCGGCGACCATCCGCGAGCAGACGCCGGCCGGCCGCGCTGGCCATCCGGACAACATCGCGGACGCGGTCGCGTGGCTCGCCGGGCCGCGTGCGTCGTTCGTCACCGGCGCGACGATCGCGGTGAACGGTGGTTGGCGCGTCGGTTGAGGTGAGGGGGCAATGTGGTGCCGGCCGCGCGCATCAGTCGAGATCCGGCGGCGCATCGCCGAGCCAGCGCCGCGCGCCAGGCCCGTTGCGGCCCGCGCGGTCTTCCGGGTTCGTCAGCTTGCAGCGCTTCAGCGACAGGCAGCCGCAGCCGATGCATTCGTCGAGGTTGATGTAGAGCCGCTGCAACTCCTCGATCCGGTTCGCGACGCGCTGCTTCCAGCCGCGCGACAGCCGCTGCCAGTCCTTGTTCGTCGGCGCGGTGTCTTCCGGCAGGCTCACGAGTTGCTCGGCGATCTCGTCGAGCGAATAGCCGATCTTCTGCGCGAACACGATGAACGCGATCAGTCGCAGCACCGCACGCGAATAGTGACGATGGCTCGAGCCGTTGCGGTGCGACTTGATAAGCCCGCGCTTCTCGTAGAAGCGCAGCGTCGATGCCGGCACGCCGCTGCGCGCGGCTACTTCGCGGATCGACATCAGCGGCCATTGCGTGGTTTCGTCGATACCCATGACGCCCTCCGGGAAAGCTTGACTTGAAGTTAACTTCAACTTTTATGCTACGCGGCAGTTTAACCCGTCGCGAGGCATCATGCTCTTCTTATCCCCAGGCAGGACGTCGCCTTTGAGCGCCGCCTGCGCATTGCTGCTGACGTTGTCGGGCTGTCATGACGGCAAAGGCGAATCGTCGGTCCATCCTCTGCCCGAAGTCGGCGTGACGACCGTCGCGCCGCGCACGGTCCGCCTCGCGGACGAATTCAACGGACGCGTCGAAGCGGTCGACGCGGTCGAGTTGCGACCGCGCGTGAGCGGCTATCTGCAGCGCATCGCGTACAAGGAGGGCGACCTGGTCGCGCAGGGCGCGGTGCTGTTCGAGATCGATCCACGCCCGTACCGGATCGCGCTCGACCGCGCGAACGCGCAGCAGCAGCGGGCGCGCGCGGCCGCGAGCCTCGCCGATGTACAGCTCAAGCGCGTGCGGACGCTGATCGATGCGCATGCAACCTCCCAGGAAGAACTCGACAACGCGCGCTCGACCGCGGAGCAGGCGCGCGCCGACCTGCGGGCGGCCGACGCGGCCGTCGCGGACGCGAAGCTCAATCTCGGCTTCACCGAAGTGCGTTCGCCGATCGGCGGGCGAGTCGGCCGCGCGATCGCGACCGCCGGCAACCTCGCGCGCGCGGACGAGACGCTGCTGACGACGGTCGTGTCGCAGGACCCCGTCTACGTCTATTTCGACTGCGACGAGCAGAGCTACCTGCGCTACAACGCGCGGCGCGCCGACCGGAAGAATCGGGCGATCGGCGCGGACCCGGTGCGCGTGGGCCTCGCGAACGAGACGGGCTTCCCGCACGCGGGCACCGTCGATTTCCTCGACAACCGGCTCGATCCGCAAACCGGCACGATCCGTGCACGCGTGCGGCTGCCGAACGCGGACCACACGTTCACGCCGGGCCTCTATGCGCGGGTACAGCTCGTCAGCGGCCGCGACCAGGACGCGCTGCTCGTCGACGACAAGGCGGTGCTCACCGACCAGGATCGCAAGTACGTATACGTGATCGGCGCCGGCGACAAGGCGCTGCGTCGCGACGTGACGATCGGCCGTGTGCTGGACGGCGAGCGGATCGTCGAGAAGGGGCTGCAGCCAGGCGATCGCGTGGTCGTCGACGGCGTGCAGCGAATCTACTATCCAGGTGCGCAGGTGAAGCCGAAGGCGCTGGCCGTGCATGCGGACGCGGGCACCGGGCCGGGCAGCGGCATGCAGGCCGTGGCCGACGCCGGCGCGCCGGTCGCGCAATAACGGGAGCCCTGCGATGGATTTTTCCCGATTCTTCATTGACCGGCCGATCTTCGCGGTCGTGCTGTCGATCGTCATCTTTGCGCTCGGCCTGATCTCGATCCCGATGCTGCCGGCCGGCGAATATCCGGAAGTCGTGCCGCCGAGCGTCGTGGTGCGTGCGACGTACCCGGGCGCGAACCCGAAGGAAATCGCCGAATCGGTCGCCGAGCCGCTGGAGGAAGCGATCAACGGCGTCGAAGGGATCATGTACATGAAGTCGGTCGCGGGCTCGGATGGCAGCCTGCAGGTCGTCGTCACCTTCCTGCAGGGCGTCGATCCCGACACGGCCGCCGTGCGCGTGCAGAACCGCGTGAGCCAGGCGCTGTCGCGCCTGCCCGACGAGGTGCGCCAGTACGGCGTGACCACGCAGAAGCAGTCGCCGACGCCGCTGATGTACGTGAGCCTCTATTCGCCAGACAACAGCCGCGATTCGCTGTACCTGCGCAACTACCTGACGTTGAACGTGAAGGACGAGCTGTCGCGCCTGACCGGCATCGGCGATGTCGGCGTATACGGCTCCGGCGACTACGCGATGCGGCTCTGGCTCGACCCGAACCGGCTGGCATCGCGCGGGCTGACCGCGAGCGACGTGATCGCCGCGGTGCGCGAGCAGAACGTGCAGGTATCGGCTGGCCAACTGGGTGCGGAGCCGACGCCGAAGAAGAACGACTTCCTGCTGTCGATCAATGTGCGCGGCCGGCTGCGCACGGTGCAGGAATTCGGCGACATCGTGCTGCGCAACGGCGACGACGGCCAGGTCGTGAAGCTATCCGACGTCGCGCGCGTCGAGCTCGGCGCGGGCGACTACACGCTGCGCTCGTATTTCAACGACCGGCATTCGGCCGTGGTCGGCATCTTCCTGTCGCCGGGCGCGAACGCGCTCGAGGTCGCGAAGGCCGTGTATGCGAAGTTCGACGAGTTGTCGAAGCGTTTCCCGCCGGGCATCGCGTATCGCCCGGTGTGGGATCCGACCGTGTTCGTGCGCGAATCGATCGGCGCGGTGCAGCACACGCTGATCGAGGCCGTCGTGCTGGTCGTGCTCGTCGTGGTCCTGTTCCTGCAGACGTGGCGCGCGTCGATCATCCCGCTCGTCGCGGTGCCGGTATCGGTGGTCGGCACGTTCGCGTGGCTCTATCTGCTCGGCTATTCGATCAACACGCTGACGCTGTTCGGGCTCGTGCTCGCGATCGGGATCGTCGTCGACGATGCGATCGTGGTGGTCGAGAACGTCGAGCGCAACATCGCACAGGGGCTGAGCCCGCGCGACGCCGCGCATCAGGCGATGCGCGAGGTGTCGGGGCCGATCGTCGCGATCGCGCTCGTGCTGTGCGCGGTGTTCGTGCCGATGGCGTTCATGTCGGGCGTGACCGGCCAGTTCTACAGGCAGTTCGCGGTGACGATCGCGATCTCGACGGTGATCTCCGCGATCAATTCGCTGACGCTGTCGCCCGCACTCGCCGCGAAGCTGCTGCGCCCGCACGGCACGCCGAAGGATGCGCTCGCGCGTGGGCTCGACCGCGCGTTCGGCTGGCTGTTCCATCCGTTCAACCGCTTCTTCGAGCGCAGCTCCGAACGCTATCACGGCGTCGTCGGTCGCGCGCTGAAGCGGCGCGGCGTGGTGTTCGCCGTCTATGCGGTGCTGCTCGCGGCGACCGCGCTGCTGTTCAACGCGGTGCCGGGCGGTTTCATCCCCGTGCAGGACAAGCTGTACCTGTTCGCGGGCGCGAAGTTGCCGGAAGGCGCATCGCTCGCGCGCACCAGCGAGGTGACCGAGCAGATGACGAAGGTTGCGCTCGGCACCGACGGTGTCGAGATAGTGCCGGCGTTCGCCGGGCTGAACGCGTTGCAGGGCGTGAACACGCCGAACATCACAAACTCGTACGTGATCCTGAAGCCGTTCGACCAGCGCCACCGCAGCGCCGCGGAAATCAACGCGGACCTGAACGCGCGCTTCTCGGCCATCGGTGGCGGCATTACCTATGCGCTGATGCCGCCGCCGATCCAGGGGCTCGGCAATGGCTCGGGCTATTCGCTGTACCTGGAGGATCGCGGCGGGCTGGGCTACGGCGCCTTGCAGAACGCGCTCACCGCGTTCCAGGCCGCGGTCGCGAAGACGCCGGGGATGAGCTACCCGGTCAGCTCGTACCAGGCGAACATCCCGCAACTCGAGATGAAGGTCGACCGGTTGAAGGCGAAGGCGCAGGGCGTCTCGCTGACCGACCTGTTCAGCACGCTGCAGGTCTATCTCGGCTCGATGTACGTGAACGACTTCAACCTGTTTGGCCGCGTGTACCGCGTGATGGCGCAAGCGGATGCCGGTCACCGGCAGACGGCCGCCGACATCGCGAATCTGCGCACCCGCAACGCGAAGGGCGAGATGGTGCCGATCGGCTCGATGGTGACGGTCGTGCCCGCGTACGGGCCGGATCCGGTCGTCCGCTACAACGGCTATCCGGCTGCGGACCTGATCGGCGACGCGGACCCGAAGGCGATGTCGTCGTCGCAGGCGATCGCGAAGCTGCAGCAGATCGCGAAGGACGTGCTGCCGCCGGGCATCACGCTCGAATGGACCGACCTCAGCTATCAGCAGGTCACGCAGAGCAACGCGGCGATCGTCGTGTTCCCGCTCGCGGTGATGCTCGTGTTCCTGGTGCTCGCGTCGCTGTACGAGAGCTGGACGCTGCCGCTCGCGGTGATCCTGATCGTGCCGGTATGCATGTGCGCGGCGCTGTTCGGCGTATGGCTTTCCGGCGGCGACAACAACGTGTTCGTGCAGGTCGGTCTCGTCGTGCTGATGGGCCTCGCGTGCAAGAACGCGATCCTGATCGTCGAGTTCGCGCGCGAGCTTGAAATCCAGGGCAAGGGCGTGATCGAAGCCGCGCTCGAGGCGTGCAGGCTGCGGTTGCGGCCGATCGTGATGACGTCGGTCGCGTTCATCGCGGGCGCGGTGCCGCTGTTGATCGGCAGCGGCGCGGGCAGCGAGGTGCGAGCGGCCACCGGCGTCACCGTGTTCGCCGGGATGCTCGGCGTCACGTTGTTCGGGCTGTTCCTGACGCCCGTGTTCTATGTGGCGATCCGCAAGCTCGCGGGCGGCACGCCGGCCGTGTGGAGCGAACAGCACGGCACCCTCGAAGGAGAAAACCAATGAGCGCCGCGTTCCGTCTTTCCGCGCTCGTGATGTCGTTGACGCTCGCCGCGTGCGCGGTCGGCCCCGATTTCAAACGGCCAGACACGGCGGCTGCCGCGCGCTTCGCACGCGACGCGCATCCGGACACGCAGGACGCGACGTCGCCGGACGCGTCGGCTGTTGCCGATGCCACGTTCTGGGGCGGCTTCGGCGATCCGGCGCTGACGCAGCTGATCGACTCGGCGCTCGCGGCGAACCACGACCTGCAGGTCGCCGTCTCGCGCTACGACGCGTCGAACGCGTTGCTGTCGCATGCCACGTTCGACCGCTATCCGACGATTACCGCGAGCGGCCAGATCGGCCACCAGCTAATGAGCAAGGACCAGGCGTTCGGCGCACCGCGCAGCCAGCGCGATACGCCGATATCCAATGTCGGGATCAACGCGGCGTGGGAACTGGACCTGTTCGGACGCGTGCGCAGGTCGATCGAGTCACAGCGCGCGGAAACGGCCGCGAGCGCGGCCGACGTACGCGCGGTGCGTGTCGTGATCGCGGGCGAGGTCGCGAGCACGTACGTGGATCTGCGCGGCTCGCAGGAGCGGCTGCGGATCGCACGCGAGAACGCCGACAACCAGAAGCAGACGCTCGCGCTGATCAATGCGCGCGTCGGCGCGGGGCGCGGTTCCGAGCTCGATGCGGCGCGTGCGCGCGCACAGTACGAATCGACGATGTCGCGGATCGCCGTGTATGAATCGGCGATCGGCGTCGACGAGCACCGGCTCGCGGTGCTGACCGGACAGACGCCGGATGCGCTGATCGGCCGGTTCGACATCCCGAACGACGACGCATCGAAAGGCACGCCGGTGCCGCTGCCGGCGCTTGCCGCCGACATCGATCCCGGCACGCCGGGCGACCTGCTGCGCAGGCGCCCCGATGTCGCGGCTGCCGAGGCACGGCTGCACGCGGCGACCGCGCGGGTCGGCGTCGCGACGGCCGACCTGTTTCCGCGCTTTACGTTGTCGGGGCTGCTCGGCAGCGCGACGAGCAGCTACGGGTTCTTCCGTGCGGGCAGCGACACGAACTTGATCGCGCTCGGCGTTGACTGGTCGTTCCTCGACGTAGGCCGCGTGCGCGCGCGGATCGCGGCGAGCGACGCGGAGGCGGCCGGCCAGCTCGCGCAGTACCGGCAGACTGTGCTCGGCGCACTGGAGGAAACCGAGAACGCGCTGCTGCGCGTTGCCCGCACGCGGGACGAGACCGCGCACCTCGTGCGGGCGGCGGACGACAGCGCACGTGCGGCGCAACTTGCGCAGGCGCGCTTCTCGGCGGGCGCGATCGACTATTACGAAGTGCTCGACGCGCAGCGGACGCTGCTGCAGGCGCAGGACGCGGCGGCCGACGGGCGGATGCGCAGCGCGGCGTCGACGGTCGTGCTGTACAAGGCGCTCGCGGGAGGCTGGCCGGCGGGAACGGCGCAGGCCGCACCGGGGCCGGTCGCGCGATCGGTGCAGTAGCACGCCGGGCCGCGAGGCAGGCTGGCGCGGTTCGTCCGCCCGCCGTTCAACTGGGGGCGGAGCGCCGACCCGGTGTCCGCTGACGGCAGCCCCGCGCCTCGCCGTCGCACCTGCCTTGCATCGCCGGCACCGCAATCGCCCGCACCGCATGCGCGGCGCGGCAAACGGACGATTTCCCGCCGCGAAACATTGTTCTCCTTCGTCGTAAACGTCTCGAATGCGTGATATTTGCGCCGCCCGATCCGGTTTAGAGTGGCCGCAAATTGATGACGATGTGTCGTATGACCGAAGTCGCAGGCCGTACCGATGCACCAGAGGAGTTGGAGACAAATGGCTGAAGGCAGGATTACGCAAGTTGAATCGTTCGGTTTCGAGCGCATTCCCGACGCATCGCGCTATGCGCGGCCGATCGATCTGTTCCGGTTGCTGTTCGGCGGCTGCAATACGTTTTCCACATCGGTGCTCGGCAGCTTCCCCGTGCTGGTCGGGCTGTCGTTCAAGGCGGGCGTCGCCGCGATCGTGCTCGGCGTGCTCGCCGGCACCTGCATCCTCGCGCCGATGAGCCTGTTCGGCCCGCGCAACGGCACGAGCGACCCCGTGTCGTCCGGCGCGCATTTCGGCATCCACGGCCGGATCGTCGGTTCGTTCCTCGCGCTGCTCACGTCGATCGCGTTCTTCTCGCTCGCGGTGTGGAGCTCGGGCGACGCGCTCGTCGGCGGCGCGCACAACATGGTCGGCGTGCCCGTCAACGGCTTCACGCTCGGCGCCGCGTACATGGTGTTCGCGGTGCTCGTGCTGATCGTCTGCATCTACGGCTTTCGCTTCATGCTGTGGGTCAACAAGATCGCCGTGTGGGCGGCGAGCCTGTTGTTCGTCGCCGGCCTGTTCGCGTTCGCGGGGATGTTCGACATGAACTACGCGGGCAAGCTGAGCCAGGGTGGTTCAGGTTTCTGGGCCGCGTTCGTCGGCGCGGTGCTGGTCGCGTTGAGCAACCCTGTGTCGTTCGCGTCGACGCTCGGCGACTGGGCGCGCTACATCCCGCAACAGACGCCGAAGCGGCGCGTGATGGGCGCCGTGTTCGCTGCGCAGATCGCGACCTTCGTGCCGTTCTTCTTCGGCCTGGCGACCGCGACGATCATCGCGTCGAAGGCGCCCGCGTTCATCGCATCGAACGACTACGTCGGTGGGCTGCTCGCCGTGTCGCCGCGCTGGTTCCTGCTGCCGATGTGCCTGATCGCGATCATTGGCGGGATGTCGACCGGCACGACCGCGCTGTACGGCACGGGCCTCGACGTGTCGAGCATGTTTCCGCGCTTCCTGAATCGTGTGCGTGCGACGCTGCTGATCGGCACGATCGCGATCGCATTCATTTTCGTCGGCCGTTTCTGGTTCAACCTCGTCGAAAGCGTCGCGACGTTCTCGACGCTGATCGACACGTTCAGCTGCCCGTGGATGGCGATCATGGTGATCGGCTACGTAACGCGTCGCGGCTTCTATCTCGCCGACGACCTGCAGGTGTTCAACCGCGGGCTGCGCGGCGGCCACTACTGGTTCACGCACGGGTGGAACCTGCGCGCGATGGGCGCGTGGCTGCCGGCGGCGTTCATCGGGCTGTCGTTCGTGAACCTGCCGGGCCAGTTCGTCGGGCCGCTCGGCAACCTGGCTGGCGAGTTCGATCTAAGCGTGCCGGTGTCGCTGCTGGTCGGCGGATTGCTGTATTTCGTGTTGCTGACGCTGCATCCGGAAGCGGAAGGTGTATACGGCCCGAACGGACGCTTCCTCGTGCGCGGCCGCAGGCAGGCGGCGCGTGGTGTCGGCGCGCCGGCGATCCAGCCGAAGGGGTATTGAGCGCCGCATCGCTTGCTGCTTCGTTTCGGTAGCCATCGTGCCGCCGCGCGGGAAAGCCGCCGGCGGCATGATCGTTTTCGGATCCGTGATTGCCGGTGCGGATGAGCGGCCTGACCTGTCCGTCGACCCCGCAGCGGATCAGTGGAACGTGCTGCCTGCGAGCATCCCGCCGTCGACGATGAATTCCGCGCCCGTGCAATACGCGGATTCGTCGGACGCGAGAAACAGCACGAGGCTCGCCACTTCGTCGGGTTTGCCGATGCGCGCGATCGGCAGCCCGCTGTAGATCGACGATGGGTCGAAATCGGCGTATTCCGGCGGGCGTGCCATCACCGTGTCGATGCCGCCCGGATGGACCGAGTTCACGCGGATTCCATAGCGGCCGAACTCGAGCGCGGCGGCCTTCGTCATCCCGCGCACCGCGAACTTGCTCGCCACATACGCGCTGCCGCCGGCCACGCCTTCCATCCCGGCCGTCGACGACACGTTGACGATCGAGCCGCCGCCCGCGTCCTTCAGCGCGGCCAGTGCCGATTTCATGCCGAGCCAGCAGCCGACCTGGTTCACGTCGATCACCTTGCGATAGTCGTCGAGCGAACAGGACTCGATCGGCACGAGCTTCAGGATCGCCGCGTTGTTCACGAGGATGTCCAGCCGGCCGAAGTGCGCGAGCGTCGCATGAACGGCGGTGTGCCAGTCGTCTTCGTTCGTCACGTCGAGATGCTGGTAGCGCGCGGCGTTGCCGAGTTCGGCCGCGACGCGTTGTCCGGCGTCGTCCAGCACGTCGGCGATCACCACGCGTGCGCCTTCGGCTACGAATCGGCGTGCCTCCGCCTCGCCTTGGCCGCGGGCACCGCCCGTGATCAGCGCCACCTTGCCTTCGAGTCGTTTCATCGTGTTTTCTCCTGTGAGTGAAAGGGGACGCACGAGCCCGCTCATGCGGCGGCCGACGCGTCGATGATGCGGACCGGATCGGTGCCATCCCGTGCGCGTGCTTCGGCGATGCCGCGCGCGATCGAGTCGCGCATGCCGGCGCGTTCGATCACTTCTACGCGCACGCCGGGATCGTCGGCGTCGTCGAGGAGGGAGACGCGCGTGTCCGGGTTGCGCGCTTCGAACACGACGCGCAGATCAAGCGCCGTGAGCTGCGCAACCGCGGCATCGAGATCGTCGACCGCTCATGCGACGTGATGCAGGCCCGCGAGCGGTTGCCCGTGCATGTCGCGGTACGGCGACGGGGCATCGTTCGTCACGTGGATCAGTTCGAACTGCAGGTTGCCGGGATACGAGAGACCGACATCGATCGTGACCGTCGCCGCTTCACCGCGGTAGCGGCCGCCGAGACGCACGTCGCCGGACACGGTCGACGGGATCGCATCGTAGCGGGCGCCAGCGCGTGATGCTGCGGTCGAGATCGGCAACCACATAGCCGATCTGGTCGACTGTGCCGAGGACGGGGGTGTTCATGGTGTCTCCGTGGCGGGGGCGCGAGCATGCGCGGCGCCGTTCGATGCGACATGCGACGAATGACGGCCATGATGACAACAAACCTGGCGCTTCGTGCCATCCAAACGGACGAGCCGCGGGGGCACGGCTCGGTGGGGGAGAGGCGATTGGGCGCCTCCGCGCGTTATCGCGCGTTCGGGCCCTCGACCGTCACGTATCCGCTGTTTTCGTGGCAGGCAGCCGCGCTGTCGTGGACGGTTGCGCGCAGGTTGGCCCGATCCTGTCGGACGTTGTCCCGCGGTCCGCTGTCGCGCAGGGGCGCACGGCCCGACACTGGCGCCTCGCGGTCACGGCAGCCGGTTCACGACTGCAACCTGCCTTGACCGCGTGCGGCGGCGCGGCTGTGCCGGGCCGCCGTTCCGTTCGGTGTGCCAACCTTGAGTAGAGAGCGACCCATGCAACATCCGACCATCCGTACCCTGGCCGGCGCGAGCGCGCCGAGGTCGATCGACGCCGCCCGCACCGCGCTGCTGGTGATCGATTTCCAGAACGAATATTTCAGCGGCCGCCTGCCGATTCCGGAAGGACCGCGCGCGCTGGGCAATGCGCGACGCGTGATCGCGTTCGCCGATCGCGCCGGCATCCCGGTATTCCACATCCAGCACGTCGGCGCTGCCGGCGGCCCGCTCTTCGCCGACGGCAGCGACGGCTTCCGCTTTCATGCGGACCTGCTGCCGGCGCCGCATCACGCGGTCGTGAAGAAGACGTCGGTGAGCGTGTTCCCGACGACGGACCTCGACGCGCGCCTGAAGGCGGCCGGCATCGACACGCTGATCGTCACCGGGCTGATGACGCATGCGTGCGTCGCCGGCGCGGCCCGCGATGCCGTGCCGCTCGGCTACGCGGTGATCGTCGTCGACGACGCGTGCGCGACGCGCGATCTCGATGTCGCGGACGGCGGCACGGTGCCGCACCGCGATCTCCATCGCGCCACGCTGGCCGCGCTGTCGGACACGTTCGGCGACGTGTTGACGACCGGACAGGTGCTGGCGCTCGACGTCGCCTGATGCGCGTGCGGCCGGGCTCGAGCCGTGTGCGGCGGCGCGCAGGCGGACGACGGCCCTGGCGCGGTCAGGCGGCGCGAGGCGGCATGGCGGCGAAGCCCGGGCGATCGAGATGAGGCGGCCTGCCGGGGCCCGGAGGCGGGCCGGGAGGCCTATACCTAGGCGGTGCGGGTTGGGCCGAGGCGGGGCGCAGCCAACCGGCGGTGGCGGCGACGGCGGCGGTCAGTCCGATGGCGCGCAACAGCGAACGCCGATTCATGGCGAGTCCTCTATCTAATATGTAATCGGGGCGCCTTACGTTAGCCTGCTGGTCCTGCGGCCGGGTTACGCGGGTCATCAAGGCTGTTACCGCATGTCACGACGGCTTGCGGGCAGCCGGGGCGCCGGCCGCCGGTCCCACGCTTCAGACGCTGACGGCCCAATAGGGTCGGCCACGGCCACACGGGCATGTGTTTACAGTTCGGTCGCAGCGTTTTAGGCGAGCAGGCCCAAGATTTGAGACTGATCTGGGTAAAAATTACCGTTTTTGCGTGGTTCCATCGATTCCGTTTGTTGTTTCTATGCAACCGTCAAGACGATGACACGAAAGAATGGTGGGATGAAAGCCTCCAAAAAGCATCCGTCAATCAGTCAAAAAAAGACGTTAAAACAAATACTTATAACGCTCCCCCACTTTCATTATTTCTAGTTCTGGAAAAGCTTATTTCTTTATTTGCGGATCGCGCCCCTAGGGTACACCCCTAAACTCACGGTTCCCAAACGGGCAACTATCCGGGCGCGGCCAGAAGGACCGATGGCGTTTCCGGGCGGTTGCAGACCGTTTATGAACAAGGTCGCGAGACCTGCCTCTTTTTAGAAGGGAGCTCCACGAATGAACAAGACTCTGATCGTTGCAGCAGCTGCAGCATCGTTCGCTACCGTCGCTCACGCGCAAAGCAGCGTCACGCTGTACGGCGTGCTGGACGCAGGCATCACCTACACGAGCAACGTCCAGCCGGCACTCGGCCAAGCTGGCAAGTCGCGTTGGGCGATGGGTTCGGGCATTGACCAGAGCCGTTTCGGCCTGCGTGGCTCGGAAGACCTGGGTGGCGGCCTGAAGGCAATCTTCACGTTGGAAAGCGGCTTCGGCATCGGTAACGGCAAGCTGGGCAACAACGGCGGCATGTTCAACCGTCAAGCATTTGTCGGTCTGTCGAGCCAGTACGGCACGGTCACGCTGGGTAAGCAGTATGACGCAACGCAAGACTACCTGGCGCCGCTGACGGCAACGGGCTCGTGGGGCGGCACGTACTTCGCGCACCCGCTGAACCTCGACCGTCTGAGCACGACCGGTGACGTCGCAGCGAACAACACCATCAAGTTCACGAGCGCGAACTACGCTGGCCTGCAATTCGGCGGCACGTACTCGTTCTCGAACAACACGAACTTTGGTAACAACCGTGCGTACAGCGCAGGCGTTGCATACCAATTCCAAGGCCTGAAGCTGGCGGGTGCATACTCGCAAGCGAACCTGGGTGACGGTACGAACGCAAACGGCGCGACGTCGTCGGCAATCGGTGGCATCGCTAGCCAAGGCCGCGTCCGCACGTACGGTGCTGCTGCCGGTTACGCATTCGGCCCGGCACAAGTCGGCGCTGCATGGACGCAAGCACGTCTCGACAACAACGCAGTTGGTCTGGGCACGCTGCGCACGGACAACTACGAAGTCAACGCGAAGTACAACCTGACGCCGGCTCTCGGCCTGGGCGCTGCTTACACGTACACGAACGCGAAGATCAACAACGGCAGCACGCACTGGAACCAGTTCGGCCTGCAAGCTGACTACTCGCTGTCGAAGCGCACGGACGTCTACGCACAAGCTGTGTACCAGCGTGCAGCGAAGAACGGCATCGGCGCGTCGATCTACAACGGCGACAGCTTCAGCAACAACCTGCCGAGCTCGTCGATCAACCAAACCGCAGCAACGGTTGGTCTGCGTCACCGCTTCTAAGCGTGACAAGCGGGGTAACCCGCTTCGCAGTATCGAAAAGGCGCCTTCGGGCGCCTTTTTTTCGCCTGTCGAATACGAGTCGCGACGACGGTGCGTCTCGTCCGGACGCAAAAAAACGAGGCTCAGAGCCTCGCTTTTTGTTTGATATGGCCGGAGGTACGCTGCCGGCCCGCAGCGGCGTCACCGCGTGTATTCGCCGTTGGCTTCCGGCTGGAACACGATCGCCGCGACCTTCATCAGCTTTTCGACGCCGCTCGGCTGCAACACCTTCACCAACTGACCGCGTTGCGTGCCCAGCAGCGCCATGCCGACCGGCGAGAACACGTTCAGGCGTCCGAGTTCGAGATTGGCGGCATCCGGATAAACAATCGTCCAGGTGGCCTGTTCCTGGGACGCTTCGTCGAGCAGCGTGATCTGCGAGTTCATCGTGACGACGTTCGCCTTGATGGCGTCGGGCTGTACGATGTCCGCGCGCTCGAGCAGCGTGTCGAGCATCGTCTGGAAGCGCGGGTTGTGTTCGGCGTGCTTCTCGAGACGGGCGACGTCGAGTTCGGTCAACTGGTAAAGGCGTTGTTTCATGGCAGTTCTCCAAATGATCGGCAAGGGGCAGGCATGGCGTGCCTATGGGGATCGCCCGGAGCCTGTCTGACCTGGCTCCGGGAGGAGGCCGTGCTGTCAGATCAGGCGCCGGGCAGGGGCGAGCGGTGCCTGGGCCGTGCGTCGAAGGCAGGGGTGCGCCGGATGGCCGGCGCGCGCACGCACGCCGGCCGGGCCGGACAGCGAAACCGAGAGAGGCGTGGGCGCGTGCATGGTGAATAGGGTATCGGCGGGCGAATAAAACCTTACGATTCTACAACACAACCTTCCGGATCGGTGATTAGGCTGTCGGCCTTTCGTCAGGCATTGTTGTGGAAATGATTTAAGTAATGACGATCTCGCGCGGTGACACCGGTCGATTTTTTCCGTAAATGCAACGCTCTATGTTCAAACCAAGGGTTTCCCCTTGGTATTGCGAGCACTACACTTGAGTCATCGCTTCAGACAGTCCCGCCGGAAGCGACGCCAAAAGAGAACATATTTCGGAGGTCCACCATGAAGTCGATCATCTACGCAGCGATCGCTGCATCCGTGCTTGCCGCCCCGATCGCATCGTTCGCGCAGTCCGAGCAGGGCTTGACCCGCGACCAGGTCCGGGCCGAACTCGTGCAACTCGAACAGAACGGCTACAAGCCGCTCGCGAGCGATGCGCAATATCCGCAGAACATCCAGGCCGCTGAACAACGCATCCAGCCGAACCAGCCGATGCTCGCCCAAGCCGACACGAGCGGCTATGGTGCGGTGGCGACGGGCGCAGGCCAGTCGGGCCGCCGCATGACGCGTGAAGCCCCGAATCCCGTGAACTCCGTCTACTTCGGCAACTGAACATCCCCGGGTCTGCCCGAGCACAGCATGTGACCGACGGGACGCGCGCTACTCGCGCGCGTCTGCGTCAGCAGAGCAGAACCTCCGTCGCCGCATTCCGGCGGCTTTTCCGCCCAGACGCTCGCGCGTTTGGGCCTTTTTTGCTGGGATGGGTCAGACGGACGTGACCGCCGGGGTGCCGTGGATATAGTGTTCGAGCTGGCTGATCGTGAATTGCTGATCGGCAATCACACTCTTCACGAGGTCGCCGATCGAGATCAGGCCGATGAGCTTGCCGTCCTGGAGGACGGGCAGGTGGCGCATCCGGTGTTCGGTCATCAGCGCCATGCACTCGTCGGTGGATTGCGAAGGTTCGACGTAGCGCACCTTGGCCGTCATGATTTCCTCGACGCGGGTGGCCTTCGACGAACGGTCCTGCAGCACGATCTTGCGCGCGTAGTCGCGCTCGGTGACGATGCCTGCGATGTCGTCGCCCTCCATGACCAGCAATGCGCCGATTCCCTTTTCCGCCATCAGCTTGACGGCGTCATAGACGAAATCGGCTTTCGTGACGGTGTAGATCGTGCGGCCGGAATCCGGCTTGGCTTTGAGAATTTGCGCGACAGTCGTGCTCATTTGCTTTCTCCGTGTGCGGGACGATGCAGGGAAGGCAGGGCGTGATGCGCGGCACCCGATGGGCCCAGTATAGCCGGGCCTGCTACGGCAGTCGCGTGACGTTTCCAGATTAGCGGTAAACTCCGGGCACGCACTATCCACACAACTCCTACATTCCTGATCGTTTCGATTGAATTCATGATGTCTTCGCGTCCCCAATCGCCCACGCAGGGCAATGGCCAGGCCGACGAGTGCGTGACACTCGTCGCCACCGCGTCGCTGCCCACGCGCTACGGTACGTTCACGTCGTACGCATTCCGCGTATCGGGCAGCGATGCCGAACATCTCGCGCTCGTGATGGGTGACGTCACCGGCGAGCAGTCCGTGCTGACGCGGCTGCATTCCGAATGCCTGACCGGCGACGTGTTCGGCTCCTACCGCTGCGATTGCGGCGAGCAACTCGATCTCGCGCTGCGTTACATCGCGGCGGAAGACCGCGGCGTGCTGCTGTATCTGCGTGGCCACGAAGGGCGCGGCATCGGCCTGAGCAACAAGATCCGTGCATACGCGTTGCAGGAGCAGGGGCGCGACACCGTCGAGGCGAATCTCGATCTCGGCTTGCCCGACGACGCCCGCGAATACGACTCGGCCGCAGCGATCCTCCGGATCCTCGGTGTGACGTCGGTGCGACTGATGAGCAACAACCCGAAGAAGTTCGACACGCTCGTGAAGCACGGCATTCCCGTCTGCGAACGCGTGGCGCTCGCGGTACCCGTACGCGAGGAAAACGAGCGTTACATCCGGACCAAGCAGGCGAAGTTCGGGCATTACTTCGAAGAGAACGAGTAACGAAAACAAGGGGCTCTTCGGAGCCCCTTGTCTCATCTGGATTTCGATGCCACACCGCGAGCAAGCTGCCTGCGCGCCAACTATCCGGTAGCCGTCTGCTTCCTCGAGCGTCTGTACGGATGTATCCCAATACTGCTGTCCGGGGCCGGCCAGGTGTGCGGACCATGGGCGGATAGCGGAGATGATATGTCCCCGATAAATTATGGCAGGCAAGAAAAAGCCCGCTACTGGAGCGGGCTGAATCCATGTTTGGAGACATGGAGGAGACGGATGTAACTTTAAGGGAAAACCCGAGGGCTGGCAAGCCCTAGTTGTAATTGTGCAACGCAGCGTTGGTGAGTTTTCCTGGCTGTGTCCGCGAAGCCGTTGCCGCTCTCACATTCCGGCCGCCCATGCATGCGCCGCAAACGCGCCGAACCGCTCCTGCGCAACCGGCACCGCGTACTTGTCGCGCATTTCCATCTCGATCCACGCACAGGCCTCGCGCGCGCAGTCGGTCAGCGCGTGCCGCGTCGCGTGTCCATCGATGTCGTAGACGAAGCGCACGCCCACCTCGTCGTCGGTGACTTGCCGCTGCAACTGATTGAGCTGCAATTGCGGCCCGTGCCGTTGCGACAGCGCGCGCAGCTCGTCGAAGTGATATTCGAGCCAGTCGGCGAAGAACAGCGCATCGCTGCGGCAGCGCAGACGGAACGCCGCACTGCGCGACGGACGCCGCGTGGCGCCGGCGGCCTGCGGCTCGCCGTTCGGCGCCATGGCTGCGTCGACGGGCGCAAGCGGCTGCCCGATCTGCCGGTACGGTTCGCGGTCGCGCAGCGCGTGCCACAGTAGTTCGTCGCCGGTGGCCCCGGACGGCTGCATCGTCAGGTCGTGCTGGCCGTCGCCGATAGCGGCGACGTCGCGGATCACGAGGCGCAGCGAGCAGAGCGGCTCGTCCGCAACCAGTAGCGTCGCCGCGCGCGGCAACCCGCACACGAGCGGTGCCGCGCCGGCCGCCCGGAACACGAGCCCGTTGCGATCGAGCCGGACGAGCGGCAGCGGCCGCGGAAACGACGGGTAGGTGACTGCGATGCGGGCGCCGCCGGTACCCGTCAACCCGGGCATCATCGCGCGAAAGACCTGAGACTGGTCCACGGTGGTTCTCCTTCGTTACGGTTCCGCCCGGCCGGACTACGCGCGTTCCGGCTCAGGCGGCGATGGCCTGCCGGGCAGCCCGTCCCGGCTCAATTCCAAGTGCGGCAAACGTTTGCGGATCGATGTCGATCCAGCACGCGACAACCAGACGGCCGTCCACCGGTTTCGGGGGGCCTGCCCGGTGCGCGTGCACGCCGATCCGGCGGAACAGCCTCTCCATGCTCGCGAACGTCACGCCGATCAGCTGCCGCGCGCCCAGTTGCGCCGCGCATTCGACGACCGCGGCGAGCATCGGGCGGACGGCCCACTCGGCATTGCCCGGAGCGCCTTCGTCGCCGGTTGCCGCGAACCGCGACAGCTCCCAGACGGCTGCCGATTCCGGCAGCGCGACGTCGTCGGCGATCAGGTCGGCGAACAGCGACTTCAGCAGATACGGGCGCGTGGTGGGCAACAGGCGCGCACATCCACACACGTCGCCGTCGGCGTTTCTCGCGAACACGTAGACGGTATCGTCGCGATCGAACTGGTCGCGCTCGAAACTTTCGTTCGCCGACGGGAGCGCCCAACCGAGCTGTTCGACGAACACGCGGCGCCGATAGCGCCCGAGATCCGCTGCAAGTTCGTGTGGCAACCGCCCTTCCTCGTGAACGAAGGTCCGCATGGTGTCCTCGGATCTGTACTTTGGTATGCACGCATTACAGCGCGCGTCCCGAGGGGGCGGTAACTAGTAACTCTTACAGGGTGAGGGTGGCCGATACCATTTGACCGATGGTATCGGTTTCCTGATCGGCGGGATTGAAATGCGGGCGGCTTTTGCTTATAAAGAGCGCCAGTCGTACGGAAATGTCAGAGGAAAGCGCGGCCGGTTGTCACTGGAGCGTGGGACCGGCATGATAGGCGTCGTTGCGACCGAGCAGCGACGATGCAACCGCGGCCGGCCAGTCGACGTGTGCGAGCCGCGCGGCGAGCACGGCGGCGGTGCGGAACATGCCGAGATCGGCGCCGGTGGCGTCGACGGCCATGATGTTGCTGCGCACGTCGCCGCCCGCGATCACGAACGCGCCCGTCGCGCGCTCGAGATACCAGTCCCAGCCGATCGTCAGGTATGCGACGCCGGCACTGGCCGGGCGATGCCATTCGGTGTAGCCGGCCAGGCGCGCGTCGATGGCGCTGTCGCGTAGTTCCTCGAGCAGCGATGCATCGAGGCCGCTTGCGACGTGGTCGAGCACGAGCGCGGCCAGTGCGCTTTCGGACAGGCGCACGTAGCCGTCCGGAGACGGGCCGCGGACCGGATGCAACAAAGGTGAAGTCATGCGCGGAATGTATCAGCCCCGAACCGGCGCTGGCACCTGACAGGTATGACAGCGTAACGTTGTCGGAGAATGAATGGAACTGCGCTGGCAGGATGCCTACCAACAATTCAGCGCCGCGGAAGACGAGCAGCAGCTCTTCCAGCGGATCGCCGCTTATTCTAAACGCCTCGGCTTCGAATATTGCTGTTACGGCATTCGCGTGCCGCTGCCGGTGTCGAAGCCGGCGGTCGCGATCTTCAATACTTATCCGGACGGCTGGATGGCGCACTATCAGGCCCAGAACTACATCGAGATCGACTCGACGGTTCGCGACGGCGCGCTCAGTACCAACATGATCGTCTGGCCGGACGTCGACCGGATCGATCCGTGCCCGTTGTGGCAGGACGCGCGCGACTACGGACTGTCGGTGGGCGTCGCGCAGTCGAGCTGGGCGGCGCGCGGCGCGTTCGGGCTGTTGAGCATCGCGCGTCACGCGGACCGGCTCACGCCGGCCGAGATCAACATGCTGACGCTGCAGACCAACTGGCTCGCGAACCTGTCGCATTCGCTGATGAGCCGCTTCATGGTGCCGAAGCTGTCGCCCGAGTCGAGCGTCACGCTGACCGCGCGCGAGCGCGAGGTGCTGTGCTGGACGGCCGAAGGCAAGACCGCATGCGAGATCGGCCAGATCCTTTGCATCTCGGAGCGCACGGTCAACTTCCACGTGAACAACATCCTCGAGAAGCTCGGCGCGACCAACAAGGTCCAGGCGGTCGTCAAGGCGATCGCGGCCGGACTCATCGATACACCCTGATCCGGCGCTGGCGGCGGGGCGATCGTGCCGCGCCGGCCGCCGCCGCCGCTCACTCCATCATCGGCTCCGCTTCCTTCGCGGTCCAGCTCACGCTGGAAATGCTCTTCTCCATGCTCATTCGGCTCGCGATCTGCTCGAGCTTCTGCTGATCCTTCGGGTGCAGCTTCAGCGTCGCCGTCACTTTCAGGCGGTCCGGCTGGTCGGGCACGTCTTCGCTCGTCAGGCTCTGGAACGACAGCGGCTTCGCGTACATCGAATTCGACAGCAGCGTGCGGATGTGCACTTCGTCGGCGTCCAGGCAGATCACCGTGATCTGGTATTCGCGCACGAGGTCGGCGTTCGACACGGGGGTTGCGTTGATCGCCTGGCTGACGCCGCGCAGCACCGTGTTGGTGAGCAGCACGACGCCCGTGCCGGCCAGTGCCGGCACGAAGTGCCCGGAGCCGGCCAGTACGCCGACGGCGGCCGAGCACCATAGCGTCGCGGCCGTGTTGATGCCCTGGATCGAGCCCTTGTCGCGCATGATCACGCCGCCGCCGAGAAAGCCGACGCCCGACACGACGTACGCGGCGATCTGTGTGACGCCGGCCACGCCGTTGCCGGTCAGCACGCCGAGCGTGACGAACAGGCAGGCGCCGCTCGCGACGAGCGTGATCGTGCGCAGGCCGGCCGTGCGTTGCCGCATCTGGCGTTCGAGGCCGATCGCGACGCCGCAGGCGAACGCAGTGAAAAGACGGAGTGCGAAATCGAGAGTCATGTTTGTTCTGCCGTGCCAAGTGCGCATGCCGGCCCGCGTCGCGGCGGCGCGAGGCCGAACGCGGCACGATGGCCGTCATCGCGCGGTACTGTACCGCGCGAATGCGTCATTCAGTGTGAAACGGATGGCATGCGGGCTCGCGGAACGCGAGCCGCGGCAGGAGAACTGCGTCGGACAGGCGTTCAGGCGGCAAGCGGCGCATGCAACGGAGTGCCGCAACTGTCCACGATGGTTCCTGAAGGAAGAATGGGCGGCATTCTAGTGGGCCGCCTGAGCAGGCGTCAACCCGTCTGGTGGCCGGCCGCGAACGGCCGGTGCGTCACGGCGACGGCTACTGCGACGCGCCGATCGTCCCCGTCGCGAGCGCGAGCGCGGCGGCGGCCGACAGCGCGCCGGCGTAGCTGTCGACTTCCGCGTTGCGGGCCGCGAGCAGCTGGCTTTGCGCGATCGTCGCATCGGTGACCGAGCCGACACCGTTGCGGTACGCGGTCAGCGCCGCGTCGTAGCTCGTCTGGGCGGCATCGACGAGCGCCTTGGCCGCGTCGTGCGACGCGAGGCTCGTCTGCACCGCGTTCTGCGCGGCGACGACCTGGCGCACGGCTTCCTCCTTGGTCCGCGTGAGGCGCGCGGACGCGCTTTGCGCGTCGTTGCGCGCCTGCATCAGCACCGCCGAGCGCAGGCCGCCGTCGTACAGCGGAATCGTCACGCCGAGGAACACGCCGCCGCCGTAGCGGCTGCCGTTCAGGTTGACGGTCGGCGCCTGGTCGCCGATCGCAGGCAGTGCGGTGATGGCCGTGCCGCCGCTTGCATACGACGTCGAAGCGGACAGGAAGACTTTCGGCATGAACGCGGCTTCCGCGGCCTTGATCTTTGCGCGATTGGCCTGTTCGAGCGCAAACGCGCCCTGCAGGTCGGGGCGGCGCGCGATCGCGTCCGACACGATCGCGTCGACCGACGAACCGAGCGCGGGCGGCAGCGGCCGTTTCGGCAGCGCGGCGATCGTCGGCTTCGACAGCGGCGAGATGCCGAGCGCGGAGACGAGGGCGAGGTAGCTGTCGCTTTCCGCGCCGCTCGCCTGCACGAGCGCGAGGTTCGCCTGCGCACGGTTCTGCGTGGCCTGCGCAAGCTCGACGACCGTACCGATGCCATGCTTGAGCCGCGCGCGGGACGCCGCGAGGATCGCGTCCGCGTTCGCGAGGCCCTGCTGCGCGCTGACCGCGCGCGAGCGGGCGGCTTCGTACCGGTAATACGCGACGGTCACGTCGTGGATCACCTGCTGGTGCACGGCCGTGAACGCGACGTTCGACGCGATCGACGCCTGCTCGGCCGCTTCGACGCGCGCCGCGCGGCCGCCGAAATCGAACAGCAGCCATTGCAGCGACAGCGCCGAGATCGTGCCGTGCACGGTCGTGTTGCTCGACGCGTCGCCGAGGAGCGTCGACGTCGAGCCGTGGCTCGTCTGGTACGCGCCCATCGCGGTCGCCGAAAGGTTCGGCAGGTACGCGGCCTTCGCGATGCCGACCGCGAGCGCCGCGTTGCGCGCGTCGTTCCATGCGATGCGCGTCAGCGGGTTCGCCGACTCGGCGAGATCGATCAGCTCGGGCAGCGTGTACGCATGGGCGGCATCGAGCGTGGCAGGCGGCGATACCGACGCGAGCGCGGGCGTGGCCGGCAGCGTGTAGTCGTGCGCGCCTTGCGCGGTCGTGAGCGGCGGTGCCGGCACGATGTCGCCCGCGGCCGATGTTTGCGGCTGCCACGGGCGGTCGGACGCCTCCGGCGCCAGATCGATCGACGACGTCGCGCAGCCGGCCAGTGCGACGGCGGTCGCGAGGGCGGCGGCGGCGATCGAGGCGGCCGGCGGTTCAGGTAGGCGCATGGGGAACAGGCTCCTTCGGTGTGGCTTGACGGGCGGCGTCGGCGATGTGCGCGAGCCGCGTGTCGATCAGGTTCAGCAGCGCGTCGCGTGCGGGGTCGATGGGGGCAGCGGGGGCGGCGCCCGGCGGTGGGGCCGGCGGCGCGGGGGAGGCCGCATGAGGCGCGGCTTCGCCGTCACGCAGGTCGACCACGCGTGCGAGCCGATCGCCGATCGCCGCGTCGCCCGGAGCGCGTTCAGCGAGCAGGAACAGCGGGCCTTCGAGCGCGCCGAGTTCCGCGAGTGCGCGCCGTCGCGCGGCGAGCCATGTGGCGGCCGGCCGCACCCACGACGGTTCGTAATGGATCAGGCCGAGCTCCTGCGCGATCGCGCCGTGGCGTGCGAACGCTTCGGCGGCCAGTGCGCGCCGCTCGGCCGGCTGCGCGATCTGCGCGAGGCGCCGCCACTGGTCGAGCAGCGCCGTAAGCGCCGTGTCGATCTGCTTGCCGATGCTGACCGGCCAGATGCGCGTGAACACGAGATACACGACCACGTTGCCGAGCAGGATGCCGATCGTGCGATCGCGCGCGAGCGTGAGGTCGAAGCCGGGGCCCGCGCCCTGGATCACGCACAGGAAGAACGCGAAGGCGACCTGGAAGCCCGCGTAAGCGATGCGCGGCGATCCGAACGCGACCCACGCGGCAAGCCACGCGCCGGCGAACACGAGCGCCATCAGCTCGCCGATCGACGACAGCGACGGCACGACGAACACGAGTGCGGCCGTCCCGATCAGCGCGCCGACGATGCAGCCGGCGATGCGCAGCGTCAACTTCTCGACCGTCTCGGCCGTCGAGCCGAGCGACACCATGTAGCAGGTGATGAAGCAGGTGTGGATGCCCGACCAGTCGAGCTGGGAGTAAAGCAGGTAGCAGAACATCGCAGCGACCGTCGTTTTCAGCGCATAGCGGACGTGGTCGGGATTGGTGCGCGCATCGGGCAGGAAGAAGCCGCCGCCGGGGGCGGGCGGCGCAGGCGGTGCGGCGGGCTCGGCGCGGGTGTCGGCGGTGGCCGTATCGGCCGATGCGTCGTTCGTGGCCGGTTCCGCGAAATGCGTGATCGCCGTGTGCAGATCCGTTGCGACGACGCGCGCGAGCGGCGGCAGCGTATCGGTTGCCGGCAGCGCGAGCGTCACCTCGACCGGATAGCCGCCGCGTTCGAGGATGGCGGCCATGTCGTCGAGCGTCGTTGCAATCGGCTCGACAAACGTGTCGGGCAGCCTTGCGTCGGGTTCGCGGTCGGCGAGTGCGACCGCGACGAGCAGCGCGGTGCTCGATGCGATGGCCTGCCGCAGCGCGACGACGTCGACGGCCGCCGACGAGCCTTCGAGCTTCGACAGCTTGAGCCACGTGAGCAACTGCTTGTCGCCTTCGCGCAGGCTCGCGTCGAACGCGGTGCGCGCGTTGTCATCGTCATCGCCGCGCAGCCGCCGCGCGGCGAGCCGCAGCCGTTTCGCGAGCTGCGCCTGCGCGAGCTTGCGCGGCGACGGTGCGATCAGCAGGTTGACGACGATCGCGACGCCGACCGGGATCGCGACCATCAGCCACGCATAGAGCAGCGCGCGCGTCGCGGCTTCGCCGAACGGCGCCAGGCCGAGCTGGTCGAGCCCGAAGCCGACGATCATCGCGAGGATCGCGCCGACTGGGCGCAGCTTGCTTGCCGACGTCAGGTAGAGCAGGCCGACCGACAGCACGGCCATGCACGCGACGCGTAGGATCGAATAGTCGATGCTGAAGATCGCGACGCCCATCACGAGCGCGATGACGGCCGTGACGAGCAGCAGCATCGCGACCGCGAGCACGACGCTCGTCACGCGGTCCGCGCGGTTCAGGAAGAACACGACGTATACGGAGATCGCAGCCTCCGGCGTGCCGTACCCGCTTGTCACGAGCACGACGAGCGCGCAGATCAGCGCGACGCGCACGGCCATCGCCGTGCGCCCGGGAAACGGCGCGAGCAGTCGCAGGACTTCGCGCGGGCCCGGCGAGCGGACCTCAGCGGCAGGCTGAGCCATGCCGGACCTCGACGATCGCACTGGCGCCGACGCGCACGAGGTTGCCGTCGGGTTCGTCGAGCTTCACGCGCACGGGGAAGCGTTGCGCGACGTGCACCCAGTTCACCGAGTTCTGCACGATCGGCAGCGAGCGCGGCAGGTTGATGCGAGCACTGTCCGCGATGCCCGCGCCGATGCCGACGACCTTGCCCGTCATCGGGCGGCTGCGGTCGATCATCGAATAGACGGTCGCGCAGTCGCCGAGCTCGATGCGGTTCAGCGACGTCTCGCGGAAATTGCCGACGGCGAACCATTCGCTCGCGTCGATCAGCGTGAAGATCGACTGGTTCGGTGCGAGGGTTTCGCCGGCGAGCACGCTCAGGCCCGTCACGAGCCCGTCGTGCGGGGCGCGCACGACCGTGTCGTCGAGCGCGTGCTGCGCACGGGCCAGCGCGGCCTCGCGCGCATGCAGCGTCGCGATCGCGTCGGCGTCGTCGCCGATCGTCTGCGCGGACGCGCGCTGCTGCTCCTGCGCCTGCGCGAGCGACACGGCCGCGTCGCGCTGGCGGACCTTCGCCTGATCGAACTGCTGCGCGCTGACGTAGCCCTGCGCGGCCAGCGGTGCGAGCCGGTTCACGTCGCGCGTCGCGAGGTCGGCGTTCTGCGTCGCGCGCTTGACCTGCTCGGCGGCGACCGCCGCGTTCGAGCGCTCGCCGATCAGCGACCGGCGGCGCGTGTCGAGCGATGCGCGTGCGAGCTCGAGATCGGCCTGCGCCTGCGCAACCGTCAGCCGGTACGGCACCGGATCGATTTCATACAGCAGGTCGCCTTTGGCGACGCGCTGGTTTTCATGCACCGCGAGCCGCACGATGCGCCCGCCGACAGGCGATGCGACATGCACGACGTCCGCGTCGATCGACGCGTCGTCGGTGGACGGGTAGGCCGTCGTGCGGTGGTACGCGTATGCGAGCGCCGCGATGCCGAGCGCGACGATCGCGAGCGCGATCGCACGGCCTTTGATGGACGGGCGGGCGGTTCCGGCGGCCTTCATGCGAACGGCCCCGTGCCGGTGAGCCAGACGATCACGGCGACCACGAGCCCGATCGCGGTGCAGACGGCAAGCTGGTAAGGGACCGTGGCGGCCCAGCCGGTCGCGACGAATATGCGGTGCGCAACGATCGCACCGACGATGCCGATGATGGCGCTGACGAGCCAGAGCGGGAAATACGCGCCGAACAGCACGTACGACGGTGCGCCGCGCGATGCGCAGCCCGCGAGCGGCAGGGCGGGCGCCAGGGCGGCGGCGACGCGCAAGGGCGCGCGCGGCGTTGTTTTTCTCATGGTGTGGCGAGCTCGACGATGGGGGTGGATGCCGGGCGCGGCGCAATGCGGTTCGCCGCCGCGACGACGATTCCGCGATACGGAGCCGATAATAAAGCAGCACGATGCGGACCGCCAGCCGTCCGTCCCGCATGTGCGGCACGCCCCGTGGCCGGAATCGCGTTTCGGCAGCGGCGTGCGGATCGTCGCGATTCTGCCAGCGTGCGCTCGTGTAGGGTTGCTAACGGACTGTAAAGGATCGTCAGATTAAAGAGGGCGCGCTGCATTTCTCGTGCCGACGCGGCGGAATCGGCGTGGAAACGGCGCGATCATCGCCCGAAGCCACGCGAGCCTTCACCCGTGGTCGCGACCGGTCGTCGTAGCCGGGATCTGTGTACCATCGTACGTATGGCGCGAAGCGCGGCATGGGGCGTCACGGCCCCGTGTGACGGATTTCGCGGAAGCCGTATTGCAACGAAGGTGAGCGCTCCATGCGAAGTTTCTTTGTCCGGTTCATTGCAATCGGGGTGTTGTTCCATCTGTACGTCGGGATGCGGATCATTCCCGACGCATTCGCGTCGCCGGCGGCGCGCACGATCGCGGCGCTCGTGCTGGCGAGCTTCGTCGTGCTGATTCCGGTCGGCATGTTCTCGCGCCGCTTCGACGAAGGCTGGGCCGCGACGCTGGTCGGCTGGGCCGGCTCGCTCGTGATGGGCTTCTTTTCGTCGCTGCTCGTGCTGACGTTCCTGCGCGAATTCGTGCTGCTCGGCGTGTTCGCGTGGCGGCACCTCGGGCACGACGGCGCGTGGAGCGGCGCTGCAGCCGATACGGCGCTCGGCGTCCTGGCGGCCGCGGTGCTCGTCACCGCGATCGGGTTCGTCGGCGCGCGCCGCACGGCGGCGGTCAAGCGCGTGTCGATTCCGGTCGATGGGCTGCCGGCCGCGCTCGACGGGCTGACGATCGTGCAACTGTCCGACATCCACGTCGGGCCGACGATCAAGCGGCCCTATATCGAACGGATCGTGCGCGCGGTCAATGCGCTCGAGGCCGACCTCGTCGTCGTGACGGGCGACGTGGTCGACGGCTCGGTCAAGCGCCTGCGCGAGCATACGGCGCCGCTCGGCCGCATGCGGTCGCGGCACGGCAGCTTTCTCGTGACGGGCAACCACGAGTATTACGCGGGTGCGCACGAGTGGATCGACGAATTCCGGCGCATCGGGCTGACGGTGCTGCTGAACGAGCACGTGCTGATCGAGCACGACGGCGCGCGCGCGGTGCTCGCGGGCGTGACCGACTTCACCGCCGGCGGGTTCGATCCCGCGCATCGCAGCGACCCCGAGCAGGCGCTGGCGGGCGCGCCGCGCGACGTCGGCACGAAGATCCTGCTCGCGCACCAGCCGCGCAGCGCGGAAGCGGCGAGCCGCGCGGGTTTTACCGTGCAGTTGTCGGGGCATACGCACGGCGGCCAGTTCCTGCCGTGGCCGCCGTTCGTACGGATGCAGCAGCCGGTGATCGGCGGGCTGAGCCGCTTCGGCGATCTGTGGCTCTATACGAGCCGCGGCACCGGATACTGGGGGCCGCCGAACCGCTTCGGCGTGCCGTCCGAGATCGCGCTGATCCGGCTGACGCGCGGCGGTTAGCGAGGCGTCACTCGATGCGCGCGATATCGTCGAAGTCGAAGCGCGGGCTGCGCGGGAACAGGCCGGCCGGGTCGCCGTAGCCGAGATTCACGAGGAAATTGCTCTTGATCGCGGTGCCCGCAAAGAATTCGGCATCGACCTTCGCGCCGTCGAAGCCCGACATCGGGCCCGCATCGAGGCCGAGCGCGCGCGCGGCGAGGATCAGGTACGCGCCCTGCAGCGACGCGTTGCGGAATGCGGTGGCCTCGATCAGCGCAGCGTTGCCGGCGAACCAGCTCCGTGCGTCGGCGTGCGGAAACAGGCGCGGCAAGTGATCGTAGAACGCGAAGTCCATGCCGACGATCACGGTGACGGGCGCGGCCATCGTCTTCGCGAGATTGCCTTCGGACAACGCGGGCTTCAGGCGCGCCTTCGCCTCGGGCGACTTGACGAACACGAAGCGCGCCGGGCTCGAGTTCGCCGACGTCGGGCCGAATTTCGTCAGGTCGATCAGCCGGTGCAGCAGCGCGTCGTCGACGGGTTTGTCCTGCCACGCGTTGTGCGTGCGCGCGGTGCGGAACAGTTGATCGAGGGCGGCATCGGAGAGCGTCGTCATGATGGGATCCGGAAAGAAAGCGGCCGGGTCGCGCCGGCCGGCATGGCGGAAGAAAGCGGCGCCCTGGATAAGGGCGCGCTGCGACACGGCGCGATGATAGCGTGGCGCGCGAAAACGCACTGGCGTCGCAATCGGCGATTCGAGCGCTCGGGCGTGTGACGCGCCGGAATGACAGCGCATGGCGGCGCGCGTCGCCGTTGGCTACCATGCAGACATGGTTCGCCCGGATCGTTCACCCCTGCCTGATTCCGACATGTCGACGCCCGATCTTTTCCCCGACACGCCCGCGCCCGACGTGGACTGGTACCCGGACTGGCTCGCGCCGGCCGAGGCCGATCGCGTGCTGGCCGCGCTGATCGACGAGGTCGCGTGGCGGCAGGACACGATCCGTACGCCACGCGGACGCATTCCGCTGCCGCGGCTCACCGCGTGGCAGGGCGAGCCCGACGCCGTCTACGTGTATTCGGGAATCCGCAACGTGCCCGCGCCGTGGACGCCGGCCGTGCTCGACCTGAAGCACGCGGTCGAGGCGACCTGCGGCGCGCGTTTCAACAGCGTGCTGCTCAATCGTTATCGCAACGGGCAGGACAGTCTCGGCTGGCATGCGGACAACGAGCCGGAGCTCGGCGACGCGCCGGTGATCGCGTCGGTGAGCCTCGGTGCGATGCGCGTGTTCGACCTGCGTCATCGTGTGACCGGCGTCGTGCATGCGTACCGGCTGACGCACGGCAGCCTGCTGGTGATGCGCGGCCGCACGCAGGCCGAATGGCAGCACCGAGTGCCGAAGGCGCCGGCCGTGCAGGGCGAGCGCGTCAACCTGACGTTCCGGCGGGTGGTGACGGCGGAGGCGGGCCCGTAGCCGCGCCGATCGGATGGTTCGCCACCCGGGGTCGCGACCCGTTTTCAACCGATCCAGCCCATCGGTCGTCCATGCGGCACGTTGCCGCACACGTTGTGTGCGCGCGGAGGGAATAGGCCCGTAAGGCCCGTGCCATAAGGATTTCAGGTGGATTTCATCGACCGCCCGGTTCTGATAGGCAGGTGTAAGCCCTGATGGTGCGTCGCAACATTCCTTGACTAGACTGTCGAATAGCTGAAACGCGCCGCGAGCCGGCGCATCTTTTCGACATGTCCGACGCGTTGCCGATGCGGCGCGCAGGGCAGGAGCACAACCCGTGACCGTACTGGACTCATCCCTCGAACCCTCGCTGCACGTCTTCGAACAAGACGGCGGATGGCAATGGGCGCTGACGGTGAAGCGGGCATCTGGCGTCGGTGTGAAAGTCGTTGCATTCAGCACGGACGGCTTCCGCGGCGAAGCCGACGCCTATGCCGCCGGTCAGCTCGCGCGCGTCGAGTACGACGCCGCCGTGACGGCCTGACGCCGTCGCGCCGATCCCGTTCGCGGATCGGCGCGGTCGTTTATTTCCATCCGCTTTTCCATCCGTTTCCTTTCGTGCATCGGTCGGGACTATGCCGCCCGATGCCGCGCACGACGCACCCGAACGCATATCGAGCATTGCCGGCAGGCCGCCGTCATACCCGGCGACGTTCCGATGGGCAGTCCTGTCTATCGCTGTTATCCTTCCGATCGCATCAGGCTATATGAAGGCCCCGCGGTCCGGTCGGGCGCATCGGGCCGCCGGCCGCATGAGCCGGATCGTGTTGATCCGATCCGGTCGAAAATCCATAATCAAGCATTGCGGGTCTTTCTTGAACGCTTCCACTCCGTCCATGTGCAGAGGGTCAATCCAACGATGAGCGGCGCATCGAAACCGCCGGCGAAGCCGGCAAGCGCGCCGCGTGCGACTGCGGGCGAGGACGTCGACCACGACGCGCCGAAGCAGGGCGCCAGCGACGACGAATCGTCCGGCGGCGCGTCGTCGTATCTGGTGCCGGGCCTCGAACGCGGGCTGCGGATCCTCGCCGAATTCTCGGCGCGCGAACCCGTGCTCGGCGCGCCCGAGCTGTCGAAGCGCATCGGCATCCCGCGCACGACCACCTTCCGCCTGCTGCAGACGCTCGAGGCGCTCGGTTTTCTCGAGCGCGTGAACGGCGACCGCCATTTCCGGCTCAGCGTCGGCGTGCTGCGGCTCGGCTTCGAATACCTGAATTCGCTGGAACTGACCGATCTCGGCACACCCGTGCTCGAACGGCTGCGCGACGCGACGGGCCTGTCGACGCACCTGCTGATCCGTGACCAGCGCGACGTCGTGTTCGTCGCGAAGGCACAGAGCAACACGTCGATGTTCGGTTCGGTGAAAGTACACGTCGGCACGCGGCTGCCGGCGCACGCGACCGTGCACGGGCACGTGCTGATGGGCGACCTCACGCGCGACGCGTTGCGTCAGCTGTATCCGGAAAAGCGGCTCGAACAATTTACCGAACGCACGCCGGGCACCGTCGACGAACTTTACGAGCGCGTGCGTCACTACGCGCGGCTCGGCTACGCGGTCAGCGAGGCCGCGTTCGAGAGCGGCATCTCGGCCGTGACCGCACCCGTGCGCGACCATTCGGGCGCGATCGTCGCGGCGATCACCGCGACGGTGCCGCGCTCGGAGATCGGCGAGGCCGGCGAGAAGGAGCGGCTCGTCGAAGCGGTTTGCGGTGCGGCGGTCGACCTGTCGCAGCGCCTGAACTACCGGCCGCTCGAAAGCGACCCGACGTTCGCGCACGCGCGCCACCGGGTCGCGATGTTCTGATCCGTCGCACGCGCCGCGTCGTGCGGCGTTATCCATCCATCGCCAATGAAAAAGAGCAGCCCGCGGGCTGCTCTTTTCGTTTCCGGCCTCGGGCGCGTGCGCCCGTCGCCGCTCAGAACGAATGGTGGATGCCGGTCAGCACGATCACCTGGTTCGCGGTGCTCGAAGCGCCGGCCGTGAAGAACGCGGCCTTCGCGCCGCCCGAGCCGTGCTCGTACAGCACGTTCGCGTACAACTGCGTGCGCTTGGACAGCGAATAGATGTCCCCGAGCTCGACCTGCGTCCAGCGGCGGCCAGCCAGTGTCGTGGTCGCCGCGCCGCCCGCGATCGTGTTGAACGCGCTGCTGCGGTAGTTCACGCCCGCGTCGTAGCTCTGGAACGTATCCGAAAAGCCGTTCGACTGCATCTTCGTGCGCGTGTACAGGCCGTGCACGAGGAAGTCGCCGAACTGGTAGGACGCGCCCGCGCCGATGTTCTCGACCTTGCTCGCGATGTAGCCGTTCGCGGTGTTCTGCCCCTGGAACGACGTGATGCCGGTCGTGCCGATCAGGATCGAGCGGTCATGCTCGTTCGAGTACACGGCGGACGCCTTGAACGGCCCGTTCGCATAGTTCAGCGCGACGCCGACCGACTTGCCGGTCGAGAAGTTCGTCGTGTTGCCGAGCGCCATCGTCGCCGCGGCCGAGAAGCCCGCGAAGCTCGGCGAGCGGTACTTCACCGAATTGTTGTACGGCACGTTGCCGGTCGCGGCGAGCCCGTCGATGTTGCCGGGGTGGAACGCATACCAGCTCATCGCGAGGTAGGCCGTGCTGAGCGGATCGAGATAGTCGAACGTCAGCGGCGTCTGCCGGCCGAGCGTCAGCGTGCCGTAGCGTTCCGAGCTGAGGCCGACGAATGCCGCGCGGTTCCAGATCGTGTTCGCGGTCGCGAACTGGCCGTTGTTCGTATAGAAGCCGTTTTCGAGCTGGAAGATCGCCGACAGGCCGTCGCCGAGGTCTTCCTTGCCCTTCAGGCCCCACCGATCGGGTTGCGTATTGCCCTGGATCATCGCCCACTTCGCATGGCCGCCGACGTTGTTCACGTACGCGACGCCCGCATCCATGCTGCCGTACAGCACCACGCTGCTCTGCGCCCACGCGCCCGACGCGGCGCCCAATCCGATGACTGCTGCTGCTACCGCATGCTTGACCATTTGATCTCCTGAATCTCCAACCTGATGAAAACGTGCCGTGGCGGCACGCGCGGGAACGGCCGGCCGTCGCGCGTTTTCGCCATCGAGTGGGCATTCGCATGTTCCATATAAGGAACAATGTGCCTCTGATGGAATGGAGTATAGAGGCGTCCAGCACCGGATCAAAAATAATTTTTTCGGGACGGATGGGTTTCGGGCCGATGCCCGGTGTCGGTGCGCGAAGCCCGCGTAAACCCGGTAAATCCCCGCCATATAACAAAAAAATTCGTTTGGCGAGGTCGGCGCGCGAGAGCGCCGACCCGACGGTCAGTGTTTTCCCTAGGACGTGCAGCTTTTTGTTTTACTCGCGGAAAGTCACTCCTATAATCACCATCCATAAACTGCTGTTCCGGATATGGAACAAATCCGGGGCGAACCGAGAGTCGATCAGAAGGAAAGGTGTGAGATGTCTGAACAATGGGTTTGTGCCGGGCACGCCGGCGCGCTGTCGGAAGACACGCCGATCGAGTTCAAGCGGACCGACGGCGTCGAAATCGGGATCTACCGCGTCGGCGACGAGGTGTATGCGCTCGAGAACGTGTGCCCGCATGCATACGCGCTACTGACGCAGGGGTTCGTCGACGAAGGCACTGTCGAATGCCCGCTGCACGAGGCCGTGTTCGACATCAAGACGGGCGAATGCCTGAAGGGTCCGGGCGGACGCGCACTGAAGCAGTACGCGGTGCGGCTGGCCGGCGAGGAAATCCAGATCAAGGTGGAATGACATGAAAGAAGCGACCGTCAACTTCAATCCCTTCCTGAAGCCGTGGGTGGCGCCGCAGCCGAACAACGTCGCCGGCAAGGGGCAGATCGAGATCCCGGGCCAGGTCGAGAACCAGGTCTGGCAGAACCGCAAGGCCGAGCCCACCCAATATGAAAACGACCTCGGCGACGCGCTCGAACGCGTGTTCGAGAGCGGGGCGACCGAGCTGGACGATGTCGTCGCGGGCCTGAACCGCATCGGCTTTCGCGCGCCGGACGGCACGGCGTGGACGCCTGAGCGCTTTCGCGCCGAAATGGCCTCGCTGGCGGAATGAGCGCGCGCACCGCGTGACTGCCGACCCGACGACAACCGCATCCGGAGCACACTGATGACGTCCCCCGCACAACACGAAACACAACACGACCCGGTCCGCGCGTATCTCGACCGCGGCATCAAGAACTACTGGTATCCCGTCGCCCCGAGCTGGCAGGTGTCGAACGCGCCTGTCGGCCTTACGCGCCTGTCCGAGCAGATCGTGCTGTGGCGCGATCACGAAGGCAAGGTTCACGCGCTGGAAGATCGCTGCCCGCACCGCGGCGCGCGCCTGTCGCTCGGCTGGAACCTCGGCGGCAACATCGCCTGCTGGTATCACGGCATCGAAGTCGACGGCGGCGGCACCGTCAATCGCGTGCCGGCGGTCGCGAACTGTCCGCTCGAAGGCATGAAGTGCGTGAAGTCGTATCCGGTCGAAGAGAAGGCCGGCGCGATCTTCCTGTGGTTCGGCGACGAAGCGCACGGCGAGCCGGCGCCGCTGAACCTGCCCGAGGAACTGGTCGACGACGCATACGGCCACTTCCTGTGCGTGTCGAACTGGAAGTGCAATTACCAGTACGCGATCGACAACGTGATGGACCCGATGCACGGCGCGTACCTGCATGCCACCTCGCACTCGATGGCCGAAGGCGACAAGCAGGCCGACATGCGCGTCCGCAAGACGGAAACGGGCCTGATGTTCGAGAAGATCGGCCAACGCGACGTGAACTTCGACTGGGTCGAGCTCGGCGAAACGGGCTGCCTGTGGATGCGCCTCGCGATTCCGTACAAGCAGAAGTTCGGCCCGGGCGGCAACTTCGGGATCATTGGCTTCGCGACGCCGGTCGACGGCGACAACTGCCAGGTCTATTTCTGGCGCACCCGCAAGGTCAGCGGCTGGCAGCGCGACGTATGGCGCTTCATGTACCGCAACCGCCTCGAGGGCCTGCACTGGGACGTGCTCGAGCAGGACCGCTACGTCCTCGAAAGCCTCGCGCCGAATGCGCGCGATCACGAATACCTGTACCAGCACGACGTCGGCATGACGCGCGTGCGCCGGATGCTGCGCACGCGTGCGCAGGAGCATCTTTCCGCGCTCGACGCGCATCGCGCGGCGCAGGCGCAGGCCGCATCGGAGCCGGCAAATGGCTGAGCGCGCTCCGGTCGTGTCGCTCGCGGGTCGCCGCGTGCTCGTCACGGGCGGCGCGCGCGGGCTCGGCGCGGCGTTCGTGACGGCGCTCGTCGACGCGGGCGCGCAGGTCGCGTTCGGCGACGTGCTGGCCGACGAAGGCCGTGCGCTTGCCACGCAACTCTGCGAAGCGGGCCACGTCGCGCATTTCTTCGCACTCGATCTCGCCGATCCGGCGAGCGTCACCGCGTTCGTCTCGCAGGGCGCGGCGGCGCTCGGCGGCATCGATGCGCTGATCAACAACGCGGCGATCACGAACTCGGGCGGCAAGCTGTCGACGGAACTCGACGTGTCGACGTGGGACGCCGTGATGAACGTGAACGTGCGCGGCGTGTGGCTCGTCAGCAACGCGGCGCTGCCGTACCTCGCGCAGTCGGGCCGTGGCGCAATTGTGAACCTCGCATCGGACACCGCGCTCTGGGGCGCGCCGAAGCTGCTCGCGTACGTCGCGAGCAAGGGCGCCGTGATCGCGATGACGCATGCGCAGGCGCGCGAGTTCGGCGCGCACGGCGTGACGGTCAACGCGATCGCGCCGGGGCTGACCGAAGTCGAGGCGACGGCCTACGTGCCGGCCGAGCGCCACGCGTTCTACATGCAGGGCCGCGCGCTGACGCGCGCGCAGGTGCCCGACGACGTGACGGGCCCCGTGCTGTTCCTGCTGTCGGACGGCGCGCGCTTCGTGACGGGTCAACTGCTGCCGGTCAACGGCGGCTTCGTAATGAATTGAATTGAAGTTTCACTCTGAATGAAGGAGAGGACGATGGCGGATGCAGATCTCGAACGCAAGTCGTGGGACCAGCCGGAAGGCGCAAGCTTCGGCGACTGGATGGAAGGGCGTGTCGCGCGCTACGCGACGCGGCGCTACGACTGGGATGCGCTGAAGTTCCAGGCCGACTACGACCCGAAGTATCGCCGTGCGCAGATGCGCTACGTCGGCACGGGCGGCACGGGCGTCGCGAAGGACGTCAACACGGTGCCGGCCGGCAACTTCACGTTTTCGACGATGGTCATCCCGGCCGGCAACATCGGCCCGAGCCACATCCACATCGACGTCGAGGAAATCTTCTTCGTGCTGCGCGGCAAGATGAAGGTGATCTGCGAGCGCGACGGCGAGACCTGGGAAGCGATCCTCGGTGAGCGCGACCTGATCTCGGTGCCGCCGGGCGTGTATCGCACGGAAATCAACATCGGCGAGGAAGACGCGCTGATGTGCGTGATGCTCGGTTCGCCGAAGCCCATCACGCCGACGTATCCGCCGGATTCGCCGCTCGCGAAGATCAAGCGCTGAGACGGGGCGGAGCAAGCAATGAGTGTCATCGACAAACGTGAACGCGACCGCACCGCGGCGTTCGCCGCGCTGCTCGGGCAGTTTCCCGAACAGCGCTGCGCGGCCGGCGCGGCGGGCACGATCGGCTATCGCGAGGCCGGCGCGCAGCATGCGGGCCACGCGCTGCCCGTCGTGCTGCTGCACGGGATCGGCTCGGGCGCAGCATCGTGGGTGCGCCAGCTCGACACGCTCGGCGCGTCGCGACGCGTCCTGGCGTGGGATGCGCCCGGCTACGGCGTGTCGACCCCGGTGCACGGCGCGTCGCCGGCGGCCGCCGATTACGCGGCGTCGCTGAACGCGTGGCTCGAGGCACTCGGCATCGAACGCTGCGTGCTGGTCGGGCATTCGCTCGGCGCGATCGTCGCAGGCGGGTTGGCCCGTCTGATGCCCGCGCGGATCGCCGGCCTGCTGCTGATCTCGCCCGCGGGCGGTTACGGCAGCGCGCCCGCGGAAACGCGCGACACGCGCCGCGATGCACGCCTTGCCATGCTCGATGAACTCGGCCCGGCCGGACTCGCCGAGCAGCGCAGCGGCAACATGCTGTCGGGCTTCGCGAGCGAGGATGCGCGTGCGTGGGTGCGCTGGAACATGGCGCGCATCGTGCCGGCCGGCTATGCGCAGGCCACGCATCTGCTCGCGAACGCCGATCTCGCTTCCGATCTCGCCGGCTTTCGCGGTCGCACGGCGGTGGCGGTCGGTGCGAACGACGCGATCACGCCGCCTGCCGCGTGCGAGCGCATCGCCGCGGCAGCGCACGTCGGGTTGCAGGTGATTCCGCAGGCAGGTCATGCGGGTTACGTGGAAGCACCGGGGGTTTATTCGTCGCTGATCGACGCGTTCTGCCGTCAGTGCGATCGTCAACGGGGGCTGGAATGAGCGAACCGTTGCAGCAGCCGGATGCGGACTCCGCGAAGTCCGAGGCCAACTACGTGGTGCCAGGCCTCGAACGCGGTTTGCGAATCCTCGCCGAATTCTCGCCGCGCGAGCCGGTACTGGGCGCGCCGGAGTTGTCCAAGCGGCTCGGCATTCCGCGCACGACGGTGTTCCGTCTGCTGCAGACGCTCGAATCGCTCGGCTTTCTCGAGCGCGCGGACAAGGATCGAAACTACAAGCTCGGCATCGCCGTACTGCGGCTCGGCTTCGAATACCTGAGCTCGCTCGAGTTGACCGATCTCGGCCTGCCCGTGATCGAGAGCCTGCGCGACGCGACCGGTTTCACGACGCACATCGTGATCCGCGACGGCCGCGACGTGGTGTTCGTCGCGAAAGCGCAGAGCCAGTCGCCGGTGTTCAGCTCGATTCGCGTGAACGTCGGCACCCGCTTGCCCGCGTATGCAACGACGCACGGCCACGTGCTGATGGGCGACCTGTCGCTGAATGAGCTGCGCGCGCTGTATCCGGAAGGCACGCTGAACCGGATGACGAGCGCGACGCCGGAGACGGTCGACGCGCTGTACGAAGTGATCCGCGAGGATGCGCTGCGCGGCTACGGCGTCAGCAATTCGTCGTTCGAACGCGGCATTTCGGTGGTCACGGCGCCGGTGCGCAACGACACGCAGAGGATCGTCGCGTGCATCACCGTGACGGTGCCTCGGCCGGAGATCGACGCGGCGCTGATCGCCGACGGCCTGATCGACAAGGTGCAGCGCGCGGCGGCGGAACTGTCGCGGCGGCTCAATTACCGCTCGGATGACGAGCACACGTTTATGAAGGCTTTAGGACTCCGATGATTGAGATCGATCTGACCGGGCAGGTGGCGGTGGTGACGGGCGGTTCGTCCGGCATCGGCCTCGCGACTGCCGAACGGTTCCTGCAGGCCGGCGCGTCGGTCGCGATCTGCGGCCGCGACGGCGAACGCCTCGCGCGCGCGCAAGCGCTGCTCGGCGAGAAATACCCGGACGCGCAACTGCTCGCCGTGCGCTGCAACGTGCTCGACGAAGCCGATGTGGCCGCGTTCGCGCAGGCCGTGTCCGACCGCTTCGGCCGCGCCGACATGCTGGTCAACAACGCGGGCCAGGGCCGCGTGTCGACCTTCGCGGACACGACCGACGACGCATGGCGCGAAGAGCTCGATCTGAAGTACTTCAGCATCATCCGCCCGACGCGCGCCTTCCTGCCGCTGCTGCGCGACGCGCAGGCGCCGACGATCACCTGCGTGAACTCGCTGCTCGCGCTGCAGCCGGAGCCGCACATGGTCGCGACGTCGTCGGCGCGCGCGGGTGTGCTGAGCCTCGTGAAGTCGCTCGCGACCGAACTCGCGCCGCAGCGCATCCGCGTGAACTCGATCCTGATCGGCATCGTCGAGTCGGGTCAATGGCGCCGCCGCTACGAAGCGCAGGCGCAGGCCGGCGAAAGCTGGGAGGACTGGACGGGCGCGCTCGCCCGCAAGAAGAACATCCCGCTGAACCGCTTCGGCAAGCCTGACGAGGCAGCCTGGGCACTTTTTTATCTCGCAACGCATCTGTCGTCCTACACGACGGGCAGCCATATCGACGTTTCTGGAGGCTTTGCACGCCATGTCTAAAAAAACCACGGTTGGCGAGCTGATTGCCGCCTTTCTCGAGCAGTGCGACGTCAAAACCGCATTCGGTGTCATCTCGATCCACAACATGCCGATCCTCGACGCGATCAACTCGCGCGGCAACATCCGGTATGTCGGCGCGCGCGGTGAAGCGGGCGCGGTGAACATGGCCGACGGCCTCGCCCGCGTGTCGGGCGGCCTCGGCGTCGCGTTCACGAGCACCGGCACGGCGGCGGGCAACGCCGCTGGTGCGATGGTCGAGGCGCTGACGGCCGGCACCGCGCTGCTGCACATCACGGGGCAGATCGAGACGCCGTACCTCGACCAGGATCTCGCCTACATCCACGAAGCGCCGGACCAGCTCACGATGCTCGACGCGATCTCGAAGGCCGCGTTCCGCGTGCGCACGGTCGAGACCGTGCTGCCGACGATCCGCGAAGCGGTGCGCATCGCGCAGACCGCGCCGACGGGGCCCGTGTCGGTCGAGATTCCGATCGACATCCAGGCTGCCGAAATCGAATGGCCGGAAGATCTCGCGCCGGCGCACGTCGCGGTGCGCGAGCACGACGACGCACGCGTCGCGAAGCTCGCCGATGCGCTGGCGGCCAAGCGCCGTCCGCTGTTGTGGATCGGCGGCGGTGCGCGCCACGCCCGTGCGGAAGTCGAACGCCTGGTGAAGCTCGGCTTCGGCGTCGTGACGAGCGTGCAGGGGCGCGGCGTGCTGCCGGAAGATCACCCGGCGACGCTCGGCGCGTTCAACGTGCATGCGTCCGTCGAAGCGTTCTACAAGACCTGCGACGCGCTCGTCGTGGTCGGCTCGCGCCTGCGCGGCAACGAGACGCTGAAGTACAAGCTCGCGCTGCCGCAGCCGCTGTTCCGCATCGACGCCGACGCGCTCGCCGACAACCGCGGCTATCGCAACGAGCTGTTCGTGCACGGCGATTCGAAGCGCGTGCTGGCCGAGCTGGCCGATCGCCTCGAAGGCCGCCTGTCCGTCGATCCGAAGTTCGCGGGCGATCTCGCGGCGGCGCGCGAGCAGGCCGTCGCCAGCGTGTCGGAAGGTCTCGGACCCTACAAGAAGCTGGTCGATACGCTGCAGGGCGCGGTGGGCCGCGACTACAACTGGGTGCGCGACGTGACGATCTCGAACAGCACGTGGGGCAACCGCCTGCTGAAAATCTTCGAACCGCGCGCTGGCGTGCATGCGCTCGGCGGCGGCATCGGCCAGGGCATCCAGATGGGCATCGGCGCGGCACTGGCCGGCGCGGCGGCGAAGACGGTCTGCCTGGTCGGCGACGGCGGCCTGATGGTCAACGTCGGCGAGCTCGTGACGGCCGTGCAGGAAAACGCGAACGTGATGATCGTGCTGATGAACGACCAGTGCTACGGCGTGATCCGCAATATCCAGGACGCGCACTATGGCGGCCGCCGCTGCTTCGTGCAGCTGCACCAGCCGGATTTCGCACAGTTCTGCGCGAGTTTCGGCCTCACGCACTACCGGATCTCGTCGCTCGACCAGGCCGAAGCGATCGTGCGCGAAGGGATGGCGAAGGAAGGGCCGGTGATGGTTGAAGTCGACATGCTGTCGGTCGGCTCGTTCGCATCGCAGTTCGCAGGCCCGCCGGTGAAGAAGGAAGAAACGCCGTCGGAGCGGCAGTATGCGTAACAACCACGCCCACGGGCATGCGCCCGTCGACATCGCGATGATCGGCTTCGGCGCGATCGGTGCGGCCGTGTATCACGCGGTCGAGCACGATGCATCGTTGCGCGTCGCGCACGTGATCGTGCCCGAGCACCAGCGCGACGCGGTGCAGCGTGAGCTCGGAAGCGCGGTGGAGGTCGTATCGTCGGTCGATGCACTGGCCCACCTGCCCGAGTTCGCGCTCGAATGCGCGGGCCACGGCGCGCTTGTCGATCACGTCGTGCCGCTGCTGAAGGCCGGCACCGATTGCGCGGTCGCATCGATCGGCGCGCTGTCCGACCTTGCGCTGCTCGACGTGCTGTCGCAGGCCGCCGACGAAGGCGACGCGACGCTGACGCTGCTGTCTGGCGCGATCGGCGGAATCGACGCGTTGGCGTCGGCGAAGCAAGGCGGCCTCGACGAGGTGCTGTACGTCGGCCGCAAGCCGCCGCTCGGCTGGCTCGGCACACCTGCCGAGGCGTTGTGCGACTTGCGTGCGATGACCGAAGAGAAGGTCATCTTTGAGGGCACCGCACGCGACGCCGCGCGGCTGTATCCGAAGAACGCGAACGTCGCGGCGACGGTCGCGCTCGCGGGCCTCGGCCTCGACGCGACGCGCGTGCGCCTGATCGCCGATCCGGCCGTCGCGCGTAACGTGCACCGCATTACCGCACGCGGCGCATTCGGCGAAATGTCGCTCGAAATGAGCGGCAAGCCGTTGCCCGACAACCCGAAGACGTCCGCGTTGACCGCGTACAGCGCGATCCGCGCGCTGCGCAACCGCGCGGCCCGCTGCGTGATCTGAGCGTGCGACGCAGCCATTCGGGCCATTGAACGGCCGCCGGCGCCACGGCGCGGGCGGCTGCGCAGAGACAGATTAGTGGGACTTGTGACATGACTCCATTCGATACGAGCCTCGTACCCAACGGCGACATCCTGATCGGCGGCGAGTGGCGGCGCGGTCGCGGCGCGCCTTACGCGAGCATCTATCCGGCCGACCAGTCGCTGAACATGGAAGTATCGACGGCGAACGCGGAAGACGCGGCCGAAGCCGTCGTGGCCGCCGACGCCGCGTGGCGCCGCGCCGACTGGGCCGGCCTCAAGCCGCACCAGCGCGCGCTGGTGCTGTACCGGATCGCCGACCTGATCATGCAGCGTCACGAGGCGCTCGCGAACCTGCAGCGCCGCGACAACGGCAAGCCGATCGGCGAGACGCGCGTGCTGGTGGCGAGCGCCGCCAACACGTTCCGCTATTTCGCGGCGTGCCTGGAAACGCTCGACGAGGAACTGACACCGTCGCGCGGCGACTACCTGACGATGAGCGTGCACGAGCCGATCGGCGTGATCGCGGCGATCACGCCGTGGAATTCGCCGATCGCATCCGACGCGCAGAAGCTCGCGCCGGCGCTCGCCGGCGGCAACGCGGTGGTGCTCAAGCCGGCCGAAGTCACGCCGCTCGTGTCGCTCGCGCTGGCCCGCATCTGCGAGGAGGCCGGCGTGCCGAAGGGCGTGCTGAGCGTGCTGCCGGGCAAGGGCTCGGTGATCGGCGACGTGCTCGTGCGCCATCCGCTCGTGAAGAAGGTGTCGTTTACCGGCGGCACCGAAGTGGGCCGCGGCATCGCGCGCATCGCCGCCGAGAAGCTGATGCCCGTGTCGCTCGAACTCGGCGGCAAGTCGCCGACGATCGTGTGCGACGACGCCGATCTCGATCACGCGGTCAATGGCGTGCTGTACGGCATCTTCAGCTCGTCGGGCGAGGCGTGCATCGCGGGTTCGCGCCTGTTCGTGCAGCGCGCGATCTACGACACGTTCATGCAACGCCTCGTCGAAGGTGCGCGCAAGCTGCGCGTGGGCGACCCGACGCGGCCCGACACGCAGATGGGCCCGCTGATCACCGCGAAGCATCGTGAATCGGTGGAGCGCTACGTCGCGCTCGGGCAGGAGGAAGGCGGCCGCCTGCTGTGCGGCGGCGCGCGGCCGTCGGGCGACGGGCGCGAGGACGGCTTCTTCTACCAGCCGACGATTCTCGAAGGTTTGCCGAACACCGCGCGCATCTGCCAGGAAGAAATCTTCGGACCGGTGCTGGTCGCGATGCCGTTCGACGACGAAGCGTCGCTGATCGCGCAGGCGAACGACAGCGTGTTCGGCCTTGCCGCCGGCATCTGGACGCGCGACTACAAGCGCGCGTGGCGCATTGCGCGCGCGCTCGAGACGGGCACCGTCTGGATCAACACGTACAAGCTGTTTTCGATCTCCACGCCGTTCTCGGGCTGGAAGGAGAGCGGGATGGGCCGCGAGAAGGGCCGTCTCGGCATCCGCGAGTACATGCAGCAGAAGAGCCTCTACTGGGGCCTGAACGACGCGCCGCTGCCGTGGGCGAACTGAGCGAAGGGGAATGACGCAATGAGCATCTTGGGTATCGAGCAGATCACGTACGGTGTCGACGACCTCGCGACGTGCCGGCGCTTTTTCGCCGACTGGGGGCTGAAGGAAGTCGCGCACGACGACACGCGCGCACGTTTCGAAACGCTGAACGGCTGCACCGTGCTGGTCGTCAAGGCCGACGATCCGTCGCTGCCGCCGGCGTTCGAGGCGGGTCCGACGCTGCGCGAGGTGACGTGGGGTGTCGCGACGAAGCAGGAACTCGACGCGCTGCGCACGAAACTGGCTGGCCAGCCCGGCTATTACGCGCACGACGACGCGGTGGGTTGCATCGATCCGAACGGCATGGCGATTCGCGTCGAAGTCACGCGCAAGCGCGAACTCGACATCACCGGCTCGCCGTCGAACGTGTGGGGCCAGACGCTGCGCGTCGACCAGCCGAGCCCGATCTATCCGCGCGCGGAACCGGTCGAGGTTGGCCACGTGGTGTTCTTCACGAACTGCCTCGACGCGCAGGAAACGTTCTATCACGAGCTGCTCGGCTTCGAGACGTCGGATCGCTATCCGGGCCGCGGCGCGTTCATGCGTTGCGCGCCGCATGGCGGCCACCACGACTTGTTCCTGCTCGCGTTGCCGAACGGCAAGCGCGGCCTGAACCACGTCGCGTTCACCGTGCGGGACATCCACGAAGTGTTCGGCGGCGGCATGCACATCGACCGCTGCGGCTGGGAAACGCAACTCGGCCCGGGCCGTCATCCGGTGTCGTCCGCGTATTTCTGGTACTTCCAGAACCCGGCTGGCGCGCTGATCGAGTACTACGCGGACGAAGACGTGCTGACGCCCGAGTGGCAGCCGCGCGAATTCGAACCAGGCCCGACCGTGTTCGCCGAATGGGCGGTCGACGGCGGCCTCGACGGCAACACGCGCCGGCAGAAGGACGCGAAGGCGCCGGAAGGCAAGTTCATGACGGAGCGCAAATCATGACCGAAGCGAACTCGCAGGCGTCGGCCGTGCCCGGCACGGTCGTCGTGATCGGCGGCGGCCAGGCCGCCGGCTGGGTGCTGAAGACGCTGCGCGCGGAAGGGTTCGCGGGCCGCCTCGTGATGATCGCCGACGAGCCGCACCTGCCGTACGAACGCCCGCCGCTGTCGAAAGCCGTGCTGGCCGGCGATGCCGACATCGAAACGGTACGCGTCGTGCGTCCCGACGAATTCGACGCGCTGAACGTCGAGGCGTGGCAGCCGGAACGCGCGGCGTCGATCGACCGTGCGCGCCGCGTGGTGAAGACCGAAAGCGGGCTCGAGATCGAATACGACCGTCTCGTGATCGCGACTGGCGGCACGTCGCGTCGCTTGCCTGATGCAATCGTCAGGACGCCGAACCTGCACTACCTGCGCACGCTCGACGAAGCGGCCGCGCTCGGCGAGAAGCTGCGTGCGAGCCGGCGCGTGCTCGTGATCGGCGGCGGCTGGATCGGCCTCGAAGTCGCTGCGACCGCACGCAAGCTCGGCGTCGAAGCGGTCGTCGTCGAAGGCGCTCCGCGTCTGTGCGGGCGTTCGGTGCCGCAGATCGTGTCGGACTTCCTGCTCGACCTGCATCACGCGAACGGTGTCGACGTGCGTCTCGGCGCGGCGCTCGCATCGCTCGACGCGCAACCGGACGACGCATCGAAGGTGCGCGCGACGCTCGCCGACGGCACGACGATCGACGCCGATTTCGCGGTGGCCGGCATCGGCCTCGCGCTGAACGCGACGCTGGCGAGCGACGCGGGCCTGGCCGTCGACGACGGCATCGTGGTCGACGAATTCGGTGCGACCAGCGACCCGGCGATCTTCGCGTGCGGTGACGTCGCGAATCATCACAACGGCTGGCTGAAGCGGCGCGTGCGGCTCGAATCGTGGGCGAACGCGCAGAACCAGGCGATCGCGGCTGCGAAGGCCGTGCTCGGCGTGCGCGCGCCGTACGCGGAGATTCCGTGGTTCTGGTCCGATCAGTACGACGTGAACCTGCAGATCCTCGGCGATCTGCCGGCCGATGCGCAGCTCGTCGTGCGCGGCGACCTCGCCGCGCGCCGCGCGACGCTGTTTTTCGTAGGCGATGGGCATGTGAGAGGTGTCATCGCCGTCAACAACGCACGTGAGCTCAAGCTCGCACGCAAGTGGATGAACCAGGGCCGGGCTGTGGATACGGAAGCCCTGGCGGACACGACCAAAGCGCTTGCCTGACCGGCGAACGATCCAGGAGACACCCCGCATGAGCACTTTCGACAACGTCGTGGCCGGCAGGGCCACGATGGAAGCTGCCGCCTCCACGCCCGGCGCGATCATCGCGCGGCTCGAGCGGCTTCCGGCCAACGCGATGCAGATCCGTGCGCGCGTGCTGATCGGCACCGCCACGTTCTTCGACGGCTTCGACGTGATCACGATCGCGGCGACGCTGCCGCTGCTGATTCACAAGTGGGGGCTGTCGCCGACGCAGATCGGCATGCTGATCGCGTCCGGCGCGATCGGCCAGCTGATCGGTGCGTTCCTGTTTCCCGCGCTCGCGGAAAAGCATGGCCGCGTGAAGGCGATCGCGTGGAGTTCGGCCGTGATCGGCATCACGAGCATCGCGTGCGGTTTCGCGCCGACGTTCGAGATATTCGTGCTCCTGCGGATCTTGCAGGGGCTCGGTCTCGGCGGCGAACTGCCGGTCGCGGCGACGTACATCAACGAAATCACGCGTGCACATGGTCGCGGCCGCTTCGTGCTGTTGTATGAAATCGTGTTTCCGATCGGTTTGCTCGTGTCGATGGCGCTGGGCGCATGGCTCGTGCCGCGGTTCGGCTGGGAGATCATGTACTTCGTCGGCGGGCTGCCGTTGATCCTCGCGCTGGTGCTCACGCATCTCGTGCCGGAATCGCCGCGCTGGCTCGCGTCGCGTGGGCGGCTCGCGGAAGCCGGGCGCGCGGTCGGTGTGTTCGAATCGTCGGTGCGCGGCGAACTGCCGCCGGTCACGCAGGTGGCCGCGTACGACGAGATGGTGCGCCAGCACCCGAAGCGCCGGATGAGCGACCTGTTCAGCGCCGCGTATCGCAAGCGCACGCTTGCCGTGGCGACGCTCTGGGCGACCTGCGGGTTCATCCAGTACGGGCTGTCCACGTGGCTGCCGACGATCTACAAGAACTTCTATCACGCGCCGTTGCAACTCGCGCTGAATCTCGCGGTGATCGGCTCGGTGATGGGCGTGCTCGGGTCGCTTGCTTCGGCGCTGCTCGTCGACAAGCTCGGACGCAAGCCGGTGATCGTGTGGTCGTTCGTGCTGTGCGCGCTGTCGTTGGCGTTCGCGGGCCTCTATCACGCATCGTCGGTGTACGTCGTCGCGGTGTTCTGCTCGCTGTCGCTGGGGCTGATGGCATCGGGCTTCATCACCGCGTACGTCTATACGCCGGAGCAGTATCCGACGAGCATCCGTGCGTCGGGCTGCGGGCTCGGCAGCGCGTGGCTGAAGATCGCGTCGTTCGCGGCGCCGATGATCGTGCCGCATGCGATCATCGGCGGCAGCCTCGCGCCGGCGTTCTACCTGATCGGCATCGTGCCGCTGATCGCGGCGGTGACCGTGCACTTCGTCGGGATCGAGACGAAGGGGAAGGTGCTCGAAGCGCTGGAAGCGTAAGCGCGGCTGGCCGCAACGGCTGACGTGGAAGGCCCGGACATCGTCCGGGCCTTCTTGTTTTCCGGCGATCGCGTTCGGCGCTCGCGAGCGAGCGGCGCGGGTAGTGCGGTGCGTCCGGTGCGAACGAATGTCGCATCGGCATCGTTTCGCGGTGGACTTAGAGTCGAACGGTAGCGAACGCAACGATACCGGGAGGATGACGAACGATGGCCAAGACATTTCCGCTGCATCCTGGGCATCCGGAGCGGATTTGCTGGGGATGCGACAACTACTGCCCGACGCATGCGATGCGGTGCGGCAACGGCTCCAGCCGCACGCAGCACCCGAGCGAACTGCTCGGCGACGACTGGTATCGATACGGCGACTGGGGCATCGACTGTGCGGACGATGAAAAAGACGAGGCAACCGCGGCGCCGGCCGGCGGGCAGTCGTAGCGACAAGTTGTCCCACCGCGTGCGCGCGCTTTCTTGACCTGCATCACGGCAGCGAAAGGCGCGCCGAAACATCATGAAAAAGATGCATACAGCACGCATCTTGAAGCGGGCGAGACGCCCGGCGGTCCGGAACACGCTTCCCACCGCCGTTCGCGCCGACCCGCGCCCCCATGATCGAGAAAGGAGAGCACCGTGTTTTGCTATCAATGCGAACAGACCGACCGGACCGGCGCACGGCCCGGCTGCGCATCGGCGAAGGGCAACTGCGGCAAGGACGAGACGACGGCCGATCTGCAGGACCTGCTGGTTCATGCGGTGAAGGGCATCGCGCAGTACGCCGCGATCGCGCGCACGATGGGCGAGCCAGACCGTGAGGCCGACCGATTCGTGCTGTACGCGATGTTCACCACGCTGACCAACGTGAACTTCCATGCGGCGCGCTTCGTCGCGCTGCTGCGCGAAGCAGCACAGACGCGCGATCGTGTGAAGGCCGCGTGCGAAGCGCACGCACGGGCGGCTGGCACGGCCGTGCCGGTGCTGACGGGGCCCGCCGCGTGGCAGCCGGCGGACGATCTGGCCGGCTTGCTGAAGCAGGCGGCGCGCGTCGGCATCGATGCGGGCCTTGACACGGTGGGTGCCGATATCGTCGGGCTGCGTGCGCTGGTGCTGTACGGGCTGAAGGGCGTGTGCGCGTATGCGCATCATGCGAAGGTGCTGGGCTACGAACGCGACGACGTGTACGAGGGCGTCGAAGCGGCACTCGCGTTTCTCGCGGGCGATCCCGACGACGTCAACGCGCTGCTCGCGCAGGCGCTCGATCTCGGCCGGCTGAACCTGACGGTGATGGAACTGCTCGACAACGCGAACACCGGCCGCTTCGGTGCGCAACAGCCGACCGCCGTGCGCGTGTCGCCGGTGGCCGGCAAGGCGATCCTCGTGTCCGGCCACGATCTCGGCGATCTGCATGCGTTGCTCGAACAGACGGCGGGCACAGGCATCCAGGTCTATACTCACGGCGAGATGTTGCCGGCTCACGCGTATCCGACGCTGAAAGCCTTTGCGCATCTTGCCGGCCACTACGGGGGCGCGTGGCAGGACCAGCAGAGCGACTTCGCGCATTTCCCCGGGCCGGTCCTGATGACGTCCAACTGCATCATCGAGCCGTTGCCGCAATACCGGCAGCGGATCTTCACGACCGGGCCGGTCGGCTGGCCGGGCGTGCGTCATCTCGAGCATCACGATTTCTCGATGCTGATTCGAGCCGCTCAGGCACTGCCCGGATTCCCGGCCACCGCGCCGGAGGAGACGATCACGGTCGGGTTTGGCCGGCATGCGGTGCTGGGCGTCGCGGACAAGGTGATCGACGCGGTGAAGGCAGGGCAGATCCGCCACTTCTTCCTGATCGGCGGTTGCGACGGCGCGGCGCCGGGCCGCAACTACTACACCGAGTTCGCGGAACAGGCACCCGACGACACGGTCGTGATGACCCTCGGCTGCAACAAATACCGGTTCAACCGGCACGCGTTCGGCGATATCGGCGGCATTCCGCGCCTGCTCGACGTCGGGCAGTGCAACGACAGCTATTCCGCGATCCGGATCGCGACCGCGCTCGCCGATGCGTTCGAATGCGGCGTGAACGACCTGCCGCTGTCGCTCGTCATCTCGTGGTTCGAACAGAAGGCGGCCGCGGTGCTGCTGACGCTGCTCGCACTTGGGATCCGCAACATCCGGCTCGGGCCGTCGCTGCCGGCGTTCATCACGCCGGGCGTGCTCGCGGTGCTGGTCGATCAGTTCGGGATCCAGCCGATCGGTGAGGCAGACACGGATCTGGCCGCTGCGCTCGCGCGCAAGGCAGCATGAACGGGATCGTTCGATGAGCTACCGGATCGAGATCACGACGCGCGACGGCGCGCCGTTCGGCTTCGACTGCGAGCCCGGCCAGGATCTGCTCGCGGCGGCGGCGCAGGCAGACATCACGCTGCCGTCGCAATGCCGACGCGGCAGCTGCGGTGCCTGTCAGGCGACCGTCGTCGACGGCCCGTACGAGATGCGGGACCACAGCGCCGACGCGTTGCCGGCCGGCCAGCCCGGCGCGGTGTTGCTGTGCCGGACGACGCCGCGCGGCGATCTGCGGGTCGCCGCGCCGTACGACCGCGCCAAGGTGCTGCTGCAGCCGGTGCCCGTGCGCACCGCGAGGATCGCGGCGCTCGATACCATCGCGCGCGACACGATGCGCGTCGAGCTGCAGATCGAGCCCGACGACGCGTTCGGCGCGGCTGCGGAGTTCGAAGCCGGCCAGTTCGCGGAACTGGAGGTGCCGGGCAGCGGTGTGCGCCGCCCATATTCGCTCGCGAACACGAGCAACTGGGACGGCCGCCTGGAATTCCTGATCCGGTTGCGGCCGGGCGGCTGGTTCTCGGCTTATCTGCGCGAGCGCGCGCGGCACGGCGACCCGCTGACCGTGCGCGTGCCGATGGGCGGATTCGGCCTGTTCGCAGACAGCCTTCGGCCACGCTGGTTCGTCGCGGGCGGCACGGGGCTTGCGCCGGTCCTGTCGATGCTCAGGCGCATGGCCGAGTATCAGGAGACGGGCGACGCACGGCTGTTCTTCGGCGTCAATGAGGAAAGCGAACTGTTCATGCTCGACGAGCTGGAGAGATTGCAGGCCGAGTTGCCGCAACTGCGGATCGACTTGTGCGTATGGCGACCGGGCACGGCATGGGCCGGGTTCCGCGGGACGCCGGTCGATGCGTTGCGCGCGGCGCTTGCGCAGGCCGAAGTGCTGCCGGATGTGTACGTATGCGGGCCGCCGCCGCTCGTCGAGGGCGCACGGGGAGTTGCCGTTGCGGCCGGCGTGCCGGACGCGCAATTCGCGAGCGAGCGATTCACCGTGTGATGTGCGTGCCGCGCGTTGCCGTGACGCAGGCGCGGTGCGCGATCCGGCAGGCGGCTTGCCGGATGGCCCGGTCGAACGTACGCTTTGTCGACACCCCGGCCCACCAGCAGGTTATCGACCATGCAAGCCCATCCTTTGCGTCTTTCCCCCGGCGACGATCTGCGCGCATCGATCGAGCAGGCATTGTGTCGGCTCGACGCACACGCGGCATTCGTGATCCAGGGGATCGGCAGCCTGACCGTCGCGCAGTTGCGCTTTGCCGGTGTCGACGCGCCGACCGAACTGCGCGGCGACCTCGAGATCCTGACGCTGGCCGGTTCGGTCTCGCCGGACGGCGCGCACCTTCATATGTCGGTGTCCGACGCGAACGGCCGCGTGTCGGGCGGACACGTCGCGAGCGGTTGCGTGGTGCGGACGACCGCCGAGATCCTGCTCGTGCTGTTGCCCGCACATCGTTTCTCCCGTGAACCCGATGCAGGGACCGGGTTCAACGAGCTGGTGATTCGTCCGGAGTCAGGCTGATCGTGCGCACGGTCTGGCGCAGGTGACCGATGCGGCCTACACCGGCACGAACACCCCCATCGCCGCGATCGCCATCGCGAGCGTCGCGGCCCAGCCGCCCCACGCCAGCGCGCCCGTCACGGCGAACTTGCCCATGATGCGTCGGCTGCCGGCCATCAGCATCATCACGACCATGATCGGAACCGCGGTCACGCCGTTGATGACCGCACTCCAGTAGAGCGCGCGGATCGGGTCGAAATGCATGAACGTGATCGCGACGCCGCCCACGATCGCCAAGGCGATCACCGCATAGAATTCGGGCGCGACGCCGAGCCGAAGCGCGAGGCTGTTGCGCCAGCGAAAGCTGCCCGAGGCCGCATACGCGGCCGATCCGGCGAGCACCGGCAACGCCAGCAGGCCGGTGCCGACGATTCCGAGCGCAAACAGCACGTACGCGAAGTGCCCGGCAATGGGCTCGAGCGCGCGCGCGGCATCGGCGGACGTCTTCACTTCGATGTGGTGCATGTTGAGCGTGGCCGCTGCGGTCAGCGTGATGAAGAACGCAATGACGTTCGATACGCCCATGCCGACCCAGGTATCGAAGTTGATTCGTCGCAACTGCGCGGGTGCCTGATGAGGTGCGCGCCGCAACGCGTGCTGGTTCGGCTCCGCATGCAGTTCCTCGACCTCCTGCGACGCCTGCCAGAAAAACAGATAAGGGCTGATCGTGGTGCCGAGCACGGCGATGACCGTGGTCAGGTAGGCGGCGGTCAGCTGGATATGCGGCCACACGATCGCGCGGCCGACCTCGCCCCAATGGACGGGCACGATGAGCGCCACCGCGACATACGCGAGCAGGACCAGCGCGATCCATTTGAGCAGGCGCGCATAGCGGTCGTACGGCACGAAAATCTGCAGCACTGCCGACACGCCGCCCAGACAGACGACATAGAGTTCCTGAGGGCCGTGCAGCAGAAGATTGACCGCTGCGCCCATCGCCGACAGGTCGGCCGCGATGTTGATCACGTTCGCGATCAACAGCAATGCCACTGCGCTGTAGAGCAGCCATGACGGGTAGTGCGCGCGTATGTTCGACGCGAGGCCCTTGCCCGTCACGCGGCCGATGCGCGCGCTGACCAGCTGGATCGCCGTCATCAGCGGATAGGTCAGCAGCAGCGACCAGAGCAGTTCGAATCCGAACTGCGCACCCGCCTGCGAATAGGTTCCGATGCCTGACGGATCGTCGTCGGCGGCACCGGTGACGAGGCCCGGCCCGAGGCGCCGGAGCCACGTTGCCGCGCGCGGACGAGGCTGCGCGGTATCGAGGGACTCGTTGTCGTTCATGTCGGCGGCCCGTGGGAAGGGGGCAACCGAGCCGCAATCGGCGTGCCCGGGCCATGGGACGGGCGGCGCCGGTCGGCTGATGCGTGTCGAACGCCGAGCGCGGCGCAGCAGAAAACCGGCTTGGCCGAGGCGCGGGAAGCGGGGCTGCGGGAGAAAACGGACCGGGCGCTCGCGAACGAGGGCGGCCGGACCGCGGCGCGAAGGGCGCAGCAGCGGCGATACGCGTCGGCGCGAGCGACGGGGCGTGCCCGACGTGCCGCGTCGGCCGCTCGACGGTTGCATCGCGCGCCGGATTGACGGCGTGTCGTCGGCTGTCGGTGGCACGTCAGTGCCGGCGGTGCGGAATGCAAAAGACGGAAAGCCCCGGGTGTGACCGTCTCCGGGTCAGGGGCGCGCCATGAGCGCAACCGGTCCGGCGGCGCCCGTTCGGCGTCAACGGTCAGTCATTGCAACATCCCGATTGCTGCGCCCGGTCACCAGGCAGCCGGACATGAACGCCTCGCTCTGGCTGCTGGCGGCCGCGTTGCCGAAGCCTCGGCTGAGCGCATCGTATTTCACCTGCTCGGCACCCTGCGAACACGCCATCGGGCTGGCGTCGCGGCCTTGCGCGTGCAGCAGCGCTCGATCGCCGATCAGGTAGGCCAGCAGCGCGAAAAACGCGATGTGTACCACTCGTCTCATGATTCGTCTCCTCGTTGCCGAAGCGTAACGCGGACACGTTTCGTGAAGCACTTGGGGCTTCCCCCGGTAAACGTCTGCTGAAACGGCGACATGCCTGTTGTAATTGCGTCCCGTTCTTGTGCCGCGCGAACGCGGAAGGGGCAGTGGCCGGCCGTACCGGCGCGCGATTGACGCGAGTTTGACGAATGTCAGGGTACGGGCAGGGCGAGACGGTCGCGCCGGCACTCAAAGCGATAGCATCAATGCATGTTTCAACGGAACGCAATGCGCGCAAGCGATGGGCGCAGCGGATCCGAACGCAACAGGCACGTGCCGAACATCGCTATCGAAATAGTGAGGAATCCAAATGCTTAACGTCTCTTCCGTGCTGATCAGTCTCGCGCCGATGTGGGCCATTCTGCTGATTGCGTCTTCCGCCGCGACCTATCTGGTGTTCTGGCGCAAGGTCATCAAGTAAGCGCCGAACCGTTCATCGCACTGCCGTCACCGGCACATTCGAGATCCGCACGAGCCGATCCATCACGCTGCGACGGAACATCGACAGCATCGCGTGAAACGGATCCTGCCGTGGCGCGACGACGACGATTTCGTCGCAGCCGGTCTCGGCCGCGACGGCCGCGATCGTGTCGGCCACCGGCCCGACCTTCTTCACGATGCTGTACCGGACACCGGCTTCCCGCAACACCCGCTCCGCCATCGCCAGATCGTCGCACGCGAACTTGTCCTCGATCGACTGAAGCCGCGACAGCGGGTGAAACGCTTCGAGCCGCGTCGCCTCGAGCGGCGCCTGCACGTTGATCAGCACGATCTCGGATGCGCAGCGTTCGCGATACAGGAAGGTCGCGTGGCGAACCGCCTGCAGCGAGCGAGGCGAATGTCCGACCGGAACCAGCAGTTTGAGCATGGAAAATGCCCCGTAGTCGAGATGTTCCCAGCGTAGTGCGCCGCCGGATCGCGTGACCTAAAGAGATCGGGCGGCCGCGTAAAAATGTCGTTAACGTCCGCCGCCTCGTGTTGCGCCTATTAGAAATATAAGAAATTTTAGTTTATGCGCATAAACGTTTACACCAGTCGACCGGGCGGTAGCCCGACGCGGTATGGGCGTACAACAAAGTCTGCGGCAACGGGATAAAGCATGCTGCGGCACGGCAATATTTGTGGGCTACGGTCAGGTGGTCCAATGGGCAAAGAACGTTTCAGCGATTTCAATGGGCGTTCGGGGCATCGTTAGTTTCTTGACGAAGGTAAAGGAGCAGGTGCCTGAGCCACGGCGACGATCGAGCCGGCAGCAACCCGGCGGCTCGTGTTCAAGGCCATTTCGTTTCCGACCGTGTCACGCGATCCGGAATTTTTTTCGCAGGCTCGAATCGACCGGGCCGGCCGGCATGAAGCGACGCAACTTGCGCAACAGCGACGCCTCGCCGTTCGGCGTGCTGCGCATCCGCCATGCGCCGAGCGCCGCGTCGACGATGGTGGCGGCCACCCCCTCGGGGTGCGGCGCGGCTTTCACGCTGTCGACGACGGCGCGCGACGCAAGCGTTCGCTCGCGGTCGTAATCGGCGATCGGCGCGCTTGCCTGCGGGGCATTGACCTCCAGGTTGGTCCGCGTAAACGATGGTTCGACCAGCGTCGCGCGAATGCCGAACTGGCGCAGTTCGTGATCCAGCGATTCGGTCAAACCCTCCACGGCATGCTTGGATGCCGAATAGAGTCCCATATAGGGCGCCGGCAGGAAGCCGAGCACCGAGCTGATATTGACGATCCGGCCGCGCCGTTGCGCGCGCATGTGCGGAAGTGCCGCATGGGTCGTACGCAGGATGCTGAATACGTTGGTGTCGAACAAGGCCGCCGCTTCGTCCACCGAGGTTTCCTCCACCGCGCCGATCAGGCTCATGCCCGCATTGTTGACGAGCACGTCGATACGCGCGGCGCGATCGACGATCGTTTGCATACCCGATCGAACAGACGCGTCGTCACGCACGTCCATCTCGACCAGCTCGACGCCGGCGACGGGCGCCGTTCGCGCGACGCTGCGCACGGTGCCGAACACGCGGCATCCGCGTTTTGCGAATTGTTCTGCTGCGGCGCGCCCGATGCCCGACGACACGCCGGTCACGACGACAACTGTGGAGTTCGACATGGCTGTTTCCTTCGATATGGTGAATGGGGATGTCAATCGCGCGTGTCCAGCGCGGGCTGAAGCGCAGGCTCGGCAGGCGATGCCGGCGCATGCCGGCCGTGGCGTGCACCGGCGGAATGGCCGGGCCGGATCCTGTACCAGATCGCGTACATCGCCGGCAGGAATACAAGCGTGAGGATCGTCCCGGCGAACGTGCCGCCGATCAGCGTGTACGCGAGTGTGCCCCAGAACACCGAATGCGTGAGCGGAATGAACGCGAGCACGGCCGCCATCGCGGTAAGGATCACCGGGCGCGCTCGCTGCACGGTCGCTTCGACGACTGCATGGAACGGATCCAGCCCCGCTAGTTCGTTCTGGTGGATCTGCCCGATCAGGATCAGCGTGTTGCGCATCAGGATGCCCGACAGCGCGATGAGGCCGACCAGCGCATTGATGCCGAACGGCTGCCGGAACAGGATCAGTGTCGGCACCACGCCGATCAGCCCGAGCGGACTCGTCATGAACACCATGACCATCGCGGAGATCGAGCGCACCTGGAAGATGATGATGACGAGCGTGATCGCCAGCATGATCGGGAACAGCGGCAGCATCGCCTTCGTCGCCTTGCCGGATTCCTCGATGGAGCCCGCTTCCTCGATCCTGTAGCCGCTCGGCAACCTCGCCATGATCGGCTGAAGCTGCTTCGTGATCGCGGCCGATACGTCCGGCGGCTGCAAGCCGTCGGCGATGTCGCCGCGCACCGTGATCGTCGGCACGCGATCGCGCCAGCGCATGATCGGTTCCTCCATCCGCACGTCGACCTTGCCGACCTGCGACAGCGGAATGCGCTGCCCGTTCGCGCCGGCGAGCGTGAAGTCGTCGAGCCGCGCGGGGTCGAGCCGCGCCTCGCCGCCCGAACGCGCGATCACCTGCACGGTCCGGATGTCCTCGCGCACCGCGGTGACGGGTACCCCGGTCAGCAGGAACTGCAGCTGCTGCGCAACCGCGCTAGACGTCAGCCCGACCGCCTGCAGGCGATCCTGCTGCAGCGTGAAGTGCAGCGTCGGCGCGCGCGTGCCCCAGTCGGCATTGACCGTGCGCATCATCGGGCTGGCGGTCATCACGTGCCGTACCTCGGCCGCGATGCCGCGTAGCGTGTCGGGATCGGGGCCGGTGACGCGATACGCGACCGGGAACGGCGAATACGGGCCGAACACGAGTTGCGTCACACGCACGCGTGCTTCGGGCGCTAGTCCGTCGGCGACGGCTCGCCGCAGCCGCGCCTTCAACGCGTCACGCTCGTCCTGGCTGTCCGTGCGCACCACGATCTTCGCGAACGACGGATCGGGCAGCTCCGGCCCCATCGCCAGATAGAAGCGCGGCGCACCCTGGCCGACATACGCGGTGACGATGCGCGCTTCCTTCTGCTTCGCGAGCCACGCTTCGACCTTCGACGTCGCGGCGCTCGTTTGCGAAATCGACGTGCCGTACGGCATCTGCACCTCGATCAGCACCTCGGGGCGATCGGAGATTGGAAAGAACTGCTTCTTGACGATCGCCATCCCGAGGATCGCGAGCACGAACAGGCCGACGACCGACCCCGCGACGAGCCATTTGCGTGCGATGACACGCGCCAGTACCTGACGGAAGCGGTTGTAGCGCGGGGTATCGTACAGCGCGTCGTGGCCGCCTTCGACCTTCCTGAACTCGGGCAGCATCTTCACGCCGAGGTACGGCGTGAACACCACCGCGACGACCCACGATGCGATCAGCGCGATCCCGACGATCCAGAACATGTTGCTGGTGTATTCGCCGGCGGTTGAGCGTGCGAAGCCGTTCGGCATGAAACCGACCGCGGTCACGAGCGTGCCGGCCAGCATCGGCGCGGCCGTATGGCTCCACGCATAAGCCGACGCGGCCACGCGGCCGTAACCTTCCTCCATCTTCACGACCATCATTTCGATCGCGATGATCGCGTCGTCGACGAGCAGGCCGAGCGCGAGGATCAGCGAGCCGAGCGTGATGCGATCGAAGTTCTTGCCGGTCGCGGCCATCACGACGAACACCACGGCCAGCGTCAGCGGCACGGCCGCGGCGACCACCAGCCCCACGCGCCAGCCCATGCTGACGAAACTCACGAGCATGACGACCAGCAGCGCAGCGAAGAACTTGACCATGAACTCGTCGACGGCCGAACTGATGTTTACGGCCTGATCGGTCACCTTGGTGAGGCTCATGCCGAGCGGCAACGCTCGATTGATCGCGCCGACTTCGCTGTCCAGGGCCTTGCCGAGATCGAGCCCGTTCCAGCCGTCGCGCATCACGATACCCAGCAGCAGCGCGGGTTCGCCGTTGTTGCGGATCATGAACGTCGCCGGATCCTCATAACCGCGCTCGACGGTGGCAATGTCGGACAGCTTCAAGGTGCGACCCTGAGCGACGACCGGCGTGTCGCGAATCTTCTGCAGTTTGTCGAAGGCGCCGTCCAGCCGGATGAACACCTCCGGCCCGCGGGTTTCGACGGAACCCGCCGGCGTCAGCGCGTTCTGGCCGTTGAGCGCGGCGAACACGTCCTGCGGGCTCACGCCGAGCGTCGCGAGCCGGTCGTGCGACAGCTGCACGTAGATGCGCTCCGGTTGCTCGCCGATGATGTCGACTTTCTTCACGCCCGCCACGTGCAGCAGCCGCTGGCGCAACGCCTCGGCGTCGCGCACCAGCAGGCGCTGCGGTTCGCCCTTGGCCTTCAACGCGAACAGCGCGAACGTGACGTCCGCGTATTCGTCGTTGACCATCGGCCCGATCACGCCGGACGGCAGATCGTTCGCCACGTCGCCGATCTTCTTGCGCGCCTGATAGAACTGCTCCTGAACGTCGGACGGCGGCGTGCCGTCGAGCAGTGTCAGCGTCGTGATCGCGAGGCCGGGGCGCGTATAGGTTTCGGTGCGGTCGTACCAGCGCAGCTCCTGCATGCGCTTCTCGATCTTTTCGGCAACCTGATCGTGCATTTCCTGCGCGGTAGCACCCGGCCATGCGGTGACGATCGTCATCACCTTGATCGTGAATGCCGGGTCTTCCGCGCGGCCCAGCTTGAAGAACGACACGAGTCCCGCGAGCGAGATCAGGCAGATCAGGAACAGCGTGATCGCGCGCTCGCGCACGGCAAGTGCCGACAGGTTGAAGCGACGCTCGCTCACGGCCGTGCTCCTTCGCTCGCGACCGTGGCGGCCTGCGGGGATACGCGAACCGCTTCGCCGTCGCGCAGCAACTGGGCGCCGAGCGCGACGACCCGGTCGCCTTGCCGAAGTGTGCCGGACACGCGCGCGCTGTCGTCGCCCAGATGCTCGACCGTGACCGGCCGCCATCCCACCTTGGCGGGGTCGCCCGCGACGACCCACACGCCGGGCCCGTTGCCCGTGTCCAGCAGCGCGCCGATTGGCACCTGCATGCCATGTTGCGGTGCCGCGCGCGCATCGTCCGGGATGCGGACCGTGACGGTTGCGCCCAGCGGTGCGTTGGCCAGCGCGCCCTGCAGCACGTAGCGGGCTTCGAACGTGCGCGTTCTCGGATCCGCGGTATCGGAGAGCTGGCGCAGCGTCGCGGGGACGCTTACGCCCTGCTTGCCGAACAGCTCGGCCTGTGCGACTGACCCGGCCGCGGGGCGCAGGGTTTCCGGCAACTGGATCATGGCTTCCCGGCTGCCGGCGTGCGCGAGCCGCACCACCGGCTGGCCGGCGCTGACGACCTGGCCCGGTTCCGCGAGCGTTTCCATCACGACGCCGTCGCCGTCCGCGGTGAGTTCCGCATAGCCGGTCGCATTGCGCGCGACGTCGGCATCGGCCTCGGCGGCGCTCAACTGCGCTTTCGCGGCATCGGCCGCTGCCTCGATCTGGTCGTAGGCCGACGCCGATATCGCGCCGGTGCCGCGCAGGTCGCGATAGCGGGCTTCATCCTCGGCGGTCTGGCGCGCGCGTGCCCGTGCGGCGGCCACGGCCTCGTCGCGTGCGCGCGCCGCGAGCTTGAGGTCGACGGGATCGATCCGCATCAGCGGCTGGCCGCGCCGGACGGTTTGCCCGGTATCGACGAGGCGCGCCAGCACCTTGCCGGACACCCGAAACCCGAGGTCGCTCTGCACGCGTGCGGCGACGGTGCCGGTAAATGCGCGCGACGCGGGGACCGCCGCCTGCACGATGGCGGTACGCACGAGCGGCGCTTCCGTGCGTGGATCGGAAGGCGCTTTTCCGCTGCAGGCGGCTAGCGCGACGGGCAGTGCGGAAGCAACTGCGAAGAGAAGAAGGGGGCGACGCCGGACCATGAAAGACCCACTGACGAAGTGATCGGGGCTTTCATTGTGGTTCTAGTGACCAAAATAGTCAATGGTCACAACTGGGCCGGTTCACGGCGCGAGGCTGCGCAGCACGAGGCTCGACAATTGGGCGGGCGCGGCGTCGGTCGTGTCGAGGTTGTACTGCAGCAGCAGCGGATTAAGGTACGGTCGCATCACCAGGTAGATCGCCGTCGCGGTCTCGTCCAGTGGCGTCTTGCGCTCGAACTCGCCGCTTTGCCGGCCTTCCTGCAGCACGTCCTGCAGCAGGTTCTGCACGCGCGCTTCGTAGGCCTGCACCGACTGCCAGTTCCCGGTGGCGGCCGATGCGGCGATGTCGTACAGCTTGCGGTCGCGGAAAAACAGCCGCAGGCTCGCTTCGGTGAAGACCTTGAACATCCGTCGCAGCTTTTCGGTCGGCCGCTCGGCGTCGGCGACGGCCGCGCGCACGTCCGTCTCGATCTCGCGCAGGCAGTTCGCGCAGATCATTTCGCCGATCGCCTGTTTCGACTCAAAGAACTTGTAGATATAGGCCTTCGAGAAGCCGATCGCCTTCGCCAAGTCGGACACGGTCGTCTTTTCATAGCCGTACCGGCTGAAGTGCTCGGTGGCGGCGGCCACGATCTGATCCCGCACGTCGTGCTCGGCCGGGCCGCGCGCGGGCGCTGCGGAAGGGAGGGTTTTTTTCATGGGCTGCAGCTGACAGGAATGGACAACGAGTGACTATTTGGTATTATAGTCACCATCGCGTTCTTGCTAAAACCGTCATGCTACCCAAACCCATCGTTGCCGCGGTGCTTGCCGCGATCTTGTCGGCCGGGTGTGCCGTCGGCCCCGATTACGTGCGGCCGGAGGTCGCCATGCCGCAGCGGTTCCAGGGCCAGAGCACTGTCGATCAACGCCATGCGGCTGCCGAAGCCGACCTCGCGACGTGGTGGGCCGGCTTCGGCGATCCGCAACTGACGCGCTTCATCACGCTGGCGCTCGCGCAGAACCTCGATCTTGCGCAGGCCGCGGCACGCGTCGAGCAAGCGCGTGCAGGACTCGGCGCGGCGAATGCGGCGCTGCTGCCGTTGGGCAGCGTGAGCGGGCAGGCGGCGCGGGTCTACCAGTCGGTCGAAACGCCGTTAGGGCGTGTGCTGAATGCGACGCCCGGTTTCGATCGCCACGGCAACGACTACGAGGCCGACTTGAACGCGAGCTGGGAGCTGGACGTATTCGGCGGATTGCGCCGCGGCCGCGAAGCCGCACTCGCAGACTATCAGGCATCCGAAGCAGCGGCGGTCGCGACGCGGCTCGCCGTCGCCGCGCAAACCGCGGACGCGTACATCACGATCCGCGGGCTGCAGGGCCGGCTTAAGGTCGCGCGGCACCAGGTACAGACCGAGCAGGACCTGCTGTCGACCCTCAATCTGCTGTATGAAAAGGGGCTCGCGGCGGAGCTGCAGGTCAGGCAGGCCGAAGGCGCGCTCGCGCAGGTGCGCGCGACGGTGCCGGTGCTCGAAGCGGCGCTCGACGCGGCGATGAACGCGCTCGACGTGATGCTCGGTTCGCAGCCCGGCACGCATCGGGCGGAATTGCTCGACGGCGGCGACGTGCCAGTGGCCCCGCGGATTACGGCGACAGGCACGCCCCGCGAACTGCTCACGCGCAGGCCCGACCTGATCGTCGCCGAGCGGCGCGTGGCGGCGTCGAATGCGCGCATCGGCGTGGCGATTGCAGAGTATTACCCGAAGTTTTCTCTGAGCGGGTTGCTCGGCAGCACGACGACGATGGGCGCGGGCAACCTGTTTGCCGGCGGCGCGAACCAGGCTGCCGGCGTGCTCGGCCTGCGCTGGCGCCTGTTCGACTTCGGCCGGATCAACGCGCAGATCGCGCAGGCGAAAGGACAGGATGCCGAGATGCTGGCCGCGTACCGGCTCGCGGCGCTGCACGCGACCGAGGACGTCGAAAACGCGTTCTCGGCGCTCGTCAAACGCGACGAACAAGCCACCGTGCTCGCCGACGGCGTCGCTTCGCTCGGCCGCGCGCGGGCCGCGTCGTTTGCAGCGTACCAGAAAGGCGTCGTCAGCCTGATCGAAGTGTTGCAGGCCGACGAAAGCCTGCTGCGCGCGTCCGACCAGCGCGTGCAGGCGCAAACCGAATCCGCACGCGCGGCGGTCGCCGCGTTCAAGGCGCTCGGCGGAGGTTGGCAAGCGCCGGTGTCCGAAGCCGTCGCCAGTCGATAACGGTCGTACGTACCGACGCCTTGGCCGGAGTGGCTTCGTTGTCCTTGTTCCTTGTGCGATGAGTGCTCTGCAACATGCGCCCTAAGCGGATGACACGTGCGGAAAGCCGCGAACACACCCGTCGCGGCTTGCTCGACGCGGCAGCGCTGTGCATTGCCGAGAAGGGACTTGCGGCGTCGAGCGTCGAGGACATTGTCGCGCGCGCCGGGTACACGCGCGGCGCGTTCTATTCGAACTTCAGAAGTAAGCACGAGCTTTTCGTCGAACTTCTTCGCGTCAAGCATCGCAGCATTCAAGAAAATCTGGAGGCACTCTTGCAGGATCCCGCGGTATCGTCCGACATTGTTCAACAGCAGTTCGCTTTGCTGTATGCGTGTTGCTATTCGAGCAGTGTCGATTACGTCGTTTGGGCCGAGGCCCGCCTGCAGGCGGAGCGCGATGCGCACTTGCGCGAGTATGTGAAGGCCATGTGTATTGAACGACGTGACGTGATTGCGCGCTTCTTTAATCGAGGTTGCGTGGGTCGTCGCACAAGAAAAGCGGCCTCGTCCGCCGATCGCGCGCTTATTGTGATCGCGATCATGGATGGCCTGCGGTACTTGGGTAAACCGTAATTTTCATGAATGCTTTCGGTTTGAGCAATCCAGACCGAATGCGGCTTCGCAGGTTGCCTCCATAAATATCGGTTTGCAATGTTGCCTGAGTGCCAGGCCAACGCTTTCCTCGCTGACTCCCAGAAAAACCGAGGACGAGTATGTCCTGGAACGGTCCTGGCGTTTCCGGCATAAGTCCACCGCATGGACGCGCTCAAGCGCGTGGAATCGGGCTGTCGGTGCCGGACCAGTGCCGGGAGCTGGGCATCAGCACGGCGACGTCGTTCTACAAATGGCGCTCGAAGTTCGGCGGCATGCACGTCTCGCTGATCGCGCGGATGAAAGAGTTGGAGGCTGAGAACGCCTGGCTGCGCGGACAACCATCGGAACTGGGGCTTCGGGCTGTGGAATCAAAGGTTGGCTCATCCTCGACGATCAATGCGCAGACTTTGTGAATTCCCTCGGATTATTGGCGAAAGGGTCACTGCGGCGTTTCGATCGTTTTTTGGCGGCAGACTTTGATGTGTCTCCACATGCGTGGCCCGTCGAGCGGCGCACCAGGCCGATTTAGTCGAATCCTCAATGAATCGCGGCGGAAAATATCGGAGGTTGGCCATCCGGCGTCGCGTAGAGTAGAGCATCGACCGCGGCGCGGCCGCTTTCCGGCGCCTTCCCGGCGCCTTCCCGGCCGTTCGGGACGGACTGCCGCCACCGCGCGGCCCGCCATTCCATTCCGATTCCAGGAGACCTCGCATGCCGCACGGCGCCCCGCAGCTTCTCGCTCCCGCTTCCATCACCGTCGACCCGATCGTGCGCCTGTCGGCCGGCGAGCTCGCGTCGGCGATCCGTGGCAAGGCGGTGTCGTGCGTCGAGACGATGCGTGCCTATCTCGATCACATCGAGCGCGTGAACGGCGCGGTGAACGCGCTGATCTCGCTGCGCGATCGCGCCGTGCTGCTCGCCGAAGCCGCGGAAAAGGACGCCGCGCTGGCCCGAGGCGAGTATCACGGCTGGCTGCACGGGATGCCGCAGGCGCCGAAGGATCTCGCGATGACCAAAGGGCTGCGGACGACCTACGGCTCGCCGATTTTCCGCGAAAACGTGCCGCAGGGCGATTCGGTCGGCGTCGGCCGAATGCGTGCGGCGGGCGCGATCTTCATCGGCAAGACCAACACGCCGGAGTTCGGCCTCGGCTCGCATACGTTCAACGAAATCCACGGCGCGACACGCAATCCGTACGACCTGACGAAGAGTGCCGGCGGCAGCAGCGGCGGCACGGCGGCGGCGCTCGCCGCGCGCATGCTGCCGGTCGCGGATGGCAGTGACTTCGGCGGCTCGCTGCGCAATCCGGCCGCGTTCTGCAACATCTACGGGTTCCGTCCGTCGCAGGGCCGCGTGCCGCGCTGGCCGGGCGTCGACGTGTTCATGCAGCAGCTCGGCATCGAAGGGCCGATGGGCCGCACGGTCGGCGACGTCGCGCAGCTGCTCGCGATCCAGGCCGGCTACGACCCGAACGATCCGCTGTCGCTTGCGGAGGATCCGGCCGAGTTCGCGAAGCCGCTCGACACGGACCTGCGTGGCGAGCGCATCGCGTGGGTCGGCGACTGGAACGGTTATCTCGCAACGGAGCCGGGCGTGCTCGCGCAGTGCGAAACGGGCCTCGCGACGCTGCGCGAGATCGGCTGCGACGTCGACGCGGCGCTGCCGGCGTTCGCACCCGAGCGCATCTGGCGCCTGTGGCTCGCGCATCGACATCTGTTGTCCGGTGGCGGGCTGCTCGCGCACTATCGCGATCCGGCACGGCGCGCGCTGCTGAAGCCCGAGGCGATCTACGAGGTCGAAGGGCTGCTCGCAATGCAGGCTGCCGAGGTGTTCGACGCGAGCGTCGAGCGCACCGCGTGGCACCAGGCGGTGCTGAGCTTTTTCGATCGCTACGACTTCATCGCGGCACCGACCGCGCAGGTGTTTCCGTTCGACGTCGAGCAGCGCTGGCCGAAGGAAATCGCGGGCCGCGCGATGGACACCTACCACCGCTGGATGGAAACGGTCGTGCCGTGGACGCTGGCCGGCTGCCCGGTGATCAGCGTCCCGGTCGGCTTCAACGACGCGGGGCTGCCGATGGGGATGCAGCTGATCGGCCGGCCGCGCGCGGACCTCGCGGTGCTGCAGCTCGCGCGTGGCTACGAGCAGGCGGCCGACTGGGTCGGCCAGCGTCTGCCGGCGTGGATGGCTGCGTGATGCGTGCCGCAGCGTCGATCGCGGATGTCCGAAACAAGCGCTATTGATGCGGAAAAGGAACGAATCCGGACGCGTGCCCGACATCGCGCGGCAATCGCGGACGAATGCGCACGGCGAGTCGGGACGGCCGCGCAATTGCAAGCCGCTGCGGCGCGCGATTTCGTTTCGATGTGTTTCAGTCGTTGCGGCGGCGCGCGACGCGCTTCGACAATATTGGCCTCAATCATTCGGGTACGAGGCAAACAGATGAAGCATATTCGCGCGACGGGCAAGCACCTGGCATCGGCGGGCATCGCATTCGGCATCCTGCTGGGCGCCAACGGCGCCGCGCATGCGCAGCTCGACCTGCAGTCGATCGGCTCGGCGCTGCTCGGCGGCGGGCAGCAACAGGCCGCACCCGCGCAGGGCGGCGTCGCGCAGCTGATGCAGGCGTACGTCGGCGCGAACCAGCAGGTGCTGGCCGGGCAGTCGTCGCTCGCGTCGGCGATGGGGCTCACCGGCGCGGCCGGGCAGGCGCAGCAGGCCGCCAGCCTGCTCGGTGGCGGCAACGCGTTGACGCCGGCCGTGCTGTCGCAGATGGGCGGCGCGCAGCAGTCGGTGTCGCAGGCGCTTGGCCAGGCGTTCGCGAGCGGCGGCCCGACCCACGGCCCGATCGACAAGCAGGCGTTCAGCAACGGCCTCGCATCGCTCGGCCAGGGCCTCACGCAGTATTCGCAGCTGCAGTCGGGGCTTGGCAATCTCGGTTCGACCAGCGCCGCTTCGCTGCTGCAGTCGGGCCTGAATCCGCAGAACATGCAGGCCGCGTCGTATATCGCGCAAAGCGCGCCGGGCCAGTTGCAGTCGCTCGCGTCGACGCTCAGCCAGGCCGTGCAATTCGCGACGAGCCAGGGCATTTCGGTGCCGGCGGTCGCGTCGTCCGCGCTGAAGCTGCTGCCGTAACGCAGCCGCACCCCGCGCGCCGCGGTGCCGGCGGCGCGCGGCGATCCGGGATGGCCCCGCGCAACATGGGGATATCGCGCGATGCTATCGTTGTGCGTTTCCCGTTCCCGGTGCCGGTTCATGACTGACTCGTTCGACCTCCCGCGCTACTTCGCCCGCATCGGCTACGACGGCCCGGCCGAGCCGACGCTCGACGTGCTGCGCCGGCTGCATCTGCTGCACCCGCAGGCGATCCCGTTCGAAAACCTCAATCCGCTGACCGGCGCGCGTGTTGCGCTCGACCTGCCCGCGATCGTCGACAAGGTGATCGGGCGCCGCCGCGGCGGCTACTGTTTCGAACTCAACAAGCTCTTCCACACCGCGCTTACGACGATCGGTTTTCGCGTGACGCCGCTGATCGCGCGCGTGCGCTGGATGCGGCCGCCCGAGGTCGTCACCGCGCAGACGCACATGCTGCTGCGCATCGATCTCGATGGCGCGACGTGGCTCGCGGACATCGGCTTCGGCAGCGCGACGCTGACCGCGCCGCTGCGCTTCGTGCCGGGCGAGCGGCAGCTGACGCCGCACGGCGCGTTTCGCATCGTCGGCGCGCCAGTCGACGGCGAGTTCGACATGCAGTTCGAGATCCCCGACGGCTGGCAGACGACTTACCGCTTCTCGCTGAAACCGGCCGAGTGGATCGATTACGACGCCGCGAACTGGTTCACGTCGACCTATCCCGAATCGATCTTCGTGAACGACCTGATCGCCTGCCGCGTGCTGCCGGACGGCCGCGCGGCGCTGTTCAACACCGTGCTGACGGTGCGCGACGCGGCGGGCGCGGGGCGCACCGTCACCTTCGACGACGCGGCCGCGTGGGGCGCGTGCCTGCGCGACACGATCGGCATCGATACGAGCGGCTTCGATCTCGACGCGCTGTTCACCCGGATCGCAGCGCGGGTGAACCCGATGTAAGCGCATGGCGAGCGGCGGGGCGTCGACGTCCGCCGCGCCGCCGGTTCCGGTCTCCCGATTGACATTTGCTAGATTGCTAGCATACTAGCCAACATGACCGACGAAGAAGTGAAGCAATTCAACGTGTACCTGCCGCTGAGCCTGATCCGGCAGGTCAAGCATCGCGCCATCGAAACGGAGCAGTCGCTGTCCGCGCTGGTGGCCGACGCATTGCGCGCGTATCTGGCCGCTCCGCAGCCGGGGGCCGGGCCGTCCACCACGGAGGAATGACATGTCATCCGAGCGAATCGAAGCCGTGTACCTGACGACGCACAACTGGGGCAAGTCCGCAAAGTTCTTCCAGGCGCTGGGCTTCACGCTGGAATTCGAAACCGATCACAACTCGGGCCAGCTGAGAAACGGCGACGGGCCGTTTCTGTTCATCGCCGAAGTGCCGGCCGGCGAGACGCCTGCCATGCAGGTCGTGCTGAAGGTGCCCGACGAGCAGGCGGTCCGGCCGCAGCCGATTGTCGACGTGGTCACTCCGTTCGAGGATACGCACTGGGGCACGCGCGACATGACCGTGCGCGATCCCGACGGCCGCGTCTGGCGCCTGCAGGCGCCGGGCACGCCGGGCGCGTGAGGCCGCGGCGATGACCGACCTCCATCGGGACGCCCCCGACAGCACCGCCGAACGCGTCGCGCTGTGGCGCGCGCTGCACGTCGAACTCGATGCGCCGCCGCACGTGCTCGCCGACGAAGTCGGCCTGCGCCTGCTCGCGCCGGCGCCCGGTTGGCATCAGCGCGGCGACATGGATCCGCGGTTCACGCAGCCGTTTCGCGCATCGATCGTCGCGCGGGCGCGCTTCATCGAGGATCTCGTCATCGAGCAGGCCGCGCGGGGCGTGAGCCAGTACGTGATCCTCGGCGCGGGCCTCGACAGCTTCGTGCAGCGCCGGCCGGAGATGGCGTCGCGCCTGACCGTCTTCGAGGTCGATCCGCCCGCGCCGCAGGCGTGGAAGCGCCGCCGGCTGACCGAGCTTGGCTTCGGCGTGCCGGACTGGCTGCGGCTCGTGCCGTTCGATTTCGAAGCGAAGCAGTCGTGGCGCGACGCGCTCGTGCGCGCTGGCTTCGATCCGGGCAAGCCGGCGGTCGTCGTGTCCACCGGCGTCAGCATGTACCTGACGCGCGACGCGAACGCGGCGGCGTTGCGCGAAGTCGCGTCGCTCGCGCCGGGTTCGACGTTCGCGATGACGTTCCTGCTGCCACTCGAGCTTGCAGATCCGAGTGTGCGGCCGGGGCTCGAAATGGCCGCCAAAGGCGCGCGCGCGAGCGGCACGCCGTTCATCAGCTTCTTCATGCCGGAGGAGATCCGCGCGCTCGCGACGGAGGCCGGCTTCGCACGGGCCGAGCACGTGTCGGCCGCGGAGCTTGCACGTCGCTACTTCGCCGACCGCAGCGACGGTCTGCGTCCGCCGGACAACGCGGAAGAGCTGCTCGTCGCGACGGTGTGATCCCGGCGCGACCCGGGCTCACCCGTCACGCACGTTCGAGCACGGCCATCTCGCGCACGACCACGAGCAGCACCGCGAGGCTCGCGCCGCCCGATGCGCGCAGGTCGGCGAGCAGGTGCTCGTAGCGCTGCAGCGCGGCGTCGCGGCGTTCGCGCCACGCATGGACGATCGTCTCGGGCGCCGTCGAGTCGGCCGATTCCGCGAGCGCGCTGGTGGCGAGCGTGCGCTTGAGCCGCGCGACCTCCGCGAGCGCAGCCGCGCGCGCCAGCATGTCCCAGTGCGTCGGGGTCGGCAGCGTGGCCGCGCGTTCGCCGATCCACCCGTAGTTCAGCAGCGTGCCGAGCGAGAAGTAGACGCCCGCGACCAGTTCGAGGCTGCGATCGCAGGTCGCGGCCACTTCGGCGATGTCGAGCAGCGCGGCGGAGATGTCGCCGCTCGCGACGCGCACCGCGAGCGCGCTGTCGACGCCGGCATCGACCAGCACGCGCTGCCGCTCGGACAGCGCTTCCAGATCGTCGGTCGGCAGCAGCGACGGCAATTGCGGCGCAATGCGCTGCACCGCGTCGCGGCAGCGCGCGATCAGTCCGGCGACGCCGCCGTTGGCCACCGCGCCCGACTGAAGCTGCCGCAGGAACCACAACGCCGCGCGTTCCAGCAGCCGCGCGACGTCGACGAACATGCGCGCCTGCACGTCGTCGGCGACGCGGTTGTCGAGTGCGTCGATGTCACGCCATACCGCATCGAGATCGAACACGTCGCGCGCCATGATGCAGGCGCGCACGATGTCGCCAGGCTTCGCGTCGGTTTCCTCCATCAGCCGGTGCACGAACGCGCAGCCGACCCGGTTGACGAGCGCGTTGGTCAGGTGCGTCGCGAGGATCTCGCGGCGCAGCGGGTGGCGATGCATCGGTTCGCTGAAGCGCTGTTGCAGCGGCTTCGGGAAATAGTCGACGAGCATCGCGGCGACGAGCGGATCCTCGGGCACGTCGGATTCGAGCAGCGCGTCGTACAGCCACATCTTGCTGTAGGCGAGGAGCACCGCGCGCTCCGGCGACGTGAGCCCCTGTTTCGCGGCCTGCCGTTCGGCGATCTCGTCGTCGGTCGGCAGGAACTCGATCACGCGGTTCAGGCGGCCCGCGCGTTCGAGCCAGCGCATCAGGCGCGCCTCGGCGTCGAGCAGATCGACGCTGTAGCGGCCCGCGATCGACAGCGCCTGCGTCTGGTAGTAGTTGTCGCGCAGCACGAGCAGCCCGACTTCGTCGGTCATTTCCGCGAGCAGGGCGTTGCGCTGCTTCTCGGTCATCTCGCCGTCGGTGACGACGAGCCCGAGCAGGATCTTGATGTTGACTTCGTGATCCGAACAATCGACGCCGGCCGAGTTGTCGATCGCGTCGGTGTTGATGCGGCCGCCGCGCTGCGCGAACTCGATGCGGCCGAACTGCGTGCAGCCGAGGTTGCCGCCTTCGCCGACGACCTTGCAGCGCAGGTCCGCGCCGTTCACGCGCACCGCGTCGTTCGCGCGATCGCCGACCTGCTGGTGGGTTTCGCGCGCGGCCTTCACGTAGGTGCCGATGCCGCCGTTGTAAAGCAGGTCGACAGGCGCCTGCAGGATGGCGCGGATCAGCTCGGTCGGCGGCAGCGCGTGCGCGTCGATGCCGAGCGCGGCCTGCACGGCCGGCGACAGCGGGATCGTCTTCGCGGTGCGTGGGTAGACGCCGCCGCCCGCCGAGATGACGGATGTGTCGTAGTCGGCCCAGCTCGAGCGTTCGAGCGCGAACATCCGCTGGCGCTCCGCGAAGCTCGTCGCCGGATCGGGGTTCGGGTCGAGGAACACGTGCCGGTGATCGAACGCCGCGACGAGCCGGATATGCGGCGACAGCAGCATCCCGTTGCCGAACACGTCGCCCGACATGTCGCCGACGCCGACCACGGTGAAGTCGGTCGTCTGCGTGTCGATGCCCATCTCGCGGAAGTGCCGCTTGACCGATTCCCACGCGCCGCGCGCGGTGATCGCCATCTTCTTGTGGTCGTAGCCGACGGAGCCGCCGGACGCGAATGCATCGTCGAGCCAGAAGCCGTATTCGTGAGAGATCGCGTTCGCGTAGTCGGAGAACGTGGCCGTGCCCTTGTCGGCCGCGACGACGAGATACGGATCGTCGGGGTCGTGCCGCACCACGTCGGGCGGCGGCACGATTGCGTTGCCGGCGAGATTGTCGGTCAGGTCGAGCAGGCCGCGCAGGAACGTCTGGTAGCACGCGACGCCCTCGCGCATCCACGCCTCGCGATCGCTCGGCGGCGGCGGGTTCTTCACGACGAAGCCGCCTTTCGAGCCGACCGGCACGATCACGACGTTCTTCACCATCTGCGCCTTCATCAGCCCGAGCACCTCGGTGCGGAAGTCCTCGCGACGGTCGGACCAGCGCAGCCCGCCGCGCGCGACGCGCCCGCCGCGCAGGTGCACGCCCTCGACGCGCGGCGAGTACACCCAGATCTCGAACATCGGCTTCGGCTCGGGCAGGCCGGGCACTTTCGCCGGATTGAACTTGAACGACAGGTACGGCTTCGATTCGCCGTTCGCGTCGTGCAGGAAATAGTTGGTGCGCACGGTCGCGTTGATCACGCCGAGGAACTGGCGCAGGATCCGGTCCTCGTCGAGGTTCGGCACCTGGTCGAGCGCCGTCTCGATCGCCTTCAGCAGGTGTTCGACCTGCACGTCGCGCGTGCCGCCGGTGGCCGGGTCGAAGCGCAGCAGGAACAGCTCGACGAGTTGCCGTGCGATCGCCGGGTTGCCGGTCAGCGCGCGCTCGATATAGGCATCGCTGAACGTCGAGCCGACCTGCCGCAGGTATTTCGCGTACGCGCGCAGGATCGTGACCTCGCGTGCGCTCAGGTGCGCGCGCAACACGAGACGGTTGAAGTCGTCGTTCTCGATCCGGCCGGTCCAGATCCGGTCGAACGCGTCCTCGAACAGGCCCTTCACGCGCTCGATGTCGAATTCGGTATCGTCCGCGAGTTCGAGGCCGAAGTCATGCACCCACGCGGGCGCGGCATCCTGCGTCTGGATCCGGTACGGCCGCTCCTCGTCGACGCGCACGCCGAGATGCTCGAGCATCGGCAGGCTGCGCGACAGCGCGATCGGGTCGCCCGCGCGGTACACCTTGAAGCGGAATGCGCGCGCCTCGGCCTCGATCGGGCGGTACAGGTTCATTGCGAGCTGGCCCGACTCCTTCACGCGCTCGATCAACTCGATGTCGCGCACGGCCGTGCGCGCCGGGTAGTCGTCGCGATAGCCGGCCGGGAACGAGTCCGCATAGCGCTGCAGCAGGCGGTTGCCTTGTTCTTCTCCGAAGGCGTCGAGCAGCGCGTCCGCGAGATCGTCTTGCCAGCGGCGCGTGACCTGCACGAGCCGCGTTTCGAGCTCGCGTGTGTCGACGTCGGGCATCGTGCCCGGTTCCGCATGGACGACGAAATGAATTCGCGCGATCGCCGATTCCGACAGCAGCGGCGTGAACTCGACGGTCACGCCGTTGTACGCGTCGACGAGCAGCTTAGCGATGCGGCGGCGCAGGTCGGTGTTGTACTTGTCGCGCGGCACGAACGCGAGGCACGACACGAAGCGGTCGAAGCGGTCGCGCCGCACGAACAGGCGCGTGCGCTGGTGTTCCTGCAGGCGCAGGATGCCGAGCGCGATGTCGTAGAGCTGATCCTCGTCGGCCTGGAACAGTTCGTCGCGCGGATAGGTTTCGAGCACCGTCACCAGCGACTTGCCGAGATGTCCCTTCGGCAGGAAGCCCGCACGCTTCACGATGTTCGCGCATTTGCGGCGCACGATCGGGATTTCGGTGTACGAACCGAAATACGACGTCGACGTGTACAGCCCGATGAAGCGGCGTTCGCCGGTCACCTTGCCGTCGGCGCCGACCAGTTTGACGCCGACGTAGTCGAGATAGCCGGGCCGGTGCACGGTCGCGCGCGAGTTCGCCTTGGTCAGGAAGATGGGCCAGGGGCCGGTGACGATCTCGGCGGCCGCCGGCGGCAGCGGCGTCACGTCGGGCGCGCCGGGCGTGCGCAGCGATTCGCGCAGCAGGCCGAAGCCGGAGCCTTCCACGCCGCGCAGGCCGAAGCCCGTGCCGTCGGACACGAGCGCGTAGTCGCGCTGGCCGAGGAACGTGAAGTGATCGGCGGCCATCCACTCGAGGAACGCGCGCGCCTCGATGTCTTCCGCGGTGGATTCGCGGGCCTTCATGTCCTTGATCGTCGCGCGCGCGATGTCGACGATTTTCGGCCAGTCCTCGACCGACGCGCGCACATCGCCGAGCACGCGCGCGATGTCGTCGCGCAGCGTGTCGAGCAGCGCGGCGTCGCCGCAGCGGTCGACTTCGAAGTGAATGAACGACGCGAGTTGCGAATGGCCGTCGCCGGGCGTCGCGCCACCGGCGTCGACACGCTCGATCCCGCCGTTGCCGGCGCGCCAGATGCGGAACACCGGGTGCAGCGCGGAGTGCAGCGCGAGCCCCAGGCGATTGACGGCCATCGTCACCGAATCGACCAGGAACGGCATGTCGTCGTTGACGATCTCGATCACCGTGTGGTCCGAGTGCCAGCCGTGCTGTTCGAGGATCGGGTTGTAGACGCGCAGCCGCTCGCTGCCGGGCACGAATTTCTGGGCGGTCTGCCAGTGCGCCATCGCGGCGCCGTAGAGGTCGGCGATGCCGCGATTCTGCAGATCATCGGCGTCGACGAAATCGTAGTAATGACGCAGGAACGGTTCGACGATCCGGAACGTGGCTTCGGGCAGCCGCCCGCGCGCGAATTCGACGACATCGGAGAGCAGGTGTGCGACGACTTCCTCGTTCTTCGCTTCCATGGCGGTCTCCCGGGTGGCCACTGGCTGCTGCGTGTGTTCGGCATTATGCGCCGATTGATGTGCCGGTTGCGTGACGGAGCGATGTGCGGGCGCACAACGCGGGGCAGGGGGGGAGGCCGCATGCAACGCCGGGAGCCGGCGTCGTATGGGCGGTCGGGTCAGGTGCGGCGGCGATACGGCTGTCGTCGATCATGCGGTCTCCCTGACGCACCGCATCGTGCGGCGCGTGCGTCCGGATGTCCCCGCAATGTCACCACGATTCGAACGCACGTTGCCGGGCAGGTTGCACCGGCGCCGAACTTGCCGGAATCAGCGCTCGTCGCTCCACAGCTTGCCGGCCGTCGCCCAGTTTTCCTTCTTCACGTCGGCGAGGATGATGTCGACCGAGCCCGGGTCGCAACCGAGCGTCTCGCACGTGACGCGCGTGATCGCTTCGACGAACGCGCGCTTCTGCTCGACCGTGCGGCCTTCGAACAACTGGATATTGAAAGTCGGCATGACTGAATGCTCCGATGGTTGGGGTGAACGATTCGTAGAGAGCGTGGCGATGGTATCGGTTCAGTCGCGATACGACGGATCGATTCGGTCGAGGCGGCGCAGCAGCGCCGGCCATTCCAGTTCACCCTCGATCGCGCCGCCGTCGCGCAACTGCTCGGCCGTGCGGTCGGCGACGGCCGGCTCGGGCAGCACGAGCGGCCCGCCGCCGGCCTGCGCGCGTATCTGGATGTCGCAGGCCTTGATCAGCGTATCCATCAATACATACGCCTCCGCAACGGTCCGGCCGACCGTCAGCGTACCGTGGTTGCGCAGCAGCATCGCGGATTTCGCGCCGAGGCTGGCGGTGAGCCGCGCACCTTCGGCCGGCGAGAACGCGAGCGCCTCGTAGTCGTGATACGCGAGATCGCCGTGAAACCGCAGCGCGTGCTGCGACGCGGGCAGCAGCCCGTCGCGCTGGATCGACACGGCGATGCCCGCCGTATTGTGCAGATGCATCACGCAGACGGCATCCGGCCGCGCGGCATGCACGGCCGCGTGGAGCGCGAAGCCCGTCACGTTGACCGCGTGTCCCCCGTCGCCGATCCGGTTGCCGGCCAGGTCGATCTTCACGAGATTCGATGCGCGAACCTCGTCGAACGTGAGGCCGAACGGGTTGATCAGGAAATGCCCGGGTTCGTCCGGCACCGTCGCGGACAGATGCGTGTAGATCAGGTCGTCCCAGCCGTTCAGCGCGACGAGGCGATAGGCGGCGGCGAGATCGACGCGCAACCGGCGCTCGGCGTCCGAGATCGGGCCGCCGGGCTTCACGGTGTCAGGACGGTGTGCGAATGACGACATCGGGTTCTCCGAGGGTGAATCGGCGCGCGAGGAGCACCGTGACCCACGACGCGAGTGCGAATGGGGCCGTGAACGCGGGGACGCCCGCGCGCGTCGCGAGCCACTGCATCAGCGCGGCGAGTGCGGCGGCCGCGAACGCCGCGCGCGGGCCGCGCGACATCAGCGCGAGCGCGGCGAGCGCGCCGTTGAAGCCGAGCAGGCCATCCGCGAACGACGCACCGTTCGCGCCGGACGCGACCAGCAGCACGGTCGACACGATCGCGCCGCCGAGTGCGAATGCGGCCGCGCGGCGCGACGCGACGGCGAGGGCGGCGACGATCAGCATGCCTGCCCATGGGCCTTGCGCAAAGGTGGTCTGTGCAATGCCCGAAAGCAGCGCGTCGGCGATGGAAGACAACGTAAGCGGGGCACCTGCCGTCGCGTTGCTTGCATGCTGCGGTGCGACAAACGGCAGCCACAGCGCGGTGATGACGAGGCACGGGCTCGAATACGGGCACTGGCGCCAGCGGGCGAGCGGCACGCGCATCGCGCGCTGCACGAGTGCCGCGCCGATCGAGACCACCGGCACCAGCGCGATGGCGGCGAGCGAAGAAGGTGCGAACAGCACGGCGATCAGCGCGGCGAGCGCGCCGTTGAAGCCGTGCAGCCCTTGTTCGACGTCGCGGCGCTCGGCGCCCGTGAGCACGGCGGTCATGCTGGCGGCGGCCGAGCCGACCAGTGCGGCGGACGCGAGCCGCAAGTCGGTCAGTGCCAGCGCGGCGAGCAGCAGCGCGCCGCTGACTGCATTCGCCTGCAGGACGATCTGCCCGATGCCGCGCAGCAGCGTATGCAGGTCGATCGTCGGCGAGGCAGGGCGGGCGGTAGGCATGGCGGCGGTAAGGCAGGACGAGCCGCGAGCATAGGACACAATCCCGTGCACCGGAATAGGGAATTCTGGATAGTCAGGATTTGTGGCGGATGCCCCGAATTGGGGAATGCCCGGGGGACTGCGCATTGGCGTTTTCGGGCTAATTGTTGGCTTCGGTAGCGAATTCGGGCAATGGCCGGTTCTTTTGACCCAAGTACGCGTCGTGGTTCACGTCTTCGAGTGGGGATTCGTGCGACGATGTCCGGCATCGGACCAACCGGGAGACGAAGGAATGCGCGCGGTGCGTTGGGCGTCGCTCGAGGGCGACGGCGTCGAACATCTGACGTTCGACCGGAGTGGCGGCGGCATCGTCGTCGAAAGCGCGGTGGTCGGCCAGCGGTACGGCCGCGCTTACGGGCTCGCGTATCGCGTCGAGTGCGATCCGCACTGGCGCGTGACGTACGCGGTGCTCAAGGTGATGGGCGGCGGCACGCTGGCGTTGCACGGCGACGGCGCCGGGCACTGGCGCGACGGTTCAGGGCGTGCACTGCGGGAACTGGACGGTTGCGTCGACATCGACATCGCGGCGACGCCGTTCACGAATTCGCTGCCGATCGGCCGCCTCGGTCTCGCGCGCGGCGAGCGGCGGCCGATCGACGTCGCATACATCTCGACGCCGGACTTGAAGGTGACGCCGGTCAAGCAGGCGTACACGTGCATCGAGCCCGGCAGGCGCTACCGCTACGAAGGCATTTTCCGGAATTTCACGGCGGAAATGGACATCGACGCCGACGGGCTCGTGATCGACTACGAAACGTTGTTCAAGCGCCTGCCGGCATTGCGCTGAACCGCCGCTCGCGTTGCCGCCGCGACGGCCGGCCTTTCATGCGCTGCCGCGAACCGGTCGATCCGCGCCGCGATCAGCTCCGGGTTGCGCATGACGATCCAGTGCGCGCCGTCGATTTCCTCGCGCACGTGTTCGCCGAGCCAGCGATCGAGATCGACCGACATCTCGGGCGTCACGTAGCGGTCGCGCACCGGCACGAGGATCTGCACCGGCGCCTGCGCGTACCGCTCGCGCGGCTTTCTCGCCCGCGCGAGGAAGTTGGCGCGGTAGAGCTGCAACCCGTTCAGCGCGTTCTTCAACTGCGCGGGGTCGCGCTCCGGCCGCACGCGCTCGGTCAACTGCAGCCAGCGCGGCCACAGCGCGGCGCCGCCGAGGCGCCAGATCAGCGACGGCACGACCGGCAGGTGGAAGAACGCGATGTACCACGACTTCAGGCTCTGCCTGAGCCGCATCTTCGCGCGGAACACGTGGTCGAGGCACGGGCCGGAGATCGACGTGTAGGACGCAATCCGGCCGCGGAACGCGGGATCTGTCACGGCCTCCCAGCACTGGATCGACCCCCAGTCGTGGCCGACCAGATGGAACGGCCGATTGCCGCAGGTCGCGTCGGCCACCGCCTTCAGGTCCTCCGCGAGCCGCGCAAGTGTGTAGTCCGTGCGGCGGCGCGGCGCATCGGATGCGCCGGCGCCGCGCACGTCGTACGCGATCACGCGATAGCGCTTCGCGAGCCGCGCGCGGACCGGCGCCCACACGGCCGCCGAATCGGGATAACCGTGCACGAGGATCAGCGGCGGCGCGCGCCGCGGGCCGCTGACGTAGACGGCGAGCTTCACGTCGCCGGAGCGGACGGTCAGCATCTCGTGTGCGCGCACCACGACGTCATGCCTGCGGAACCGGATGCAGCGGCACGCGGCGCGGGGCGGCCTGCGCGGCATGGCGCGCGTTGGTCGCGTCGATGTTCGCGAGCAGCGTGTCGAGCTCCTGCAGATACTGATGATTGTCGTGGTCCCACGGATGGAAGCCCGGACGGAAGTAGTCGAGCCATTCGCGGGCGATGCTCGGGAACACGCCGTGCCTCGGGCTGTACAGATACTTCACGAGGCGCCACATGCCGCCGAACCTGCCGTGTTCGCGACGGTGCGCACGCATCAGGCGAACGTGGAAGTCGAACACGATTGCCCAGAACAATACCGTCGTCGTCAGCATCGTGCCCGTGCGCAGCAGGTAGCTGCCGAGGCCCGGCTTCATCACGGCGTTCCATACGTCGTACGACACCGCCTTGTGCTCGGTTTCCTCCATCGCGTGCCACATCCACATCTGCTGATAGCCTTCGACCGATCCGTCGATCCGGTGTTCGTGGCCCGACAGCAGCTGGTTCGCGAGGATCGCCGTGTAGTGCTCGAGCGCGATCGTGATCGCGAGCTGCATCGAATGCGGCAGCGTCTTCTTGAAGAAGCCGAGGATCGTCCACAGCCGCTTGTCGAGCTTGTGCGCGGGCAGGCCGGACGCCTGCAGCAGGTCGTTGTACTCGATGTGCTCGCGCGTGTGCATCGCTTCCTGGCCGATGAAGCCGAGCACCTGCTTCTTCAGCTCCGGATCCTCGATGCGGTCGCGGTAGTTGCGCACCGAATCCATGAAGAAGCGCTCGCCGGCCGGGAACAGCAGCGACAGCGCGTTCATGAAGTGCGTGACGGGCACGCCCTGGACGTGCCAGTCCTTCGCGCGTTCGGGCGGCAGCGCGAAACGGATGTCGCGCCGCACCGGCATCATGTTCGGGGTCTTCATGATTGTTCTCCTCCCTGATTGCCTGCATTGTTGTAGGTGGCGTGAAGCGGCGTGGCCGCTGGCGCGCTGTAGCGCGCGGCCGCGCGGCGGGCCTTCGCGGCCTCGCGGCGCGTCGCGAGCACGACGAGCGCCTGGTACGCGGCCGGCAGGGTGCGCGCCATCCAGTCCGCGGCCTTCGCGTCGCGGCCGATCAGCACGCGGCGCTTGTTCTTGCGCACGCCGGCGAGGATCGTGCGCGCGGCGTCGTCGGCGGTCGTGATGAAGAACTTCTCGAAGCTGTCCTTGCCCTGCTGCTCGCTCTCGACGATGAAGCCGACCATGTTCTTCGCGACGCGGCTCGATTGCGCGATGTTGGTGCGGATGCCGCCCGGATGCACGCAGGTGGCCGACACGCCGCACTTCATCATGTCGAGTTCCTGCCGCAGCGATTCGGTGAAGCCGCGCACCGCGAACTTGGTCGCGTTGTAGCCGCTCATCCCCGGCTGCGCGAAGATCCCGAAGATGCTCGACGTGTTGATCACGTGACCGTCGCCCGATGCCTTCAGGTGCGGCAGGAACGCCTTCGTGCCGTGCACGACGCCCCAGAAGTTGATGTTCACGATCCACTCGAGATCGCCGTATTCCATGCCTTCGATCGTGCTCGACAGCGCGACGCCCGCGTTGTTGAAGATCAGGTTGACCTTGCCGTGTTCCTTCGCGGTGTCGTCCGCCCACGCGAACATCGCGTCGCGGTCGCCGACGTCGAGCACGCGCGTCGACACGCGCACGTTCGGCGCGATCGTACGGACGATCCGCTCGGTTTCGGCGAGGCCGACGCCGTTCTTGTCGGCGAGCGACACGTGGCAGCCGGCCTGCGCGAGCTGCACGGCGAGCGAGCGGCCCATGCCCGAGCCTGCGCCCGTGATCGCGGCGACCTTGTTGGCGAAATCTCTCATGTCGGTGGCTCCTTGTCTGACTCAGGCCGCTTCGGCGGAAGTGGAAGCGGAAGCGGCGGGCGCGACGACGGGCCGCGCGCTCGTGTCGTGGTGCGGCGCACGATACGCGTGGTAATCGGCGATCGAGAAGTGCGCGGTCGCCTGGCGGAAGCGCCAGGTGAAGCCCGGCCACAGCGTCGTGTTCTTGCCGGTGCGCGGATCGAGGTACCAGCTCTTGCAGCCGCCCGTCGACCAGATCGCCTTCTTGAGCCGGCCCTGCAGGTCGCTGTTGAACTGCGCCTCCACCAGCGGGCGCACCTCGATCGCGTCTGCACGTTCGCGGCGCATCGCCTGCAGCGCGCCGAGGATGTATTCGATCTGCGACTCGATCATGAACACCATCGAGTTGTGGCCGAGGCCGGTGTTCGGACCGACGATCATGAAGAAGTTCGGGTAGCCCGGCAGCGTCGTGCCGAGATACGCGTGCGCGCCGTCGCGCCAGGCGTCGACGATGTCGAGGCCGCCGCGGCCGATGATCGCGCCGCGCGGATACGGATCGGCGACCTGGAAGCCCGTGCCGTAGATCAGGCAGTCGACTTCATGACGGCGGCCGTCGGTCGTCACGACCGCGTCGGCTTCGATGTGGTCGATGCCGGTCGTGATCACGTCGACGTTCTTGCGCGACAGCGCCGGGTAGTAGTCGTTCGAGATCAGCACGCGCTTGCAGCCGAGCGTGTAGTTCGGCGTGACGGTCTTGCGCAGTTCCGGATCGGGAATCTGCTTGCGGATATGGCGCAGCGCGAGCTTCTGCACGTTCTTCATCAGCGACGGATGGATCGCGAAGCCGAGCACGCGCGATTCGAGCATCCAGTAGATGCTGCTGCGCACCGCCTTCTGCGTGAACGGCAGCGTGCGGAACAGCCATTTCTCGAAGCCGGTCAGGTTGCGGTCGGGCTTCGGCATGATCCACGGCGGCGTGCGCTGGAACAGCGCGAGCTGCTTCACGCGCGGCGCGATCTGCGGCACGAACTGGATCGCGCTCGCGCCGGTGCCGATCACCGCGACGCGCTTGCCTTCGAGCGCGTAGTCGTGATCCCACTGCTGCGAATGGAACGCGCGCCCCTTGAAGTTCTCGACGCCGGGAATCGCCGGCAGCGCGGCGCGCGACAGCCCGCCCATCCCCGACACCAGCACACGCGCCGACAGCCGCTTGCCGTTCGCGAACGTGAGGCGCCAGCGTTGCGCGGCCTCGTCGTATTCGGCGCGCTGCAGTTCGTGGTTCAGGCGCAGGTGAGGGCCGACGCCGAAGCGCTGCACGCAGTCTTCGAGGTATGCGCGGATCTCCGGCTGCGGCGCGAACATGCGCGTCCAGCGCGGGTTCGGCGCGAACGAGAATGAATAGACGTGCGATTGCACGTCGCAGGCACACCCGGGGTAATGGTTGTCGCGCCACGTGCCGCCGACCGACGCGGCCTTCTCGAGGACGACGAAGTCGGTCACACCTGTCTGCCGCAGGCGGATGGCCATCCCGAGACCGGCGAAGCCGGTGCCGATGATGGCGATGTCGATGGTTTCGTCCAGGCCGTCGTGGCCGGGCGGGCCGAAAGGCAACGTGCGAGCATTCATCCGGGTGTCTCCGATTTGGCTCATTTTTTAATGTTACATTGGTTGATGTAACGATAGTGGGTGAGCCGGGAAACCGCAAGAGGCTAGAAGCGGCGCTCTAAGGGCCAGAAGCCGCGCGGGAAAGGCTGAGCGGGGTTTGGAAGGGACGGCTTCCGCATTGCGGGATGCGCGGAAACGGCCGTCGGCAGGGCGGGAGAAGCGGGAGGCGAGGCCGCCGGCGCGCGGCGGCCTGTTTGAAACGCTATCGGGGACGGATCCGGCGGGCGACCGTCTCATGGAAAACCCCGGCGACGATCGTGACCTGCGCGAGCGCGTAGAGGCCCCAGATCAGGTAGTCGATGCCGGGAAAGCCGCCGAGGAAGCGTCCGACGCCGATCAGCGTGTCGGAGCCCACGAAGATCAGGCTGCCGACGGCGACCAGCGGGCCGCGCGTGCGGGCCGCGAGCGCGAAGCTCGCCATCGCGCACAGCACGAGCATGTAGACGGCGACCGGCGCGAGCAACTCGCCCAGGTGCGGAAGGAAGGCCACGTAGAACGCCGGCGCGGCGATCCAGAGCCCGATCAGCGCCGCGATGCGCCAGCCGTGCGGCCGCGCGCGCCAGCGCACGAAGATCGTGCAGTAACACAGATGAGTGAGCAGGAACGCGCCGAGGCCGAGGACGAACGACAGCGGCCAGTCGGGCAGCGCGAGCAGTACGTCGCCGAGCACCGCCGTGGCGAGCGCCGCGCACAGCCACGCGCGTTCGCGCGGTGCCGCGCAGGTGCTGCCGGCCGCGAGCAACAGGATGCCCATCGCGGCTTTCGCGGCGGCCTGGCCGGGATAGGGCGCGGCGGCGAGCGACAGTCCGTACAGCAGCGCGGCGGCGACGGCCAGCGGCCAGAGCCGGCGATAGGTGGCGGGAAGCGTGGCGATCAAGGCGGGTGTCTCCGGATTGTCGTGGTCCGCGGTGAACGGCGCGCCGTCGTGGGCGCGGATGCTGGCCATTATCCGGAAGAACGACCGGGTAAAAACCGGCGAATCCTTCTAGGCGCGGCATGGTGGCGGTGCGGCGGTGTGGCGGTGCGACGGTTCGGCGATGTGGCGATGTGGCGATACGGCGGCGCCGGTTCGGGCCATGCGGCGCCGGTACGCCTGCCGCCGCGCCGGTTGTTCCGATGCGTTTGCCCCGGTCGAACCGGGGCAACGTTGAGGTTTCGGCTTGCTATCATCGCCGCGTATCGACGTTGTCCCGCCCGGCCGCGCTACAGGGTTCGCAGGCCGGCGCGACGGCCGCGCCCGGCGAGGGCATGCCGCCGCGTTTTCAATGAATCCGTGCCGGGTCCCGCCAGCGCACCCGATGCAGAGGCTGCGTGCGGTCCTCATGACCAACAGGTTCGACATGACCGAACTGTTCCACGGTGACGGCGCGATCCGTCGCACGACGCCATACGGCTCCTCGATCGAAAACACCTATGCGGGCGTGCTGTCGTTCATGCGCCGCACCTATACGCGCGCGCTCGACGGCGTCGACGTCGCGATTTCCGGCGTGCCGCTCGACCTCGCGACGACCTATCGCTCGGGCGCGCGGCTCGGGCCGGCAGCGATCCGCGCGGCGAGCGTGCAGCTCGCGGAGCTCCATCCGTATCCGTGGGGCTTCGATCCGTTCGACGATCTCGCGGCCGTCGATTACGGCGATTGCTGGTTCGATGCGCACAACCCGCTGTCGATCAAGCCTGCGATCGTCGAGCATGCGCGCACGATCCTGCGCTCGGGCGCGAAGATGCTGACGCTCGGCGGCGACCACTACATCACGTATCCGCTACTGGTCGCGCACGCGGAGCGCTACGGGAAGCCATTGTCGTTGATCCACTTCGATGCGCACTGCGATACGTGGGCCGACGACGAGCCGGACAGCCTCAATCACGGCACGATGTTCTACAAGGCGGTGAAGGAAGGGCTGATCGATCCGGCGACGTCGGTGCAGGTCGGCATCCGCACGTGGAACGACGATTTTCTCGGGATCGAGCGGCTCGATGCCGCGTGGGTGCATGAGCATGGTCCGCGCGCGGCGGTGGAGCGGATCGTCGACATCGTCGGTGCGCGGCCCGCGTACCTGACGTTCGATATCGACTGTCTCGATCCGGCGTTCGCGCCCGGCACGGGGACGCCGGTCGCGGGCGGGTTGTCGTCCGCGCAGGCACTCGCGATCGTGCGTGGGCTCGGTGCGGTGAATCTGGTTGGCGCGGATGTCGTCGAGGTTGCGCCTGCTTATGATCACGCGGACATCACCGCAATTGCGGCAGCGCATGTCGCGTGCGATTTGCTGTGCCTCTGGCGGCAGAAGAAGGTGGTGGGGGGCTGAAGCGGGTAGGCCGACGTGCACGGCCATGTCATGCAAAAGGCCGGCGGGACGGGTGCCTGCCGGCCTTTTTTCATGCGCTGCGCGCAACGTCGACGGATCGATGGCCGTGGGTGGATTGCTTGCCGTGGGGGGAGCAGAGAGACTCGTCGCGCGCTTTCGTGGAGGGTGCCTCCCGACCCGAAGCCGGCATTCACCGCGCCTGATAGCGGTAACCCGTGCGGGGATTCCAAGCTTCCCGGCAGCCCCGCGCGCCGTCCTTGACGAAAGCAAGGCGACTCCACATCACGCGCATGCGCCGATTTCCTCGCTGAGAAGATTCGGTCCGAACGTTCATGACGGTTCGCAGGCCATGAGCATTCGCGAGTTGCATCGTCTCCTCGGCCCGAACATCGAACATCCGTCGGCCTTCCGGAACGGGGCCGTGACGCAGGGACATGACCAGTACCGCACCATCGCAAAGAAGAGCGCTGACATTCGGCATCGCGCGGCGACGTTCGTGCTCGTCAAGGTGCATCCAAACAGCGGACAGCAGTACAAAGTGGAATTCTTTTCGTCTGGAACGCAGTAGCGCGAGATCCGGAAGGCTATCGTCCAGCCATTCAATCCGGGGAGACGGATACTGCCGGATTCCTGCAACTCGCAGCGCGTCCACCGGTTCGACGGCTACGACCGAATGCCCCATCGTCGCAAACGCAGCAGCGTCGGTTCCGATACCGGCTCCGACGTCGAGGACGCAGGACGGCGCCATCGGCACGAGATGCATGATGGGCGCGTGATGCTCCGCAAACGAGATATGTTGCCATTGCTCGATGAGCGATGGCGCATTCTCCGCGTAGCCCTCCGTTCCGCTGACATTAACGGACACGCAGCCCTCCATGCGCCGGTGTTTCGGAAAGTTTGCCAGATTGTCGTCGATTCAGCGCCAGTGACCCAATGTGCGGAACTGGCCGAAACCGGAAGTTTGCCTCAGGTTCATGTTTCGCTCGCTGGGCTGCAGCGTCGATATTTCGTTGTCGACCCATCTGGGACACTCACAGAGCGCACCTTGAATGTCTGTTCACCGCATGTCACGAGCCGCACCTGCTAGCGACGCCCTAATCGGGAATCTCACCGCTGGCGCACTT
>NZ_QTQD01000032.1:0-90847 GCF_003858025.1 Burkholderia sp. Bp9004 | reverse complement strand
GACGCCGGATATATGTACGCAATCGACTTCCGTGTCCGTCAACTTCCGTTTGCTATTGGGAGCAGTCCATATATGTAGAAATGGCCACGATAGCGCGACATCAGCCGCATCGTCGCGAGCGTCGCCTCCAGACGCGACACCGCATCCAGCGTGCCAAGCCAGCCGAACTCGCGGGCGCTGACGACGGACAACAGGTACAGCCCGATATTGGTGGGCGAAGTCCGGTGCGCACAAACGGGCTTCGGGTTCTCCTGGAAATTGTCCAGCGGCAGCATCTGATCGTCGGCCGTCACGAATGTTTCGAAATAACGCCAGGTCCGGCGCGCGTCGCGCCGCAGTTGACGCGCATCGTGCGGCGTCACCGCCAACTCGCCCGCCGGCCGCGGTGCGCGGCTCAACCAGTAGGCGATCGCGGGCGCCGCGAGCCAGACTAGCGCGAACGGGGCGGTCAGCCAGCCCGCATGACGATCGACGCCCCAGCCCACCATCAGACTGGCTGCCGCGCCAAGCAGCGCGAGCGTCAAGCCGCCACGCATCTGCAGATAGGTGGACGCCAGGGTCCGGCGGTCGCGTGCGCCGGCTTCGGCCGCCGTGGTCCACTCGAGCAGGTGGCGATGGCTGATCCCCAAGCGAAACAGCGTGCGCGCGATCGCGTCGCCCATCGACCACGCCTGCTGCGGCAGCATGACGATCGACAGGCCGAACCGCGTCAGCGCGAACTGCAGCTCCGTCGACCACGCATGGAGCACGCTGCGCGTGGTCATCTTCACGTGCGTGCGCCGCCAGCGCGGCACCAGTCCGCTCATTACGGGCAACAGGAACGGCAGCGCGATCGTCACCAGCACGAAGGCACTCCAGCCGAGCGATACGGGGAGCGGCTGCATCCATCCGGCCAGTAGCGCGATCAGCATGGCAGGCGCCGTGAGCGTGCGGCGCAGATTGTCCAGCATCTTCCAGCGGCCGACCGCCGTCAGCGGTTCGTGACCGAAGATCAACCATGGCAGGAGTTGCCAATCGCCGCGCGCCCATCGGTGCAGGCGTCCCGCCGCGACGTCGTAGCGCGACGGCGACGCTTCGACGACCTCGACATCCGACGCCAGCCCGGCCCGCGCGAAAATGCCTTCGAACAGATCGTGACTGAGCACCGTGTTCTCCGGCACACGGCCTGCGAGCACCGCCTCGAACGCATCGACGTCGTAAATGCCCTTACCCGCATAGGAGCCTTCGTCGAACAGGTCCTGATAAATGTCCGACACGGCCGACACGTATGGATCGATGCCGTGCGCGCTCGACGACACACGCTGAAAAAGCGACCCCTCGTCGCCGTTCGCGAGGGACGACGCAACGCGCGGCTGAAGCACACCGTAGCCTTCGACGATGCACCGGCTCGCCGGGTCGAATACCGGCCGGTTGAGCGGGTGCGCCATCTTGCCGACCAGGCGCCGCACGGTATCGCGCAGCAGCCGCGTATCGGCATCGAGCGTAATCACGTAGCGCACGTCAGGCGGCACGCGCGGCGGTTGGCCTCCCGGCGCGACGAACGTCGTGTCCGACGCCCCGCGCAGCAACCGGTTCAGCTCGTGTAGCTTGCCGCGCTTGCGCTCCCAGCCCATCCAGCAGCGTTCGCCGTCGTTCCACACGCGCTTGCGATGCAGCAGCAGAAAGCGTTCGCTCTCGCCCGGCGCCGGCGGATAAAGGCCATTCAACCGGTCGATACCCGCCATCGCGAATGCCAGCAGCCCGTCATCGCTGTCGGTGTGCGGGGTGGGTGCATCCACCCAGTCGGAGAGCAGTGCGAAGTAAAGCGTGCCATCGGGGCTCGCCAGGTGATGAATTTCCAGTTGCTCGATCTGCTCGGCGAGCGCCGCTTTCGTCGTCAGCAGCACCGGCACCGCGACCAGGGTGCGCAGGTCCGGCGGAATGCCGTCAAGCAACGCGAGGCCGGGCAGGATCTTCGCGCCGACATCGCGCATCACGCTGCGATTGACGAGCGCGACCGCGGCATCCAGCGCGGGTAGCAGGCCGGCGACGCCGAGCCAGATCAGCCAGTGACCGGGCGGCTCGATGCGAGTCAGCCACGCCAGCATGGCCGCCAGCAGCAGGGCCGCAATTAGCCCGATACGACCGAGATAGCCGGCGAGACCGGCGCGGCGCGTCAGGCGTCGCAACCATAACGCAACGGGCGGCCGATAGCCGATCTCCGCCTCGAATGCGGCGCGGCCGTCCGCCAGCAGGTAGTAACCCGGATCCGTCTCGCGACCCGGCACTGCACCGGCGGCCAGCGTGCCGCGCGTCCCCTGCGCCGCCGCATCGGCGACGACGCGGCGGGCAATCTCGAGTTCGCTGACGGGCGCGCCACGGGCAAGCACTTCAACCGCGTCGCGATACAGGTTACGCGTGGGGAAATCCATCTCCGCGAAGCCCGGGTGATTACGCAGCACTTGATCGACCAGGCTGATGCGCTCGAACAAAACGGTCCAGTCCACTTCCGAAATCAGCCGCATGCTGGTGATCACGTTGCGCACGGTCAGACTGGCTGCGCCCTGCTGATGGTTGACGGAGGCGACGATCTGATCCGGCGTCGCGCCGCGTGCCGCCAGGTGCCGATGCAGCCACGCCAGTGCCGGCGCGACGGCCGGATCGGGATCGTGCAGCCGCTGAATCAGCTGCACCGCGAACGCATCGTGCAATACGGCCTGTTCGTAACGGGTGACGAGCGGCTCGGCCTCCACCCGCGCATGCCCGCGTTCGCCCAGCAGGCGATCCGCAAGTGCGTCGGCGTCGAGCCGCGCGCGCCGGTCGTCGATGATCTGATCTGCGAGTCGCCGCAGGTTTTCGATCAGCACGATCCGCAACGTGATCGCCACCGCCCACAGTTCGCCGATCGTCAATGGTTCCACCGCCTGATAGGCAAGCATGAACCGGCATAGCATATCGGGATCGAAACGGCTGTCCGTGTGGGCGACGAATGACCAGTTGATCTCGAACACGCGCGGATAACCGGCAAACGGCCCGTTGCCGAGCTTGGGGAGTTGCCGGTAATAGCGCGGGGAAAGATCGTCGCGGATCTGCCGCACCTGCTCCGCGACGAGATAGTAGTTGTCGAGCAGCCACTCCGCTGCCGGCGTGATTTCTTCGCCGCGCGCGTCTGCGGCCACGGTGTTCCGGTACGCCTTCAGCAGATGATCCGCGTTGTCCTTCAGCCGCGTCGCCAGAGACGGGCCAGAGGCCGGCCCGGGAACTACCTTCTGCGCACGCGCCAGACTTCCCGCATGCTGCGCCAGCCGTTCATCGCCGAGGAACTCCTCGCGAATCGGCCGTGCATTGCTCCATGGCGATGTCCGGCGTCGCGAAACACGCGCAACGGGAATCTTCAAGGCCCCTTCTCCCGAATGACCACTCCATCCGCCCAGGCTTCACGCCCGAAGCGTCGCACCGTCAAACCGCTTCCGACAGCGATTTCACGTCGGGTTCGAAACGCACCGCGACGTGCGGTACAGATCGGTCGCTGGCATTCGCACACGCCATCGACACGAATGCATCGCGAGTCGTGTGCAGCGCGCTCGCCTTCAGGTCGATGTCGCGCACAATGCATTTCGGTAGGCACAGCTCGATCCTCACGGAACTCGAGGTCATGCCGGTCAGGTCGATATCGATGAACCGCCAGATTCCATCACCCACGTCTAAATCCGACGCCTGCAATATCGACATATCCGTGGTCGGCGGCGGTACAAGACGCTCGGAACGGTCATAGTAGGCCCTGACCTGTCGCGCCGCAGCCACCATCAACTCGTCATACGAGTCACCCTCCACATCGATTTCCGGAAAATCCGGAAGCGCGCCGTGATAGCGAGGATTCCCGCGCCGCGTGATATAGACCGGATATTTCATGACGCGCTCCTGACGGAAAATGCAACGAAAGTCATCATGCATGGCGGGGCTCGACGAATCTGTACGCTGAAGAACAGTCTGCGCGGCGTGTTTGATCGCGCTTGAGGTGCGAGGGACGCGATCCCGAGCGCCTGGCCTGTATACGCCGTCGTCCATGTACGGCAGCGTACCGACTGCCGAAGCGTGCAGACGCATGGTGGTAGTTCACGCGCAGATTGGCGATGGGCCGTGGACTTCATGACGAGGGGGACGTCGTGATGGACGTAGGCCGTTGCGCCCCCGTTTCGCCCCATATCGTCTGCGCTGTTTGATTCGACTCAAGCAGTACAAACCTGAACCATGACGCAACGCGATTCCCTCACGGAGCCGTTTGATGAAAGATCACCCGAAGCGAGAAAAGAATCTCAAGGACAACCAACAAGAACAGGCTGAAGCGCGCGCAACCGACGACGGCATGCCGGTCGTGGGTCAGCAGCGAAAAAAGCGGTATCCCCTTTTGTGGAAAGCCGTCACGCCCAGACGATATATTTCCGACGCAAGGAAACGTCTCGGCATGGGTTTTCTATCGACCCTGTAACGTTTCCGTAGTCAACCTCCTCGCGCTCAAACAGAACGGGGAGCCGCCCCAGCAAGGCGGAACGGGAAGCCGGCCGAAACGCCGGCTTTTTACCTTTGCACGTCGCCCGTCACGATGAACGGCGCTCGGTCGATTCTGATTCCGAGTTCGATGGTGGACAGCCTGAACCCGATTCTGGCATTGGCAATTGCCGGGCACGACGTGACCGATTCGACTTCGGTGCCGACGCTCAAGACAGCAGCATAGAAGTGCGACAGCATGTCGACGGCCCTGGCTATCGGAAAACCAGTGGCCGCAGTCGTGTTGCGCCGGATCAATGCGCCGCAAAAAATCGGTAAAACAATTGTTTAATCCATTCCACCGCGACCAAATAGCAGAGCAGCATTGCCAGTAGAATCAGGAAGAACTGCGGTGGGGGTGCGACGAAGCCGAGAAGCGCTGCAACCGGCATGAAGGGCAATGCGCCGGCGATCAGCACGACCGCGAGCGAGGTAATTGTCAACACACGGCTTGGCCGACTCTTGAACGGACTGCCCTGCGTTCGAATGATAAATATCACCAGTACCTGAGTGGCAATCGATTCAATGAACCAGCCCGTGTGAAATAGTGCCTCGCCCGCATTGAACACCTTCAGCATGATGAAGAACATCAAGAAATCGAAGACCGAGCTCACTGGCCCGACCACCCACATGAAATTTCGAATGAACTTCGTATCCCAATGCTTGGGATGAGCAAGAAAATCGTCGTCTACGTTATCCATCGGAATAGGCAATTCCGAAACATCGTAAAGCAGATTGTTGAGGAGAATCTGCGCCGGCAGCATCGGCAAAAAGGCGAGAAACATCGTTGCGCCCGCCATGCTGAACATGTTGCCGAAATTCGAGCTCGTTCCCATCATGATGTACTTCATGATGTTGGCGAAGGTCCGTCGGCCCTCCAGGACGCCAGCACGCAATACGTTCAAGTCTTGCCGCAGCAAGATCATCGCTGCCGCCGCCTTGGCCACGTCTACCGCGCTATCGACCGAAATACCGATATCCGCGGAATGAAGCGAGGGTGCGTCATTGATCCCGTCGCCAAGATAACCGACGGTATGTCCTTGGGCTTTCAGGTTCAGGATGACGCGGTTTTTCTGCGCGGGCGTGACGCGGCAAAGCAGGTTGGCCTTCTTGATCTGCACCGCTAGCGCGGTATCGTCCATTTGCTGCATTTCGTTGCCGGTGAGTACCCCCGTGACTGGTACGCCAAGTTGTGTAAACACGTGTCGGGTGACCAGCTCACTGTCACCGGTGACGATCTTGACGTCCACGCCGATTTCCGCCAACTCCTTGAGCGCCTTGGACGCGCTGGGCTTGGGGGGATCGAGGAAGGCCGCAAAGCCGGCGAAGATCAGCTCGGTTTCGTCACTCAGACCCGCGTGCAAGCAGTCCGACGCGACCGAACGCCACGCGATGCCAAGCACTTTGAAGCCTTCTCGCTCAAGGCTGTCGTGCAATGCCTGGATGGTCGCCAGCGTGCCTTCATCCAGAGGTTGCGTCCCCAGTGCTTCCCCACGCGCGTATTGTGTGGACAGTCTGAGAATATCCTCCGGCGCGCCCTTTACCACCAGCAACCGCTGCTGGGCATCATCGAGCAACACCGACACACGCCTGCGCTCGAAATCGAACGGAACTTCGTCGATCTTGCGCCAATGACCGACCTCGATCTCGGTGTGCTCAAGGATGGCGGCGTCCAGGGGGCTTTTGAGGCCGGTTTCAAAATAGCTATTGAGGTAAGCCAACTGCAGCACCTGCGCGCTGTCTCGCCCTTGCACATCCAGATGCCGTTCCAAATGGATGCGCGCCTCGGTCAGCGTGCCGGTCTTGTCGGTGCACAGCACGTCCATGCTGCCGAGGTTATGAATCGCAGCGAGCTGCTTTACGATGACATGCTGCCGGGCCATGCGCAGTGCGCCGCGCGAGAGCGTTACTGTAACCACCATCGGCAGGAGTTCCGGCGTCAGCCCGACCGCAAGCGCGATAGCGAACAGAAACGACTCCAGGAAGGGGCGATGGAAGAGCGCATTGACCAGAAACACAAAGAGCACCAGCAGCACGGTCAGGCGCATGATCAGCATGCCAAAACTATGCGTACCCAGCTCAAAAGCCGTGGGGGGAGCCTTTTCCACCAGCGAATCGGCGATGCTGCCAACGGCGGTATCCGAACCAATCTGGCACACCATCGCCCTTGCCATCCCGCTTATGGCGGACGTTCCCATGAAGACGGCGTTTTCGGCCTGACTGAGGTCGCCCGTCGGCTCAGCGAGGTCGGCTGCATGTTTCTCAACTGGGTAAGATTCGCCTGTCAGCAACGCCTGGTTGACAAAGAAATCCTTAGCCTCGATCAAGCGGCAATCGGCCGGCATGAGATCGCCAGCGGTGAGCAGAACCACATCGCCAGGAACCAGCGTGGCGATCGGCACGTCATGTGGATGTCCATCGCGTATCACCGTTGCGCGAACGGCAACCGTTTGTTTGAGCTGTTCCGCAGCCTGCCCGGCCCGATATTCCTGAACGAAATCCAGGGTCACGCTGACAAGAACGATGACCCAAATGACCACGAATCCGGTGACCTCGCCAGTCAGCGCCGACACGGCGCTGGCGGCGAGCAGGATCATCACGAGGGGATTCCTGAAGTGGTTCAGATACTGTAGCAACAGGGATCGTTCACCCCGCGAGCGCAGTGTATTGGGGCCGAAGCGCACTGCCCTTTGGCGTGCTTCCGACTGGCTCAAGCCCTCACCCGATGATGCTAAATCGGCCTGGAGTGCAGCAGAAGGCTGGTTCCAAAAGTAAGATCCCGGCTGATCCATTGCGTACACCTTATGCGGAAACTGCGCGTTCGCGCCAGGCAACCGAAGACTGCTCGAGGTCCAAACGTCAGCACAAGAGTCTGTCACGGCCCGGTTCTTGTCGATGGATTCCCGGAGATCTATGACTGTTGATTTGTACCAAATCTTGACCCATGGAGGGTCAGGATTCGGTGCAAATCAACAGTCTGTGCCATTTGAGTGATGAGCGCCTGGATGTAGCGCAACAACAGTCGCTGCATCGACGCGCCTTGGCGGAACTCGTCTTTCAGGGCGCGTGCGAAATTTGCACAGGAACTACTTCCGGCCATGCTGCCAGAAAATGATTCTCGATGATGGATTGCTGACCAGACACACGTCACTCTTGATGCAGCGCCTACCAGATGCTCCGGCGACGCGAGGCGTTGCGCTTAGGACTCGAGTTCGCGAAGCAGACGTTGCGCGAGGATCTTGGCGTCTTCCAGCGCGAGATCGTACTGCTCTCTGTCAGTATCAGTCTGGTATGGGGAATCATCGTTCGGCCCTTCAGCGGCGCGGCGCAGATACACATATCCCCGGAACGTACCGTGAGCAGATTCCATTACACGAATGCGTGCGCAATGTGTTGTTGTACTGAATATGAGATCGTCCATGGTGGCCCTTCATTCATATTTTGTCATCCTATCACTCCGGGCGATCAGGAACATCATCTTGATTCCAGACAGATAGATGCCGAGTCGCTCTCGGCTTCTTTCAGGGCGGGGACCCGTGCGAAAATTTTGCGCCACAATTCATCCGGACGGCAGCCGGTCATTACCGCTGCGGTTTACTGCAGTCGAATTCTCGTCGCCGTACTACTCCTGAAACCGGTACAACTGGATACGGCCCCATCGGTTCAACGACGGACTGCCGCCAGCTGTTGCGGAAGAAAAGCTTGACGCAGCGTCCGGGACGAGTTGACCGCCACACTTCCTCCGTGGCCCTGTGAAACCGCATGACCTGCGGCCCCTCACCACACTCGCATTGCCATTATCGAACTCAAGAACGATCGTGCATCGCATGGCGGCTCCGCATCTCGACGTTAGCGAGCGATCCGCTTCCACGCGGACGATTCCCGGTCGTTTTAACGGCTTCCGTCAACACCAAGATCCAGCAACTGGTGACGTAGCGCAAAGCGAACCATGTCTGATTCGTTATTCAGGTCCAGTTTTTCCAGAATGCGCGACTTGTATGTGCTGACTGTCTTGATGCTGAGGTCCAGGCTTCCGGCCATTTGCGAAATCGATTGTCCTGATGCCAGGCCGACCAGGATCTCGAACTCCCGCGCGGTCAGGCGATGATGTGCGAGCGCCTCACTGTCGCCGTTGGTGACTTGCGCCAGCAGATCGCCCACCATCGTGCTCACGTATACCCCACCGTCGGCAAGCTTTCGAACCGCGTCGATCAGGTCCGACCGCGAGCAAGTCTTCGAAAGATATCCCGAAGCCCCGGCCCTGAACGCCCGCACCGCATGGGTCTGTTCGGACTGCGCGGTCAGAACGAGCACCCGAACCTCCTGATGCTCCTTCTTGATTTTCCTGATGAGTTCGACCCCGTGAATGCCGGACATCGCCAATCCGAGCGACAACACGCGCGGCTTCACAGCGCTCACGAGTTCGAGCGTGCCGGCGCCATCTGTGGCTTCACCGGCGACCTCGACGTCGTCAACCTCCGCGAGGACGCTACGCACACCTGCCCGCATGACAGCATGCGCATCGGAAATCACCATTTTGATCATGGCAGACACTCATTCATTCGGTAAGCGAACCAACCCGCGATGACGGGCGATTTACTGGCACTGATTTGTTTTAAAGCATGGGGTCGGGAATGCGTCTCGTCTGCACGCTGCCGTACAAAGTCCGGCGGCACGAACCGAGCGCCGCGACACGCGCACCTAGGGCGAGGCAGGGGTCCGTCGAATCCGGTGCCGAATATCGAGCGATACCCCGAAGTGGCGCCCCCTTGATCCAGATCAGCACGCAAGACGGGCACGTGCCGATGCTGTTCATACGGCGTCAAGGGTATTCCAGCCTGCCGTACAACGTCATCTATACACGCCAAAGGAGGTCGCCATGCGCACCGAACGGATAAATGAGCTATGGGCCGAATTTGATGACCTTGCTTCGAAAAGCGAAAACGAGGATGTGCAATTTCTGATCCGGGCGATCAAGCTGCATGCAGAGCTGGTGAATGCCCGACTCGCCGCGCTCGAGGCGTTGGGCGGCGTCAACGTTCAAACCAAACCGACGTAATGTGCGACCGGTGTCGGGTGGCCGGGCCAGATTCATCCCGGCGCCTGTTTGCTCCGGCGGTGATCCCGCCGGGGCTTGTCGTACGGCCCCCTGCCCCTGGCCGCCACCGCTCGCCTAGCTGCGGCGGCTACCAAAGAGCCGCATCAGCATCAGGAAGAGGTTGAGAAAGTCGAGATAGAGCGCAAGCGCCCCCAGGATCGCCTTCTTGCCGGCGATCTCGTATTCTTCGTCCGCTATGTAGATGCGCTTGATGCGTTGCGTGTCGTACGCGGTGAGTCCCGTGAACACGAGCACGCCGATCACGGAAACGACAAACTGCAGCGCGGACGAAACCAGGAAGAGATTCACGACCCCCGCGATGATGATGCCGATCAGTCCCATGAACAGAAAGGAGCCGAAGCGCGAGAGATCGGCCCGTGTCGTGTAGCCGTAGAGGCTCGTTGCACCGAACGTGGCCGCGCTGATGAAGAAAACGCGCGCAATGCTCTCGCCCGTATACACGAGGAAGATGCCGGAAAGGGAGAACCCGACCAGCGCGGCGTAGGCCCAGAAACTGATCTGCGCCGCGCCGAAGCTGATGTGCTCGATGCGGAAGCTCAGAAACATGACCAGCGCCAGCGGTGCGAGCAGCAGCACCCAGAAGAGGGGTGTTCCGGCGATCGACCGGTAAAACCCGGTTGACGCGCCGAGGTACGCAACGGCACCCGTCAGCGCCAGGCCCCCGGCCATATAGTTGTAGATGCGCCGTACATACTGCCGAAGGCCGACGTCGTCGCCGCCCAATACGCGCGGCGACTCTTCTGCTCGCGCCCCCTGTCGAAAGTCGTTTCCCATCGTCGATTCTCCTCGGATCGCAGTCGTGCGGTCGTGCTTCGTCCTGGCCACGCCCATACTCAATCTCGCCCCTCGGGCAACCGAGCACCTTGACTCACATCAAGCCCATCCGGCGCCGTACCCGCATTACAGGGCCTCGCGCGCTTGCGAATTGCAGCAGCGCGATACGGCGTCCTCGAACGTCGACAGGGGGTTTCAATCGATCTGACCCGGGGCTTTTCCATGCAACGCAGCACACAGGATTCGGATCGAGCCGCTCGCCGACGCGCGGCCGGCATCGATCGGGACAGCAGCCGGTTCTATCTGGTCGGCGGCGGCATCGCATCGATGGCGGCGGCAGCCTTTCTGATCCGGGACGGTGCCATGCCGCACGATGCGGCGCTCGAGCGTCATGCGATGCAGCACTCGCGACGACCAGGACGGCATCTGACAGCCGACGGCAGGCGCTTACCCACGCTGGAGCACCCGGGCGACGCCAACGCGGGTTTTCAACCGCCGCAGCCGTTGTCAGCATCCTCCTACAGCCGTTCTCCAAACCCTACGTGACTTTCCATCCCTGCCGATTTCGGTCTGGCCGCGCGCGAACCATACTGATTCATAGGGAGTTCCGGGCGCCGATCATGCCGTCGCCAGCGTCGCGCGACAATGGCGCAGCACTGTTGTTCCGCGTACCGGATCGCGGCCGTCGCACAGACTAAATCGCCAGATTCCGAGCTGTGCACGGCCTGCAAATGACCAGGAACGAATTTTTCGGCCAGATCGACCGCGCCACTGCATGACGCACCATCCATGCAGTGGCGCCGCACCCGACCGAGTGACGAGGAGCAGATCATGCCGACCGCCCAAGCCCACGAAAATGCCCGTCCCGCCGTCGCGTACGGGATGACGCTCGCACTTCATCCCGTCGATCGGGACGAGCGATTGAAGCACCCCGGCGCGCACTGCTCGACCTGCTCGGTCCGTTCGGCGTGCATGCCGGCGGAACTCGACGATGCAGACCTGGCCATCCTCGACGAGGTCGTCTGCACGACCCGCTCGGTCAAGCGGGGCGAGTCGCTGTTCCGCGCGCACGATACGTTCCAGAGCCTCTATTCGGTCCGCACCGGCTCATTCAAGACGATCGTCATGCATCGCGACGGCCAGGAGCAAGTGACCGGATTCCAGATCGTCGGGGAAACGCTCGGTCTCGACGGCGTGTGCAGCGGGCGTCACAACGGCGATGCGATCGCGCTGGAGGACAGCACGGTCTGCATCATCCCGTTCGGCCAGTTGGAGAAGGTTTGCGCCAAGGTGCGGTCGATGCAGCACCATCTCCACAAGATGATGAGCGGCGAGATCGTGCGCGAGTCGGGCCTGATGATGCTGCTTGGCACGATGTCGGCGGAACAGCGAGTCGCGGAGTTCCTGCTGAACCTGTCCGAACGCTTCAAGGCGCGCGGCTATTCGTCGGCGGATTTCAACCTGCGCATGACGCGCGAGGAGATCGGCTGCTACCTCGGCATCAAGCTCGAAACGGTCAGCCGGATGCTGTCGAAATTCCAGCGCGACGGACTGATCGCGCCGCACGGCAAGCAGATCCATATCATCGATCTGGCCGGGCTCGCGCGCGTCTGAGCGCTGGCCGCCGCCTAGCCTCCCGGTTTCGGCCCCGGATACCGGCCTGCAGCGTCCGGCGACCGCATGCGCAGGCTCAGGCGACGGATCGCGAATATCCGCAGGTAATCATGCACGCGGGCATCTTTCGTCAGCGTCGCGATTTCGTCGTCGAGCATACGTCGCAATGCGTCATCCGAAATCGACAGGTCGCGCGCCAAGGCCGCCAACGACGCGAACAACCGATCCTGGTTCATCACCGCCCTCCCGCAAGGCCAAGGCCTTCATCCACGGTCGTCTTGGCTGAATCCATTGAAACGCGCGGGAGCGCCACCGCGCTTGACGTGAGTCAACAAGCCCCGGATCGACGCGCGGCCCCGGCCGCGGATCCAGCCGGCCGGCGAGGGTGTTCCGGAGTTTGACTTGCGTCAATCGCCGGCCTGGGACCACGCATAGACTGGATAACTTGCCGGACACCGCGCGATGGCGAGCGCTCCTGTGACACGCATGCCGGGAGACCTGCCCGCACTCGCGTGGCTCGCGGTTGGGACGGCGTCCGCCCAGGTGCCGGCGCCCGCCGCGCTCGTCGACCCGCATCAATGCATGTTCTGCCACACCGCCGACATGTCGTTCCTCGCACCGTCGTTACACCAGATCGCGGAACGGTATCGGGACACGCCGCGTGTCGAGGACTTGCTCGCGAACAAGCTGAGACTGGGCGGCCGCGCGCACTGGGGTGACACCGCGATGCGGCTGCCCGCCGAGCGTGGCGGCTCGCTGTCCTCCTGGCACGCGCATACGTTGACTCGCTGAGTCATGAGCCAGTAAAAGCGTCGGCCGCCGGTGACGGCGGCCGCCCTCCTTCATCGATTCGGAGCCCATCGTGCGAATCACCCTGCATCTCGATACTTTCGCCTGCGACAACCCTTCGGCCTATGCCATTCTCTGGATCGACACGGCCATGGGCCGCTGGTCGCGCGAAGGTCATGCGGGGATGGACCTGCCCGCGTGGGGGACGCTCGTCCGCGACGGTAGCGCCACCCTGATGACGGGCCCCGACAACGCCGGCGCCCTGTGCTGGCTCGACGATTTCAGCCTCGACACACCGTCCGCGCCGTTCGAAGGCCAGGCCGGCATCGCGCGCTGGCTGCGCGATGCCCGGCAGGCGCCCGTGCCTGGCGAATGGCGGGTGCAGTGTGTCGACGATACGGCGGAGATACCGGAGCACGAGATATTCACGGGCGACGAAGAAGATTAGTCGGACCAGCGGCGCCGGCTGCGCCGCCCCCATCGCCCTGGCGGATCGACTCCCGCCAGGCGAACCGCAGCGGACCGATGCGTCGTGCCACGGCGAATCGCGTCCGATGCGCGGAACGTGTCAGCGCGGGTTCTCGTGGGTTTCGGCGGTGGCGGTCCCGGCGAGCTGCCACTCCGCAAGATCGAACGCCCGCTGCAGCGCGTCCAAGGGATCCGCGCCCGTCATATGCGGAACGGGACGGAATTCCCCGTTGCGTGTGATCAGATCGAGTCGTACGTCATACGTCGGCTCGCGGGCCGACATGCCCATGGCCTCGATCGCGAGATGGCAGCCGGCCAGTTGCGTACAGAACGGCTCGAGGCGCATCAGCTGGATGCTCGCTTCCGCCTCCAGCCGAGCCGACCCGGCGAAGCCGAAGTAGGCGATCTGCATCCCGATTCCCATGTTCCGCTCCTGTTGATCGCACCGATTGACGGCGAGAGCCGGTTCTTCATCTTCAGTGTGGTGCGTTCGCAATGCCCGATTTCGTGCATCCATCTTCCGTGGCGCTGGGTTTGCATCGTTGATATGAGTCAAGCGACGGACATCGCCGCACGCTGTCCGCCAACCCGCGCCGGTCTCGCGAAGTCGGTGCCGAGCATCCAGCCGGCCGGCAGCGCGGCGGCAACCCGCCGCCGGCTCGCTCAGCTGGAGACGGTGCCGGCATCGGCGATCTGCGCCGGCAACAGCCGCAGGCCCGATCGGTGCGCGGGTCGGACAACCGGACCTTCGGCAACACGCACGGCTGGACCCGCACGAAAGCCGGGGCGGTTTCATCCCGGGCGCCATCAGGCATCCGGCTACAGCCGATCGCGCCGGACCCGCACGACTCGCGGGATCGCCGGCCGCCGCATCGCGATCAATCCCCCGACGCCCGAACAACAGGCCAGCATGCCGACATAGAGCGCCCAGCCGTCGTGGGCCAGCATGGCGTGCACCGTTGCGATGAGCCCGGCTTGCGACGCGAAGATCGCAACGTTGGCAAAACACTGGCGAAAATCGTTGGGAAACATGCCGCTCTCCTGGAAAGGGATGACGACTGCGACGTTTCAGGCATCCGCATGGGTAGCCCGGGCCGCGGAAATCATCGGCACCGGACAGCCGTCCACGCGTGGGAACCGCACGGCCACGCTACCCGGCACTGCGCGCCGGATGCCGCAGCGGCGGCCTGCAAGACGGCGGACCGGGTTCTGCACCCGCCCGCGCCGCCTGCCGCACGAAACCATCGAACGCGGCAGGCGAAGCCACACGTTCATCTTCGAAGCTTCGGAATCCGCATCGTTGACTTTTATCAAGCGCTGACACCGTTCCGGCTGTCCGTAGAAAAAACGCGGTGCCGCCCGGATTGCCCGACTGCGCCGTCGACGACTCGCAGCGTCCCCCGTTCACGCCAGGCGATGCCGACCGCCTCGATCGCGCAGTCGACGCCGATCCCGTCGGTCAAGGTCAAGGTCATGATCTCGCCGGCCGTGTCGCCCGCGCGAGCGTCGATGCAGTCGGTTGCGCCGAACCGGCGCGCAACCTCGAGCCGGTTCCAGTCGGGATCGATCATGATGATCCACCCGCTTTGATAAGCATGCCGAATTGACATACCGTGGATGAGGACTCGGTGAAAATCAACACGCGATCTGCTCGACACTGAAGCGCTTGCGTTTCATCGTACGGCTCCTTTCATACTGAAAAAGTCCGCCGAAAACTCGCTTACATCATGGCACTGTTTACTGGGGGCCGCTCAGCACCTCATGCGGATTGGACGCATAAACGAAAAAGCCCGCGAGGCTTTCACCTTGCGGGCTTGTGCAATCAGACGGCTCGAGCGGTTACTTGCTGCGCTCGACCTCAGTTATGTCGGTCACGGTGCTGAACAGGTTGACGCATAGTATGCCTTCAACGTGAGCTCCTGTTTTGTTGTCCGTCGCAGAGTAGCGGCGGCCCATTCGCTTGGCTCCATCGCATGCAAAGGGCACGTATCCGCCGACTTTAACGTCGTGAATTGGGTAACCACGAAGCGCCCACGCCGCATCGTCTTTGCTGGTACATGCAGTCAGCAACACCACCACAGTGAGGACGATTGGCAGTCTTGGCACCGTACGCTCCAATCAAAAAGCCCGCGCGGACATCCGGCGGGCTTCATTTGGGCGCACCTCGCGCCCGAGGTCGTCAATATAGCGAAACGCGAGCGAGTTTACAACCCCCAAATTACACAAGATCTACTTCCAGAGTGAGCCCACTGAAATGGCGTGCGGATCTTGATCGCTAACGTGTCAAATGTAGTCCAGCCGCCAACAGCGGTGCTGACCGCCATGTTGGAGCGGAGTCAGGCGTAACCGGTCCCCGTCGTCAGAAATGCTGAGATCAGGCCGTTGCTTCAAAACGATGTGATAATCACCTTCCCCCAGAGGAAGGAAAATCCAGAACTCAAGGGACCCGCCGGTGAAATCCGGCTCATGCAGAACGAGAGAACCGTCGAGACTCTTGTTTCGCATATGGATGGATAGTGGTTCGCCTGCACTCGTCTTGATCTGGGCTGCAAATATCCGGTAGGCACCGCTACCTTCGTCGTAAATCGCATGGAACTGACGATTTCTTTGTTTTCCCCCATCGGATGATGCGGCGAATGCAACCACATTCGTATTGTTCTCGGCAGCCGTTGGATTACCTTGAACATCGAAAAACTTTCGCCTGTTGTCCTTTTCGGAAGCGATCGACTGCTGGAGTGAAAACGGTGTGGCGTCGACTAATAGTGGACGCTGCCAGATCGACGGCCATACTGAGCGAATGATCTGATTCGAATCGTTTGATTTCGGATCTACCCATAGGTCCTCAAATTCCCAGGAATTCTGCAACGCGGGGCCACCCTCCACTGACAGAACAAGTTCAACCCGTTTCGGTAGCCATTGAGGAGCAGCTGATTCGCGATTTTCGACCTTCACGACCAGCCTTGTCTCCCGAAGTCGTTCGGCAACCCAACCATTATCAACCTGCAGATCAATCGTCGTTTGATCTCCCTGCTGAAATTTGTGGTTGGGACTGAAGTTGTGGTCGATTCTGGTGCTGTGTTCTGCGAAATCAATCGTCACCGGATTGTCGGTTCCCGCTGAAAACTTGTCGGCGGTGCGGATAGTCAAGGCTGCGTGTGTGACAACTCCCAGCGGTTGGGCCGGCTGACTGGCCATGGACTGCAGGGACTCTTCGTAGACCTGGATGAAGTGGTGCAGGATTCGCGGTGCCCAACGGAACGCCGCATTCGCGACAGGTTGGGCCAAATTGGGAAAGCGAGAAGCGACACTTAGCAATACCTTGGTCAGGATGTGCAGGGTACGTGCATCTCCTGCCCCCCAGATGGGAAAGTGATCTCCTAATGCAACCAATTCCTCGCTACTCATATAAGGGCTTTTGCCCCCTCCGGCAAAACCCACCTCCCACTCGAATATCTGTCGGCTGACACCGTATTTGGGCACTGACGGCACGGGGTCCGTTAGCACTTCGAAGCGAACGACGGCGTCGCTGCTCGGAACTATGGGCAGAGTGCGTTTGACGAAGCATCGAGGTGAAGCTAGCAGACCAACCGTAAACTGTGGTCTCGATTCATTCCGAAATGCCCCGCTCTCGTAGGCATTTAAGAGATCTACATACAGAAACTGCGCAGCAGTGCACCCGAGACTGTGGCCAAAGATCAGTATTCTTTTCGGCGGAGTGTGCGCGATCAGCGATTTGTACGTAGAGAGTAGCGCATTGCGGAGCACAAAATAGAGAGTCAAGAATCCGGAAGGGGCTTCATAGCCATTCGGCCCGACTCCGAGTTGAGCGGGAAAATCCGGCATGTCGTGCTTGGCTCCGCGCCAATGGCCACCGCGGAAGAACTCCAAGGCTTGGGGCAAAGCGTCCCACAGGGGGGAATTATAAGTCATCCAATCGCTGGCGAAGCTGGTGCCTCGAAATGCGATCGTCACATCATCGCCCTCCTTCGCCATCAACGCCCAGACTGTCGGCTCTAACCTTTCGAACGTGCCGGTGATAGCCAGCCATCCATTGGCAGCGGCCCAGTCATGGGCGCTATCTTGCTGTACTACTTTCCCGTCGCTGACAACTGTCCGGTTCTTGAAATCCTCGTCGGGCAACAACATTTTTGTGGCGCGCGAACACCACCGGGCCGCGGCCAGACCGATTTGAACTTTCTGATCGAATTCCATCGCACACTCCGTATTTTTACAAATTGGATGAGGGTCTATGCGAGAGAGCTTTGCATCCATTACGACAAGATCGAAACTTTTGTCGCGACAAAGCGCGCGAGGTATATCCGCGCGCGGAGATGGATCATTGCGCCGACGACGATAGCAATGACGATGCGTCGTGCGTGGCTGGCCGACCGAAGTGAGCCGAAATAAAAAACCACGACTGATGAGTTCACGCCTATGCCGCTATTGCTTCGCGGCGCCGCGAGAGGACTTCCTCAGCCGAATCTGAATTATCAGACTAATGCATGCTCTCCAAAAAATGAAGAAGAAGTTGAGGTCGCGCCTCGATAGGTTGAGGTGAGCGCTTAGGCAGCACCGTCTTGCTGCGTTGCAACCAAATTGCCCCGCCGGGCTTTGAGGGAAAGTGCACCGAGATAAGTGACCTTCGTTGATTTCCGTCAGCACTACTAGCCGTAATCCGAGCGGGATTTATTTGGTCGCACCTCACGCCCGACATTGTCGGTATAGCGAAACGAGATGGGGTTTACAAGCACTTTGTGCGTATCAGACTGCGCCGCACCAAACAGGCAGCATCACATCGACGGATGTTCACTACGTCGCTCGCGTACCAGGCGCACTGCACACTCTCGGACTTCCGGGGAAAACTTGCTTGCCTTCTTGTTCGTGGCTCGATTCTCTCAAGAATACGAGCCTCCACCAAATTCGGTGCGGTTCAGCCGGTACTAAGCGACAGCGCCTCCTTCGGTATCGGAGGCGTCGCCCCGGACTCAGTCCGCGAAGTCGGTGGCTTCGGAAGAGCCCCTCCACGCGTCGAGATCTTGTGCGACAGCGTTAGCCTTGACTGCTGCGAGTTCGTTGGCGATCTTGCCGGCGAATAGATGCAGGGGCGGCGTCTCGACACTGGCTGCCTGGATGATCAGCAGTGCCAGCTTGTCTGGGTCCCCCGCCTGACGGCCGTGCAGCGTGTCCAGGTGCAGGTCGAGCGACGCCTTTGCCTCCGCATAGTCGTCGATCTGCCGCTTTGCCACTGCCAGCGCGCCGCTCGACAGGAAGTCGGTGCGAACTGGGCCCGGATACACCACCGTGGCGCGAATGCCGAGTTCAGCAACTTCGGCGGCCAGCGACTCCGTCAAACCCGCCAGCGCGAACTTGCTCGAAACGTAGCTGCCCCAGCCGGCATATCCGCCCTGGTAGCCGACAATCGACGAGATGTTGATGATGTGTCCGCTGCGCTGCCTGCGCAGATGCGGCAGTGCATAGCGAAGTACAGCCATTGGAGAAAAAAAGTTAACTTCGAAATTCTGACGAAGCTCGCCGTCGGAGAGTGCCTCGACCGTTCCTTGCTGCGCATATCCGGCGTTATTCACGACCACATCGATGGCGCCAAATGTCTGCACGGACTTCTCGATTGCCTGTCGGATGCTCTGTTCGCTGGTAAGGTCCACTTCGAGCGGAAGGAAGTCGTCGGATGCCTGACCGAACGCTTCCGTCAGCGAAGCTGCGGTGCGCGACGTCGCGGCCACGCGGTGGCCCTGCTCAAGCAGATGATGGACGAGCTTCTGGCCGACGCCTTTCGAAGCACCAGTGATAAACCAGGTACGGGATGCTGATTTCATGACGAAAGTCCTTGAGTAGTTGAAGATTGGGTGTGCAATGTCGTTACGGGAGTGCGACGCTCATGCCGCCGTCGGCCATCACCACGGCGCCAACCATGAAGCTGGCCTTTTCCGATGCCAGGAAGGCAATCACCTCTGCAATTTCCTTCGGCTGGGCCGCGCGGCGGATTGGCGCCTTTTTGCCGTGCTCGGCCAGGAATGCCTGACCGTCAGCGTGGATGTGATTGGTGATGTTGGTGATGACGTCGCCCGAGCCGACCGCATTGACGCGAATACCATGCTCGATGGCTTCCAGCGACAATGCGCGCGTCAACTGTGCCAGCGCCCCCTTCGAGGCCGCATAGGCTGCGATCGTCGGGAATGCCTGATAGCACGCGTATGAACCCACGTTGACGATGGCGCCGGTCTTTGCCGGCACCATCACGCGCATGGCTTCCCGTGAGAACAGAAACGCACCTGTGGCGTTGACTGACTGGATGCTGTTCCAGTCTTCAAGCGACATTTCAACGACGGGCTTGTTGATGATGATCGCGGCATTGTTGACGAGGATGTCGAGCTTGCCGAATTTGTCCACCGCAGCTGCGACGGCCTGCACGGCGCTTTCCTCGCGCGCGACGTCGGCGATGAGGGGCACGACGCCGGGGCGGGCGAGCGCCTCGACATTGGCGCTGCGCCCCACCGCGATTACGTTTGCACCCTCGGCATGGAGCAGTTCCGTAGTCGCCAGGCCAATGCCGCTGGCCGCGCCGGTAACGATAGCGACTTTGCCCGCGAAGGCTCCGGTTTCTCGATTGCGTGATGCCATGATGGTTTCCTTGATGGTTTGCCAGATCGGGGGGAGTGACAGGTGCCCAACTTTCAGAACGGGCTTGCGGTAGGCCGCACGACTATTTCGCTGACGTCGACATCCGCCGGCTGCTCCACGGCGTAGGCGATGGCGCGGGCGATGGCGTCGGGTGTGATGGCAATGCGGCGGAACTCCTGCATGGCTGACCGCGCAGTGTCGTCGGAAATCGAATCGGCCAGTTCGGACTCCACGACGCCCGGGCAGATCACCGTCACGCGGACCTTGTCGGTCTCCTGGCGCAGCCCGTCGGAAATGGCACGCACAGCGAACTTGGTGGCGCAGTAGACGGCTGCGGTCGGCGTTACGGACAGCCCACCGATCGAGGAGATATTGATGATCTGGCCTTGGCCCTGCTGCTCCATGGACGGCAGGACCGCCGCAATGCCGTGCAGTACGCCCCGAATGTTTACGTCGATCATCCGGTTCCACTCGGTGATCTTCAGCGCGTTCAAAGGCGACAGGGGCATCACGCCGGCATTGTTGACAAGCACGTCAATGCGGCCAAACGTATCGAGCGCAAAGCGCGCGAAGGCCGCGACGTCCTCAGCTGAGGTGACGTCGAGTTCGCGGTAGCGGACGATGCCGCCGGCTGACTGCAGCGACTCCGCCAGCTCGACGAGCCGGTCGGTGCGGCGCGCACCAATCACAAGCCGATGGCCTTGCGCGGCGAGCAAACGGACGGCGCCCTCGCCAATGCCGCTGCTTGCGCCGGTGATCAGAATGACTTTGGACTCGGTGGATGGGATTGCCATCTTTCACACTCCTATTGTTGGTTCGAAATTGGCCGCGCCTGTCACTGATAGCTCGGAGGACGACGTTGCCGGAGCTCGGCCTGTAGAAGCGCTACGTGTTCATCGGCCGGTGAATGAATGGTAGAGAAGACGGCATCGCAGGCGAATACATGGAGCGATGCCATCTTTGCCTAATCCTATTGACTCGGTTGGTGCATACAGCGGGAGTGAATAAAATGCTGTCTGTCGAAACTTCGGGAGAGTGTGGTGCCGAACATTCGCAATACGGATTCCATCCGGATGGTCCGGCTACTGGAGAAACTTGCGCCCAACGAGGGTTACACCCAGTCGGCGCTCGACAGCGTGCGGCTGATGCGCTCGGATCGCCCGCTCGGGCGCACGCCCGTTTTGTACGAGCCGAGCATCGTGATCGTTTGCCAGGGGCGCAAGCTTGGATTCCTGGGAAACGAGGTCTACGTTTACGATGCGCAGCACTATCTCGTGCTGTCCGTCCCGCTACCGTTCTCGACGGAAACGCAGGCCTCGCCAGACGAGCCGATGCTTGCGGTATCAATCCGGCTGGACCTGCTCGAGCTGAGCGAGCTGATCGCGCAGATCGGTGCGGCCAGGCAGCATCCCAAAGCGGCGCCAGCGGGAATCGTCTCCACACCGCTGGACGGCAACCTCGCGGGCGCGACAATACGGTTACTGGAAGCGTTGACAGAGCCACTCGATGCACAGGTACTCGGGCCGGCGATCGTGCGCGAAATCTGCTATCGCGTACTCAGTGGCGAACAGGGAGCGGCAATGCGTGCCGCGCTGGCACATCATGGCCGCTTCGGACGCGTGGCGCGGGCACTCAAGCGGATCCACACCGAATATGCGGAGCCGCTCAATGTCGCGCGTCTTGCCGAGGAAGCGGGCATGAGCGTTCCTGCGTTTCACGCTAACTTCCGTACGGTGACCCAGACATCGCCGATCCAGTACATCAAGTCCACCCGACTTCATCAGGCGCGCCTCATGATGATCCGGGATGGTGTGACTGCGGCGGCGGCAGCCGGACGAGTTGGGTACGAAAGCGCGTCCCAGTTCAGCCGGGAGTTCAAGCGCCTGTTTGGGCGGACACCGGTCGAGGAAGTGCGCGACATGCGCGAATCATTCACGCTCTCTCCGGCGGTCCGCTTCGGGACGTAGGCTTTGCTAAGCGGCTACATCGAGTGTCACCTTGCCGCGCACGTGGCCGCTCATGCTCCGTGCAAGGGCATGGCTTGCCTCCGGCAAGGAAAAGACCGAATCAATGTGGGTGCGCAACTCGCCTGAGGCATAAAGTGCGGCCAACGTTGCAAGCAGCGATCCATCGGCACGGGTGGCAAAGTTTTTGCCCGTGGCACCGACATCATGGCCGCGCGCAGGGTCCGGCTTGCTGACGGTGGACACCAGTATTCCGCCCGGCTTCAGCACAGACCATGATCGCACCTGCGTATCGCCGCCCAGGAGGTCCAGCACCACATCAAATTTCGACGCGCGCGCCGCAAAATCTTCCGCTGCGTAGTCGATCACGTCCGTGGCACCTAGGCTTTGCACGTAGTCCCGATTGCCGGCCGACGCGGTGCCGGTCACGCTGGCGCCGGCCTGTTTGGCGAGCTGCACGGCAACGCTGCCCACACCACCTGCCGCAGCGTGAACCAGAACTGATTGACCGGCCTGCAACGCGCCATGTTCGTGCAGCGCCTGCCACGCCGTAAGCGACGCAGCCGGAATAGCGGCCGCCCCCAGGAAACCAAGAGACGCCGGTTTGCGCGCAAGCCGAGCAGCGTCGACAACGGCGCGCGTGGCGAAGGCGCCGACGATGCCGATAAATCCCATCACCTCGTCGCCTGGCGCCAACGTGGTGACGTTGCGCCCTACTGCGATGACGGTGCCCGCGGCATCCACGCCTGGTGTGAACGGTAACGGCAACGGGATGAACGCCTTCATCGCGCCACTGACGATCTTCCAGTCAATCGGATTCACGGACGCAGCGGCGACATCGATCAGCACTTCGTTATCGCCGGGCACGGGGTCGTCCAGTTCGGCCAGCGTCATGATGTCCGGGCTGCCATAGGCAGCAACACGTATGGCTTTCATTAGATGCTCCTGGAGGAGACACCCACGATGGGGGCATCAAGTGCCAGTGCGGCCTGCACCGGATCGAAATACTCGCGCAGGTGCGCGATTCGGCCATCACGGGCGGTGAGGAATACGACGTACTCCTGCCGGTACGCCCGACCAGTGGCGGAAATCAGCCCTTCGGCACGCACTCGCGCGACGGCGCGCTGGGGGTCGTCGGTGGCGATGATCACGGGGTCGAAGAAGCGGAAGTCCTTGACCGCGCCCACGAACCAGTCCACATGCCGCCGCACTGCGTCGCGTCCGTCGAGCTGCAACGGATGGCCCAGGCTGGGGGCGTAGGGCAAATCCCACACGATGTCGTCGGCGATCAGTTGCTGCCATTGCTGCTGATCGCCCACCAACCATTGGAGGTGTTGCTGCAAAAGTTCTGTTGCGATGCTCATGATGCGTTTCTCCTCTGGATGAATACCGTCAGGCCACTGCCCGCCGGGCCGGCGCGCGGCGGTTGTCAACGCTGAAGGCTCCGGCGCCGAACGCCACGACCTGCAACAGGCCGCCGGCCATGGCGAGGTTTTTCAGGAAATGGAACATCTGGTTCTGGTCGGCCAGCGCGTGGTGAAAAATCAGCGCGGTCACCAGGGCGTATGCCGCCAACAGCAGCGCTACCAGCCGCGTCTTGTAACCGGCTGCCAGCAGCACGGCGCCAGCCAGTTCCAGTACCGTTGCGCCGATCAGGCCCAGTACGGGCGCTGGCAGGCCCAGCGATCCGATGTAGGCCATGGTTGCCCCCGGGGCCAGAAGTTTGCCGATGCCGCTGACAAGGAAAATGACGGCAAGGAGCGTGCGGCCAATCGCCGGCACGGCGGAACGGTTGTTGATGTTGGCGTTGATGTTGACGTTCAGGTTCGGGTTCATCTTGGTCATCCTTTTCAAAGAGTGGATGACCGAAGAGTAGAGACTTGACAGGTATCCAGGAAGCCTATATTTCTAGATGCTATCCATCTGTCGTATAGATACATGCTCGACGCCATCTCGTTGGACCAGCTCCGTACCTTCATCGCCGCCGCGGATGAAGGCAGCTTTTCTGCCGCGGGCCGCAAACTCTCACGCGCGCAGTCGGTGGTCAGCCATACTCTGGCCAATCTTGAAGGCCAGATCGGCGTGCAGCTATTCGATCGCGCCGGGCGCTACCCTCGCTTGACCGAGCAAGGGACGGCGCTCCTTGCTCAGGCGCGGCTGGTGGTAAGCGGAATGGACGGCTTCAAGTCCAAGGCGCGGGCGATATCCGACGGACTCGAACCCGAGTTGTCGGTCGTGGTGGACGTTATGTACCCGCTGGCATCGCTGACAGATGCCGTTGGAGCATTTCGCAGGGAGTTTCCTCATACGCCGTTAAGGCTCTACGTAGAGGCGCTTGGCGCCGTCATGCAACCCGTACTCGCACAGGCGTGCAGGCTCGGGATCAGCGGCTCGATGCCATCGGTACCGGAGGTTCTGGATGCGGAGAAGCTGCTTGACGTGCCCATGGTTACCGTCGCCGCGCCTTCGCACGCATTGGCATCGCACAAGGAAATCATCCGCCCAAGCGAACTCAAAGACCACGTTCAACTCGTGCTGACCGATCGCACCACGCTAACCGAAGGCGCCACTTTCGGCGTGTTCTCGCCGCAGATCTGGCGGCTTGCCGATCTAGGTGCCAAGCATGCATTCCTGCGTGCCGGGTTCGGATGGGGGCATATGCCGGTGGCGATGGTCCAGGCGGACCTGGCTGCCGGCACACTGGTTCCTTTGAATATCGAAGCCTTCCAACCGGCTACGCCGCCAATTGCCATGTTTGCGGTTTACCGGAAAGACACGCCACCCGGCCCTGCTGGTCGATGGTTTGTCAAACGACTCAAGGGCGCACGTGGCACGGGTGAATCTTGAAGAACGCGACTGCTCCGAATATCTGCTTCTCATTCAATTTTTGTCGGAAAAGCGCGCGTCTGGTCTGGGCGGGTCAGCAGACATTCGCCGCAGTGGCGCGACAGGCCGTTGCGGGTCGATCACTGCCCTTGGTGGGCGGGCATCGACAAAGAGATCAAGTCTAGCCCCGCACATTTTATGCCGGTTGCAGCTCCTTCAACAGGCCGCGCGCCCTCACGCGCGGATACAGCGCTCCCTTCGCCGCCTGATACGTCGCATGCGCGTCCGACAGCTCGAGTCCGCGCGGATTGCCCCAGACTGTTGCGCGGCATGCCTCATTCATCGCGCCGATTCGCTTCGCCTTCATGTGTCGCTGGATTGCTGCGCGCTCCTGCCACGTCAGAGCGTCAACGCACACGTCGACCTGTTCCGCCCGCTTCTTCGCCGCCTTCCGGTCTGCCTCTTCCGAGCGCTCGTCGGCCGTCATCGTGCGTTCGTCTTCGGAGAATCCACGGCACCGCGTTCTATTCCGGGATGCGCATGAGCGAAATCCTTCGAGCCATCCCGACCAAAGACGGGTTCTCCCTCGGCACGACAAAGAACGGCCGCCCGCGGCTGATCCCGATTCATCCCCGCATCGCTGTGATCGCGCGCCGGGTCAAGTTCACCGTCCCGGCTTGGAAAATCAAAGACGAATGGATCAAGGCGCGCCGCAAATCAGGCCATCTCGACGCTCGCTTACACGACCTGAGGCACAGTGCCGCGTCAGAAATGATCAACGCAGGAATCGACCTGTACACGGTCGCCGGAGTGCTGGGGCACAAGACGACTACGTCGACCAAGCGATATGCCCACCTGGTCACCGATCGGCTCGCGGAAGCCGTCAAGAAGATCGGGCGATCGTGACTCGGCTGCACGAATCGGGCAGAAAAACCCACACTCCCGCGCATTCGGGGCCTCTGTTTGGAGTGTCCTGAATCGCCGAAAACCCATGTGGCGGAAGGCAGCCGGAGTCGAACCGACCCGGGAGTGTCTGACACCCCCAACCGGATTTGAAGCCCGGCCGTACCACCGGATACGAATGCCTTCCGTGGGAAAAACAAAAGAACGACGAGCGCCTACGCCTGTATACCCACCCAACCGCTGTCAGGCCGCAGGAAGTGAAGATCGCGGTGGAAGCGAGTATACCCAACCCGATCGAAGAATTCGAGAATCTGGATCGCGCGCTTGCGGCCGAGCCCAGTCGCGTCGCGAAACGTCGCCGCATCGAGCCCGCCGCCGCGCGTCGGGGCGAGAAGCGCCACCAGCCCGGCCAGCTCGCGCACGACATCCGCGTGATAGAACAGGTCGCGCACGACCTGGTGCACGTCGCCGCGTCGCGCGAGCTTGCGCAGCAGCGTGCGTACGGCATCCTCGGCCGCGCCCGTGTCGCGCGCCAGATCGCGGACCCACGGCGGATCGAAGCGCCCCGCACGAATCAGCGGCAGCAGTTGCCGCGCCAGCGCTTCCTCGCGCGCATCGAAACTCACCGAATGCGACGGCAGATGCAGCCACGGCCCGCTTCGCGCAACCTCCCCGCCATCCACCAGCGCATCGACCAGCGCACGCCACAGCGCATCGCCGACGAGCGGCGCCGCCATTCGCCGCAGGCGCGCCGCATCGAGCCCCTGCTCGTCCGGCATGCGCTCGTGATACGCGCGCAGCGTGTCGATCGCCCGCGCCTGCAGCGTATTCCAGTGCGCTCGCGCGATCACCGCGCCGTCGTTCGACGCGCGCTCGCGCTGGCCGATCGCCAGGGCGTCGTCCGGCAACGCGAGCGCGCCGGGCGCGAAGCCCGTCAGGTGCGTGAGCATCGTGCGTGCGATACCGAGCGGCGCCTGCGCAAGCAGTGCATCGAGCCGCCCTTCGTCGAGCCATGCCGCCAATGCGTCGAGCCATGCGCGACGCGCGGGCGTACGGCGTTTGCGTGCGGGACCGAACGGGTCGAGCACGCGGCCGCCGCCGATGGTGCGCGTCGCCTGCGGATTGCGGACGATGAAGCGATCGCCCGGCAGCGCGAATACGGGTTCGTCGAACACCAGTTGCACGCGCATCTGCTGGCCGGCCGCGAGCGTATCGCCGTCGAGCAGCGCGACGTGCGCGACGCGATGCAGCGTGCCGAGATGCACGTGCAGCGGCGCCCAGTGCGTCAGCGTGAGCCCCGCATCGGCCAGCAACTTCAGGTCGACGTCGAGACGCGGCGACGTCGCGACGAGCCGCGCGTCCGCGACGGTATCGCCACGCTCGACGTCCGCCTTGTCGATGCCGGCCAGGTTCAGCGCGCAGCGCTCGCCCGCGCGGCCCGCGCCGACCGGCCGGTTCTGCGCATGGATGCTGCGCACGCGCGCGGCGGCGCCGGTGCGCACGATCGCGAGCGTGTCGCCGGTCGCCACGCGGCCCGCGAACGCGGTACCCGTCACGACGGTGCCCTGCCCGGCGAGCGTGAACACGCGATCGACCGCGAGCCGGAACAGGCCGTCGTCGCGGCGTGCACGCCACGCGAGCGCCGCATCGGCGAGATGACGCTTCAATGCGGCGACACCCGGATCGTCCGCGCGCGTCGCGCAGGTTTCGAAGATCGGCGCGCCGTCGAGCGTCGTGCCGTGCAGCCACGCGGCAATCTCGTCGCGCACCGCCGACAGGCGTGCGGCGTCGACGCGATCGCACTTCGTCAGCGCGACCGCGCCATGCGTGATGCCGAGCAGTTGCAGGATCGCGAGATGCTCGCGGGTCTGCGGCATCACGCCGTCGTCGGCGGCGATCACGAGCAGCGCGAAGTCGATTCCGCACGCGCCGGCCGCCATCGTATGAATCAGCTTCTCGTGGCCCGGCACGTCGATCAGGCCGAGCACGTCGCCATTCTCGAGCGGCGTATACGCATAACCGAGTTCGATCGAGATGCCGCGCGCCTTCTCTTCCTTCAAGCGATCGGTATCGACGCCCGTCAGCGCGCGCACCAGCGTCGTCTTGCCGTGGTCGATGTGCCCTGCGGTTCCGACGATCATGCAGCCGGCCCCGCGACCTGCACGCATTGCGCGACGAATGCCGCTTCATCTGCCGCTTCGAGGCAGCGCAGGTCGAGCCGCAGCGCATTGTCGGCGATGCGGCCGATCACCGGACGCGGCCATTCGCGCAGTTTCTTTTCGAGTTGCGCGAGCGCACGGCCGCCGCGCTTGCCGTCCGACGTGCGCACGACGAGCCCGGCGCTCGGCAACTGATCGACCGGCAGCGCACCGCTGCCGATCTGGCTGAACATCGGCTCGACCGTCACGTCGAAACCGCTGTCGAGGGCGGCCTGCAACGCCGGGCGCACACGTTCGGCGGCCTCGGCGATATCGCGCTGCGGCCGCGTCAGCAGGCGCAACGTGGTGAGCCGCTCGCGCAGGAACTCCGGCGCCCGGTAGAGCCGCAGCACGGGTTCGAGCGCGGCGAGCGTCAGCTTGCCGACGCGCAGCGCGCGCTTGAGCGGATGTTTCTTGATCTTCGCGACGAGCGCGCGATCGCCGACGATCAGGCCGGCCTGCGGCCCGCCGAGCAGCTTGTCGCCGCTGAACGTGACGAGGTTCGCGCCGGCCGCGACGGTCTCCTGCACTGTCGTCTCGTGCGGCAGGCCCCATTGCGACAGATCGGCGAGCGTGCCGCTGCCGAGATCGACGGCGACGGGCAACCCGTACTCGCGCGCGAGCGGCGCAAGTTCGGCCAGCGTCACTTCCTTCGTGAAGCCGCTGATCGCGTAGTTGCTGCAGTGCACCTTCATCAGAAGCGCGGTGCGCGGGCCGATCGCGTCCGCGTAGTCGCGCAGATGGGTGCGGTTGGTGGTGCCGACCTCGCGCAGCCTTGCGCCCGCGCGACTCATGATGTCGGGGATGCGGAATGCGCCGCCGATCTCGACCAGCTCGCCGCGCGACACGACGACTTCCCGCTTCGTCGCGAGCGCGGACAGCGCCAGCAGCACGGCCGCCGCGTTGTTGTTGACGACGGTCGCGGCTTCCGCGCCCGTCAGTTCGCACAGCAGATCGTCGATCAGGTCGTCGCGATCGCCGCGACGGCCCGTGGCAAGATCGAATTCGAGGTTGACCGGCCGCGTGAGCACGTCGACCACCGCGCGCACCGCGTCGTCGGGCAACAGCGCGCGCCCGAGGTTCGTGTGCAGCACGGTGCCGGTCAGGTTGAACACGGTACGCACCGCGCCCGCGCTCTGCGCGGCCAGCGTGCGCGCGACGGCCGCGGCGATGCGCGGCTCGTCGAGCGGTTCGGCGGCCGCCGGATCGTGCTGCGCGGCGGTACGCCAGCGTTCGAGCTCGGCGCGCACTGCGTTCAGCACGCGCGTGCGGCCATAGTCGGCGAGCAGCGGTTGCAGCGGCGCCGACGACAGCACACGCTCGACCGACGGCACGCGCGCCAGCACGGCGTTCAGTTCATTCAAACCCGGTTCGGTCACGTCGTGATGGCTCCAGTCTCATGCTTCGCAGTCGGCCGGCGCCGGCGCTCGCGCACCGCCCCGGCGACTGCCGTCAATCCGCTTCCCGCGAGACGTCCGGCCACAGCAGCGGGTTCGGCGAACTGCGCTGGTAGCCGGCCTCGTTCATCAACAGGTCGAGCGTGAGACTCGCGAGATCGTCCGCCAGCGGCTCGAACTCGTAGTCCTTGTCCTGATAGCCGATCTTGCGATAGGTCTTGCACTCGTCGCACGATTCGGCCTTGACGGCTTCGCTGCCACCCTCGATCCCGTGATACGCGATGCCCTTCGTCGAGTCGCAATGCGAGCACTTCGTGCGCACCATGTGCCACTCGGTCGTGCACAGCCCGCATTGCAGGAAGCGGTAGCCCTGGTACTGGCCGCCGACCCGCACGACGCTCGCGACCGGATGCGTGCCGCACACGGGGCACAACCCCGGCTGGTCGAGGTACGGGACGTCGGCCGGCGAAACGCGGCTGGCGAGATCCGTCCAGACGACCTGTAGCGCCGCCATCAGGAACGGCGCGGTGGCCGGGTCGACTTCGGCGAAGCGCAGCGCGAGGACCGCGTCCGCCTGCGCGTCGAGTTCGGCGGGCGCCATCAGGCGCAGCCGGTCGAGCAGCTTCGCGAGCTGCGGGTTGACCAGCCCGGCGCCTTCGACCCGGTCGAGCAGTTCGTACAGCACGGCGCGCCAGCGCGGGTCGCGCTCGCCGCCGAGCGCCGGCACGAGCGGCATCGAATGCTGCTGAGCACGTGCGATCGCTTCCTTCGACGGCAGCGGCAGCTCCAGCGTCTGCAGCGTCGCGTGCTGCGCATCGGCGACGGTGGCCATCAGCCGCAGGTAGCCGCTGATCGGGTTCAGGTCGGCCAGCTTGCGCAGCCGCGCGGCGCGGGCCGAGAACGCGGTGGCGCGCTCCGGCAGGCGAAAGCGCGGGATGGCCGAATGATCGAGTGCCGAGATCTCGGTCGGTTCGAGAATGCGTTGTGTCACAAAAATGTCTTCCAAATAAACAAGCGCCGACAGGTCGGCGCTTCGGGCGGTTCCGACGGCTGACGGGCCGGCCCGCCGCGATCGGCGAGCCGCCCCGCTCCGGTGCGTTATTTCACGCTTTCACGGAACCACTTCGGGTGATGCTTGCGAGCCCAGCCCAGCGTGACGGTGCCGCGCACCATCGCGCCGATCGAGCCCTTCACCCACAACGCCGCGTAAATGTGCACGATGATGCTCGCGATCAGCACGAAGGCCGCCACGGCATGCACGACAGCGGCCGCGCGGATCACCCCGATCGGGAAGTAGAACGAGAAGTAGCGCCGCCAGATCACGATTCCCGACAGCAGGAGCAGCAGCAGGCACGCCACCAACGTAAAGAATAGCAGCTTCTGCCCGGCGTTATAGCGCCCGACAGGCGGCAGCTTGTCTTCCTGGTTGGTCAGCACGTCCCCGATCTGCTTCAGCCACTGCCGGTCGTCCGCGTCGAGCGCGTTGTGGTGCCAGAAGCGCACCACCAGGATCGCGAACGACACGAACATCACGAGGCCGACGAACGGATGCAGGATCCGCGTCCACTGGCCGCCGCCGAACAGTGCGGTGAGCCAGAACATCGACGGATGGAACAGCGCGAGCCCGGACAGCGCGAGCAGCACGAACGTGATCGCGGTGATCCAGTGGTTCGTGCGCTCGTTCGCCGAGTAGCGGACGATCAGGTTGGGGTCGTCGTGCTTCATTTTCCGTCCTCCTTGATGCGTCGCGCCTCGTCGCGGGCGGCGGCTTCCTCGTCCTCGCTGACCTCGTTCGGACCGACCCGGGTGTAGTGGAAGAACCCGGCCAGCGCAGTTAGCGCGAGACCGGCGACCGCGAGCGGCTTCGCGATGCCCTTCCACAGCTTCACCATCGGGCTGATCGACGGATTGTCGGGCAGCCCGTGGTACAGCGACGGCTTGTCCGCGTGGTGCAGCACGTACATCACGTGCGTGCCGCCGACGCCCTGCGGGTCATACAGCCCCGCATGCTCGAAGCCGCGCTCTTTCAGGTCCTCGATCCGCTCGGCCGCGTGCTGCTTCATGTCCTCCTTGGTGCCGAACACGATCGCGCCCGTCGGGCAGGTCTTCACGCAGGCCGGTTCCTGGCCGACCGCGACACGGTCGGAGCAGAGCGTGCACTTGTACGCGCGATGATCCTTCTTCGAGATCCGCGGAACGTTGAACGGGCAGCCGGTCACGCAATAGCCGCAACCGATGCAGTTCTCCTCGTGGAAATCGACGATCCCGTTGTTGTACTGCACGATCGCGCCCGGCGACGGACACGCCTTCAGGCAGCCCGGATCCTCGCAATGCATGCAGCCGTCCTTGCGGATCAGCCACTCGAGGTCGCCTGCCGGGTTCTCGTATTCGGAGAACCGCATCACCGTCCACGAGTGCTCGGACAGGTCGGCCGGGTTGTCGTACACGCCGACGTTGGTGCCGACCTCGTCGCGCAGGTCGTTCCACTCCATGCATGCCGTCTGGCATGCCTTGCAGCCGATGCACTTCGATACGTCGATCAGCTTCGCGACGCTCCCGGTCACCGGTTCGCGCACCGTGGGCGGTGGCGTCGTGGTGGCCGAGACGCGCTTGATATCCAGCGATTGCAATGCCATCTCGTCCCCCTTACGCCTTTTCGACCTTCACCAGGAACGACTTGAATTCCGGTGTGTACGAGTTGCCGTCGCCTACGGACGGAGTCAGGGTATTGGCGAGATAGCCAGGCTTCGTCAGCCCCTTGAAGCCCCAGTGCAACGGGATGCCGACCGTCTGGACCTTCTTGCCCTCGATCGTCAGCGGCTTGATCCGCTTCGTGACGAGCGCGACCGCGACGATGTAGCCGCGCTTGGACGACACCTTCACGCGATCGCCGTGCGCGACACCGACTTCCTTCGCGAGATCTTCGCCGATCTCGACGAATTGCTCGGGCTGGATGATCGCATTCAGCCGCGCATGCTTGGTCCAGTAGTGGAAATGCTCGGTCAGCCGGTAAGTCGTCGCGACGTGCGGGAACTCCGACACCTTGCCGAACGACGCGCGGTCGTCCGGGAACACGCGGGCAGCCGGGTTGTTCAGCGCCTGCGGGTTGTCAGGGTGCAGCGGATTCGCCGCGAGCGGCGTCTCGAACGGCTCGTAGTGCTCGGGGAAAGGACCTTCGTTCATCCCCGCGCGGGCGAAGAAGCGCGCGACGCCTTCCGGGTTCATGATGAACGGACCCATCCCGTTTTCGGGCGGCTCGTCCGCCTTGAAGTCCGGCACGTCGGCACCCTTCCACGCACTGCCGTTCCAGCCGATCAGCTTGCGGGTCGGGTCGAACGGCTTGCCGGCGACGTCGCACGACGCGCGGTTGTACAGGATCCGCCGGTTGGCCGGCCACGCCCACGCCCAGTTCAGCGTCTGGCCGATGCCGGTCGGGTCCGAGTTGTCGCGCCGCCCCATCTGGTTGCCGGCCTGCGTCCAGGCACCGCAGAAGATCCAGCAGCCGCTCGCGGTCGTGCCGTCGTCCTTCAGCTGCGCGAACGCGGCGAGCTGCTCGCCCTTCTTCACGAGCGTCTTGGTCGGATCCTTCGGGTCGGGCAGATCGGCGAGCGCCTTCCCGTTGAACTCCATCGCGAGCTCTTCGGGCGTCGGGCTTTCCGGGTTCGCATACGGCCAGGTCAGGTTCACGATCGGGTCCGGATACTTGCCGCCGTCCGTCTGGTACATCTTGCGCATGCGCAGGAACAGCCCCGCCATGATCTCGAGGTCGCTCCTCGCCTCGCCCGGCGGCTCCGCGCCCTTCCAGTGCCATTGCAGCACGCGGCTCGAACTGACGAGCGAGCCGTTTTCCTCCGCGAAGCACGTGGTCGGCAGACGGAACACCTCGGTCTGGATCTTCGACGCATCGACGTCGTTGTAGTCGCCGTGATGCTTCCAGAACTCGGAGGTCTCGGTCGCGAGCGGATCCATGATCACGAGCCATTTCAGCTTCGCGAGGCCTGCTGCCGTCTTCACCTTCGACGGCGCCGCCGCGAGCGGGTTGAAGCCCTGGCAGATGTAGCCGTTCATCTTGCCGGCATTCATCAGCTCGATCGCCTGCAGCAGGTCGTACTGCTTGTCCAGCTTCGGCAGGTAGTCGTAGGCCCAGTTGTTCTCGGCAGTCGCCGCATCGCCCCACCACGACTTCATGAAGCTGACGTGGAAAGCCTTGTAGTTCTTCCAGTAGCTGAGCTGGTTCGGCCGCAACGGCAGTTGCACGCGCTTCTTGATGTAGCCGTCGAAATCCTGCTCGGCCTGCATCGGCAGCGTCATGTAGCCCGGCAGCAGGTTCGACATCAGCCCGAGGTCGGTCAACCCCTGGATGTTCGAGTGGCCGCGCAGCGCGTTCATGCCGCCGCCGGCGATGCCGATGTTGCCGAGCAGCAGCTGCACCATCGCGCCGGTGCGGATGATCTGCGCGCCGATCGAATGGTGGGTCCAGCCGAGCGCGTACAGCACCGTGCCGGCGCGGCCGGGAACGGCCGTCGTCGCGAGCATTTCGCACACCTTCAGGAATTTCTCCTTCGGCGTGCCGCACGTCTGCTGAACCATGTCCGGCGTATAGCGCGCGTAGTGCTGCTTCAACAGGTTGTACACGCAGCGCGGATGCTGCAGCGTCGGGTCGACCTTCACGAAGCCGTCGTCGCCGCGTTCGTAGTCCCAGGTCGATTTGTCCGGGTACGCGTGTTTCTCCGCGTCGTAGCCGGAATAGATGCCGTCGTTGAACGCGAAATCCTCGCGCACGATGAACGAGAAGTCCGTGTAGTTCTTCACGTACTCATGCTGGATCTTGTCGTTCGTCAGCAGATAGTTGATCACACCGCCCAGGAAGACGATGTCGGTGCCGGTGCGGATCGGCGCGTAGTAGTCGGCCACCGAGGCCGTACGCGTGAAGCGCGGGTCGACGACGATCAGCCGCGCCTTGCGGTGCGCCTTCGCCTCCGTTACCCACTTGAAACCGCACGGATGGGCCTCGGCTGCATTGCCGCCCATCACGAGAATCACGTCCGCGTTCTTGATGTCGACCCAATGGTTCGTCATCGCTCCACGGCCAAACGTCGGGGCAAGACCTGCCACCGTCGGGCCATGTCAGACACGCGCCTGATTGTCGAATGCGAGCATCCCCAGACTGCGGATGGTCTTGTGGGTCAGGTAGCCGACTTCGTTGCTGCCCGCCGACGCGGCCAGCATGCCGGTCGTCAGCCAGCGGTTGACCTTCGCGCCGTCTTCGGTCGTCTCGACGAAGTTCGCGTCGCGGTCGGCCTTCATCAGCTTCGCGATCCGGTCGAGCGCGTCGTTCCACGAGATCGGTTCCCACTTGTCCGAGCCGGGCGCCCGGTATTCGGGATGCGTCAGGCGGCTCGGGCTGTGGATGAAGTCGATCAGGCTCGCGCCCTTCGGGCACAGCGTGCCGCGATTGACGGGATGGTCGGGATCGCCTTCGATATGGATGATGCTCGGCTGTGCGTTCTTCGCGCCGTCACCGAGGCTGTACATCAGGATGCCGCAACCCACCGAGCAATACGGGCAGGTGTTGCGCGTTTCGACTGTGCGCGCCAGCTTGTACTGTCGGACCTCGGCGAGCGCTTCCGTCGGAGAAAAGCCCATCAGGGCAAGACTCGATCCGGCAAGCGACGTGGCCGTCACCTTCAGGAACTGGCGCCTGGACATTTGTAGCATGATGGTCTCGGCGTTTTTGTGGGGTGGGGTGAAACTGAAAGGAATTATAGACAGTTCAGGCAACTATGATCGAATCCTCGGATCAATACCGATGTGTCTGATCCCGCCGATGTCCTTGCGTCAAACGCCCAACCGAACCGTCATGAAACGACAGATTACGTCCGAAGCCACCCGTCTCGCACAACAACAGGCCAACTGGGCACTCAACGCGTTCAAGCGCTTCTCGTCCGACCGCTGCTCGGCGATGGCCGCGAGCATCGCGTTCTTCTCCGCGTTTTCGCTCGCGCCGACGCTCGTGATGGTGATCGCCGTGGCCGGCTGGTTCTACGGCGACGACGCCGCACGCGGCCAGGTATTCGAGCAGGCGCATCAGTTGATCGGCGACGACGCGGCGGCCAGCATCCAGACGATCGTGCAGAACGCCCATCGCGCGGGCCAGCGCGGCGGAATCGCGACGCTGATCTCGTTCGCCGCGCTCGCGATCGGCGCGTCGGCGACGTTCGCGTCGCTGAACACCGCGCTGAGCGTGATCTGGCCGAGCACGGAAAGCCGCTGGTCGAGCATGCTCGGGCTCGTGCGCGTGCGGCTGGTTTCGTTCGGGCTCGTGCTCGGCGTCGCGTTCCTGCTGATCGTGTCGCTGGTGCTCGACACCGCGATCACGTTCATCGGCACCTGGCTGCTCGGCGATTCGCCGTACGTCGCGATCACCAACCTGCTGCAGTTCTTCGTCGGCATCGCGGTGCTCGCGGGCGCGTTCGCCGCGCTGATGAAGTTCCTGCCCGATGCGCGCGTCGCATGGCGCGACGCGATGACCGGCGGGATCGTGTCCGCGATCCTGTTCTCGGGCGGCAAGAAGCTGTTCGCGCTGTATCTCGCGCGTGCGGGCACGGCAAGCGCATTCGGCGCGGCCGGATCGTTCGCGGTCCTGCTGATGTGGCTGTACTTCTCCGCGGCCGTGCTGCTGCTCGGCGCGGAATTCGCGGCCGCGCGCGGCGATGCGCATCGGCGCGGCGGCAGCGATGCGGCCGTGTCCGCACAGACGGATCGCGCAAGCGGCGACTGAATCCCCACGTATTGCTTCCCGCGCACCGCGCGCATCGTGTCGCCGCCCTACGCGACCGCCGCCCTTTGCGCAACCACCCGGCCCCGCCGCGCATTCCTGCACGTTGATGCGCTCATTACATAGGCAGGCGATGCGCGCTGCGAAGGCAAACGTTTGCATGCCTCGATTTCCGTGCGCGAACCCGCGAAACTTGCCCTTCTCCTGCCGGGCGCATCACCCGCTGCAACAATCGCAGCGCAGCAATTGTCAACTATTTCAAAAAGAGGAACAGTCCTTGATGTGCTTGATATATATGGACTTTTTCCCGCTGTTACCTTTTCGAGACACTTTATTTTTTAAGCTTTCTTGCATGTATGGCACTGAGCTATTCTCCAATCCGCAACAAATAACGAATGACGATTCATTTGCGTGGAGATACTCAACGATGAAGAAACTCGCACTCTCGACCCTCTCGCTCGCCCTGCTGGGCGCCGCCGGCGCTGCTCACGCTCAATCGAGCGTCACGCTGTACGGCGTGATCGATACGTCGATCGCATGGGTTCACGGCAACAACGGCGAAGCCAACAACTCGTGGCAAATGCTGTCGGGCAACCTGCAAGGCAGCCGTTGGGGCCTGAAAGGCGCTGAAGACCTCGGCGGTGGCCTGAAGGCGATCTTCCAGTTGGAAAACGGTTTTGATCCGGGCACCGGCCACCTGAACCAGGGCGGTCGCATGTTCGGTCGTCAGGCATACGTCGGCCTCGAAAGCAGCCAGTACGGCACGCTGACGCTCGGCCGCCAGTACGACCCGCTGGTCGACCTGGTCCAGGCAGTCACGGCTGACAACTACTTCGGCAGCGTGATGGCAACGCCGGGCGACGTCGACAACAACGACAACTCGCTGCGCGTCAGCAACGCAATCAAGTACACGTCGCCGGTCTGGGCAGGCTTCCAGGTCGAAGGCATGTACGCCCTCGGCGGCGTTGCAGGCAAGACGGGTTCGGGCCAGACGTGGTCGGTCGCAGCTGCATACAACAACGGCCCGGTCGGCGTTGCAGCAGGCTACTTCTACGCAGCCAACCCGTCGCCGACGACGGCTGTCGGCCGCGCAGGCTGGGGTTCGACGACGTCCGACGCGATCTTCGACGGCCCGATCAACTCGGGTTACGCAACGGCCAAGTCGATCGCCATCGCGCAAGTCGCAGGCCAGTATGCTCTCGGCCCGGTGACGTTCGGCCTCGGCTACAGCAACGCACAGTACAAGCCGGACGCATTCTCGGGCTTCGGTTCGACCGAAAAGTACAACACGGGCCGCGCGTTCGTGACGTACCAGGTCACGCCGCCGCTGCTGCTGGGCCTCGGCTACTCGTACACGAAGGCGAGCGGCGACACGTCGGCGAAGTACCACCAAGTCGGCGTTGGCGCAGACTACTCGCTGTCGAAGCGCACGGACGTCTACCTGGTTGGCGCATACCAGCACGCGAGCGGTACGCAGCTCGTCGACGGCGTGCAGCAGAGCGCGCAAGCGTCGATCGCTTCGTACGGCTTCGCCGGCAAGAGCTCGGCCGAGCTGGTCGCGGTCGGCATTCGCCACAAGTTCTAAGAAGTACGTTTCCGGTGTGCATGGCGTCTCCGACGCCATGCCGCCGAACTGCAAAACCAGTCACCGGCTTCGGCCATGGCTGGTTTTTTTTCGTCCGTTGCCGGCGGCGCCGTGGCGGGCGATGGCCGCGGTCGGCACTCTGGGTACGGCAACCGGCCGGGAGCGGTTCCTGAGCCGCCTGTCGCGCGCTGGAAGCCTGTCCGGAGGCATCCGGACACCCCTCGCTGTCCGACGGCTGCATACGGCCGGTCAGGCGCGCGTCACCACGCGGACCATCCCATATCCCTCTTGACGCGTGACAACGGGATCCGGCATCGCAACGGATGCTTGTCCGTGCCCAGCCGATTTCGATGCCGTGACGCGAAGCACTATGCTTCGACGTGTCGATTTCGACGGCCTTCGCCCGTCGTATCGATGGCGGCACGCAGATTGCGCCGTCCCTCATCGACATCCGACAGGAGACGCTCCATGACGATTCAGAAGATCACGCCGTTCCTCTGGTACGCGACGGAAGCCGAAGAAGCCGCGGCCTTCTACGCCGGCATTTTCCCGAACTCGCGCGTCGTGCGCGTCACGGCGGTAGCCGGCACCAGCGGCACCCGGATGGTCGAATTCGAGCTGTTCGGCCAGCCGTTCATCGCGATGAGCCACCCGCGCACCGAGACGTTCAACCACGCGATCTCGCTGATGGTCAGTTGCGCCGACCAGACGGAACTCGACCGCTACTGGAACGCGCTGCTCGACAACGGCGGCACGGCCGACGGCTGCGGCTGGCTGCGTGACCGCTTCGGCGTCTCATGGCAGATCGTGCCCGACGCGCTGATCCCGATGATGGCCGACCGCGACGAGGCCAAGGCGGCGCGCGTGGCCGCGGCCATGATGCAGATGACGAAGTTCGACGTCGCCACGCTGAAGGCCGCCTACGCCGGCACGGCGGGCTGACGAAGCACGGGCGCTGCGGCCTCCTTCGCGCGGGCATCGGCACGCCTGTGGAGCGCGTGCGATACGCGCATGATCGCGGTCGTCGACGCGGTTGCCTCGCACCGCGATGCAATCGCGGGCTGCGGCCGTTCGCGCGCTGCTACGCCGACAACATGGCTTCGACGATCCGTCGCACGGAACGCACGAATGCGGCGACCGGTTCGCCCGACAACAGCGTGTCGGCACCCTCACCGCCGCCGCGCAGATAGACGGTGCGCGCGGCCGACAGGACGGGCCGGTACGTGTCGGGCAGGCGCGCCGGCGCTCACGTCGCGGCGACATCCTTCGACGCGATCCCGCCGGTTGCGGCGCTGTACCAGATGCGTGCGATCGCGAGCACGACGTTGCATTCGTCGCCGCACTAGTCCGGCTCGGCATCCCACTGCGCAACCGTGAAGTCGCTTGCGGGCACCGCGTCGAACCATGCGGCCGCGCGCGACCCGCGCAGCGCAACGTCGTGCTGCCGCACCTTGGTCAACAGAATCGCCAGATCGTGATCGACGCACGCCGGCTCGACGATACCCGCGCGACACACGCACAACGCGTGGCGATGCACGGCCGCGCGCCGGCACGAACACGACGATCCGGCCATCCGTGCAAGCGGCCCGCAACACCGGATGCGCATCACGTCATGCCGTATCCGCGCCATGCGATGCCGACGCGGCGGCGCGATTTGCGCGGCGCAATAAAAATCCCCGCACGCTTTCGCGTACGGGGACCGTCGGACATCGCAACGGCCGCCGCATTCGGCGACCGTTACGCGGCATTACGCAGCCGCGTCCTTCAGCTTCTTCAGCGCACGTGCCTTCACGCGCACGCTGGCCGGCTTTGCCGGGAACCAGCGCTCTTCGCCCGTGAACGGATCCTTGCCGAAGCGCTTCTTCTTCGCCGGCACGACTTGCGCCGTGATCTTCAGCAGACCCGGCAGCGTGAACTCGCCTGCGCCCTTCTTGTGAACCGAGCCCAGCACGACGTTCTCGAGTGCGACGAGCACTGCCTTGACCGCCTTCACTTCGACAGCTGCGCGCTCAGCGATGTGCGTTGCGAGCGATGCCTTCGTGAACTTGTCCTTCAGCGGCGTCGGAGCAGCCGGTGCTGCCTTCGCGACAGCCTTCTTGGCCACTACTTTCTTCGCGGGCGCAGCCTTTTTGGCAGCCACTTTCTTGGTGGCCGGTGCGGCAGCCTTCTTGGCCACCTTTTTTGCGGAAGTCGCCATGTTTCTCCTACCAGGTGTGGTCGTTGGATACACGAAGCGTGCAACGCGCGCGCTTCAACGCCGGATTCTACAAGCGCCTTGACGCTTCGTGGAGTACTTTTATGCGTTTTCGCGGGGTTTCCCGCAGGTTTTGTTGCGCGCGACCGACTTCGACGGCACGCCAGGGTCTGTTTACGCCTGGAACGCGCATGCGCAAACAGACCCTGGCATCGAAAAACGCCTTCACGTATACGTCCAAACGCGTCCGATCGCGAATTACGTTCGATATTTGCGCACCTATACTGACTTCGCTCAGTGCCCCGGATGCCTTCATGCGCGAAGTCAGATACGTCAAAGGACTCGACGGCCTGCGAGCCATCGCCGTCATCCTCGTTTTCCTGTCCCACAAGGGCCACGTCCTCGCTGTCGACGTGGGCAAGCTCGGTGTGTGGACGTTCTTCTTCATCAGCGGATTCCTGATCGTCGGCGAACTGCATCGCAATCGTCAGGCGATCGAGTGCGGCGCGATGACGCGCCGCCATGCGCTGGCGCTGTTTCTCGCGAAGCGCGCGCTGCGGATCTTTCCCGTCTACTACCTGCTGCTCGCCGCGCTCGCGATCGCGCACGCGCTGTTCTACCAGCGCGGCGTCGATCTCGGGCTCGCGTGGCACGCCACGTTCCTGTCGAATTACTGGATCGGTGCCGTCAAGGACGGCTGGCCGGGCTCCACGTCGCACTTCTGGAGCCTCGCGGTTGAGCAGCAGTTCTATCTGATTGCGCCGCTCACGCTGCTCGCGGTGCCGGCCGCACGCCACGTCGTGCTCGGCGTCGCGGCCGTCGCGCTCTGCGCGTTCGCGCATCTCGCGCTCTACGCGGTCGACGCATCGCCGGTGCTGATCTACGCGTTTTCCCCGTGGAATTTCGCGCTGATCGCGCTGGGTGGCGTCGGTGCGATGGCGCTCGCCGATCGCGGCCAGGACGTCGTCCGCCGCATTCCGCCCGGCTGGCTAGGCGCCGCCGGCGTCGTGTTCTTCCTCGCACTGCCCGCGTTCACGATGCTGCCGGACGTCGTCACGGGGCTCGCGGATCTCGGCCTGTCCGCGTCACTCGGCGCGCTGATGCTGTGGATCGTCACCGAACCCGACCATCCGGCCGTGGCACTGCTCGACTGGGCACCGCTCGTCTATCTCGGCACGATCAGCTACGGCTTCTATCTGTTCCACAACCTGATTCCGGCACGTTTCGGGGAGATGCCCGCGCTGTTCGCGCACGTGCCGATGCCCGCAATCGTCCGGGACGTGCTGCCCGAACTGCTGCAGTTCGCGCTCGCCGTGCTGCTTGCCCATCTGTCGTGGCGCTATCTGGAAAAGCGCCTGCTCGACTTCAAGAAGCCGATCGCCGCGATGCTGGACCGGTACTTCGTCGCGCGGCCGAGCACGTCGCCGCGCTGAGCGTGATACCGGCACGGACGCGACGCAGCCGGTAAGCAACCGTCGCTCATCAGGCCGCAAGCGACCGGCGCTTCGGCACCGGTTTCATCACCGCGATGTCCCGCATCCGGCGCACCGTGCAACGCGCTCGAGCCGACGTCGCCGTCTGGCGGCATACCAGAATCGTCGCGCACGCACCCGCTGGAATGCGCCCGAAATCAGTATCGCCGCTCACCCACCGCCGCACGCCCGCGCTTCGTCCACACGCAAAAAAGCCCCGACGCACGAGGCAGCCGGGGCCAACGGAACAACCACCACCTGAAACAACGGAGCAGCGCGACTGCTTATGCGACAGCAGCCAGCGCGGGCAGACAGGTACGCAGGTACGCCTCGAATTCGCGGCTCACTTCCGGATGCTGGAGCGCGAGTTCGACGGTCGCCTTGAGGTAGCCGATCTTGCTGCCGCAATCGAAACGCGTGCCGTAGTAGCGATACGCGAGCACCTGTTCGTTCGCGAGCAGCGTCTGGACCGCGTCGGTCAGCTGCAACTCGCCGCCGGCGCCCGGCTTGAGCTTGCGCAGGTGATCGAAGATCGTCGGCATGAACACGTAGCGGCCGACCACGCCGAGGTTCGACGGCGCGTCTTCCGGCGCCGGCTTCTCGATGATGCCCGACAGCTTGATGATGTCCTCTTCCCACTCGCGGCCTTCGACGACACCGTACGAGCGGCTGTCCTCGCGCGGGATCGTCTCGACCCCGATCACCGAGCTGTGATAGTGGTCGAACACGTCGACGAGCTGCTTGAGCACCGGCTGTTCGCCGTGCAGCAGGTCGTCGGCGAGAATCACCGCGAACGGCTCGCCGTGCACGAGCTTTTCCGCGCACAGCACCGCGTGGCCGAGACCGAGCGCTTCCGGCTGGCGCACGTAGAAGCAGTTCACATTGCTCGGCTTGATGCCGCGCACGAGTTCGAGCAGCTTTTCCTTGCCGCGCGCCTCGAGTTCGGCCTCGATCTCGTACGACTTGTCGAAGTGATCCTCGATCGCGCGCTTGCTGCGCCCGGTCACGAAGATCATCTCGGTGATACCGGCGTTGATCGCTTCCTCGACCGCGTACTGGATCAGCGGCTTGTCGACGACGGGCAGCATCTCCTTCGGGCTCGCCTTCGTTGCCGGGAGGAACCGCGTGCCGAGACCGGCGACGGGGAACACGGCCTTGGTGACTTTCAACATGTTCGCATCCTGGTTGCGTTGACTGCGCCGCGTCACTGGACGACCCGGCGCGATTGTTTTTCGAACGGCATATCGAGAACCGCAGGCACGGCCAATTCCACTCCGCTCATTTTCGATATGGACCTATTGCCCATGTTTCCGGAAAATGGATAATCCGCGCACCCGGTCGATATTGCCGAACCCAGCGCCGAAACATAAACAAATTACCGATTTTCCGGATACAAATTCTTACGATTCGAATTCCTCGATATACGGGACGCCGCCCCGCTCGAGGCCCGGGCGAATCGGCTCGTTCTTCAGCGCCTCGCGGTACGCCGACAGCACGGCCATGACCAGCAGTACTGCCGCGCTCGCGATCCAATGCATGTCCATCTTGCCGCTCCTTGCATCAATCAACTGGAGCTTCAAACTATCAGAAAAAAATCGGCAAATAATTGTGGCGGCGACGGAACCGCTTTCAGACCGGAATAAAACCACCATCTGAAACATCATTATTTCCCGGCGAGATTTTTTTATTCATTCGATCGAATTCTTGCGCATTACGATTGGACCATCCCCTTCATCCGTCGCAAGGAATCGAATCGCATGCAAGCTTTCAGCGGATCGTCTTTGACCGCGCCACCCGTCGCCGACCACAAGGAACACGTGATCGACGCGATGCGCGGGTTCGCGGCGCTGCTCGTCGCCTATTTCCACTGCCGCCAGGTCGTCTGGGTCGGCATGCAGAGCTTCCATCACGCTTACGGTCATGCGCTGAACCCGAGCGTGATCGCCGGCTACCTGACCTTCCCGTTCGCGTGGGGCTCCGCCGGCGTGCCGATCTTCTTCGTGATCAGCGGCTACTGCATCCACCGCAACGCGGCGCTCAAGCTCGCGGCCAACCCGGCGTACCGGCTCGACGCGCCGAACTTCTGGGCGCGCCGCTTCGCGCGCATCTACCCGGTGCTGCTCGCCGCGCTGCTGTTCACGCTCGCGATGGACGCGGTCAGCCTGCAGATCGCGCCGGTCAGCCACAAGATCCGCGACGTGGGCCTCACCGCGTTCCTCGTGAACCTGTTCTCGCTGCAGGGCGTCGCCGGCTACACGTACGGGTCGAACGGCGCGCTCTGGACGCTGTCGCTCGAAGTGCAGTTCTATGCGATCTACCCGCTGCTGTTCGCGCTGCGCCGCAGGATCGGCATGCCGGCCATCGTGGCGGCCGTCGCGCTCGTCAACGTCGCGTCGGCGTGGCTGCTCGAACGGCACGACCTGCAGTTCTTCACGTCCTACTGGCTGTCCTGGACGGTCGGCGCGTGGATCGCCGACCTGCGCGCGCAGCCGGCGCGCGGCACGGCCGCCGTGCCGTCGCGCGCCTGGTATCTCGCGGCCGCCGCGCTGCTGGCCGCGGGCTGCGGCGCGTTCCATTTCGGCCAGTACGGCGCGTTCCAGCTGTGGGCTGCCGGCTTCGCGTGCTTCCTGTACCGCGCGCTCGCCTGCCCGCCGCGCCCGACGCCGCTCTTGCGCGTGCTCGGCTGGTTCGGCGACTTCAGCTACTCGCTGTACCTGATCCATCTGCCGCTGTTCGTCTGCCTCGGCTCGGTGCTGTTCCACTCCGAACTGCAACTGTCGATCTGGCCGTCGATCGCGTTCATGGCCGCCGCGATTCCGGTCGCCTACGTGTTCTACCGGCTGTTCGAACGCCCCGCGATGATGTGGTCGGCCAGCCTGAAGCCGACGCGCGCGGCCCGCGTCGTGGCACCGGCACCCGAACGGGCTGTCTGAGCGCGCCATTACCGGCGCTCCCTGCCCCCGCGCGGCCTCAAGTCGTGCGGGGGCATTTTCATGGGCGTGACGCGCGCGGGGGATGCATTTGCGCGCCAGGTGCGGCTGGTATGACGCACCGAAGTGCACATACGGCGTCACACGCCGCCCGGGCGGCTGCACTACCGTCGCATCGCCCGCCCCCTCGCCGGCCTCACTGCATGGCCTCACGGCGTTCCGTGAAGCAATGCCGATCCAGACGGCGAGGGTTCCCCCAAGGCCCCGTGCGCGAACGCATCACCAGCTCGCCTCCGGCAACCCGCGCCTGACGCGTATCAGGCTCCCGCCCGCCCAAAAAGCGGAACCCTCATGCAGCACACCGCCGCATGAGGGCCCGTTTCCCGGCGCATGGCGTCGATTCGCGCCGCCGCACCGCACCTACCGCTTCTTGGCCTTCGCGGCCTTCGCCGTATCCGCGAGGATCTTCTCGACCCGCTCCACATAGGTCTCGGTGCCGAACCGGCGCACCGCGGTCGCCCGCCCGCTCGCGACGAGCCGCTCGCGCAGCGCGGCGTCGTGCCTCAGCCTGCCCAGCGCATCGGCCAGCGCGGCCGCATTGCCCGGCTCGCACAGCAGCCCGTTTTCGCCGTCCTCGATGATCTCGACGACTCCGCCCGCGCGGGCCGCAACCACCGGCCGCCGTGCGAGCATGCCCTCGACGATCACGCGCCCGAACGGCTCCGGCGTGATCGACGTATGCGCGACCACGTCGACCGCCTTCATGCACGCGGCCACGTCGCGCTGGAAGCCGAGGAAGTGCACGCGATCGTCCATCCCGTGACGCGCGACGATCTCGTGCAGCTGCGCCGCATATTCGTCCTCGCCGAACAGCGGTGCGCCGACCAGCACCACGTGCATCTCGGGATGACGAGCCGCGGCCTCCAGCAGCAGGTGCTGCCCCTTCCAGTGCGCGAGGCGGCTGAACGAGCCGACCAGCCATGCGTGCTCCGGCAACCCGAAGCGCGCGCGCAGCGCGGCCTGGCTGGTCGTGTCCAGCGCGTCGAACGGTTCGGCCGAAATGCCGTTGAACACGACGTCGACGTGCTGCGGCGTGAAGCCCGTCAGCGCACGGAATGCCTGCGCGGACGCGTCGGAGTTCGCGATCACGCGCGTAACGCCGAACCGCGCGCAGTACTTGATCGCCATCAGCTGCTTGCTGCCGAAATGGTCGCCGCTGACGATGTCGCGCAGGTGCCAGACCACCGGCTTGCGCGCGAGCCGCCCGGCCAGCGCCGCGACCACCATCGCGCGCTGCGTGTTCGCGTAGATCACCTCGGCCCGGCGGGCGCGCCGTGCGACGTCCCGCACGAGTGCGAAAAGCTGCTTCAACGCGCCGGCCGACACGCCGCCCTGCTTGCGTACCCCGGCGAGCGCGCCCTGGTCGAGCACGTCGACGCGCGCGCCGATCTCGTCGAGCGCCGCGCGGAACGGGCCGTCGTCGAACAGCACCACGTCGGCGTTCGCGCGCATGTGCTTCATGATCTCCAGCAGAGACAGCTCCGCGCCGCCGAGCACACCGCTCTGGTCCAGCACGAGCGTCGCCGGGCCGCGCGCGGGCGGCATCGGCGCGACGGCCGTGCCGCGCTGCGCGGTCGAGCCTGGCAGCGCCGCCTCCACGTAGTCGAGAAAGCGCCGCCGGAACGTGTCGGCGGAGAAGCGCTCCGCATTCGCGCGGCACGCGTGCGGCGTGAAGCGCTGCGGCGCGCGTTCGAAATCGTCGACCGCCGCGACGATCGCGTGCGGCGTCTGTTCGTCGAAGAACAGCCCGGTCGGATTCGCGTGCGAGCACGGTTCGAGCACCGTCTCGAGCGCACCGCCCTTGCCGTATGCGATCACGGGGGTGCCGCATGCCTGCGCCTCGACCACCGAGATCCCGAAATCCTCCTCGGCGGCGAACACGAACGCCTTCGCGCGTCGCATCCGGTCGTGCAACACCGCGAACGGCTGATAGCCCATGATCTCGACGTTCGGGCCGGCCTTCGCGCGGATCTTCTGCATCTCGGGGCCGTCGCCGATCACCACGAGCTTGCGCTCCGGCGTGCGCGAGAACGCTTCGACGATCAGGTCGATCTTCTTGTACGGGACCATCCGCGACGCGGTCAGGTAGAAATCGTCCTTCGCCTCGTTCAGCGAGAAGCCGTCGACGTCGACCGGCGGGAAGATCACCGCCGCGTCGCGGTGATACACCTTGCGGATGCGTCGCGCGATGAACGCGGAGTTCGCGACGAAGCCGTCCACCGCATTCGCGGTGCGCGTGTCCCAGTTGCGGATGTAATGCAGGATCATCCGCGCGAGCAGCGACTTCGGCCCGTGCGTGAGGTTCGACTGTTCCAGATACTGGTGCTGCAAGTCCCACGCGTAGCGGATCGGCGAATGCACGTAGCTGATGTGCATCTGGTCCGGCCCGGTCAGCACGCCTTTCGCGACCGCATGGCTGCTGGAGATCACGAGATCGTAGTCCGACACGTCGAGCTGCTCGATCGCGAGCGGCATGAGCGGCAGGTAGCTGCGGTACTTGGTGCGCGCGAACGGCAGTTTCTGGATGAACGAGGTCGTCACCCGCTTGCCGCGCACGAACGCGCGATCGTCGAGAAAATCGACGAGGCTGAACAGGTCCGCGTCCGGAAAGCACGCGACGATCTGTTCGAGCACGCGCTCGGCGCCGGCGTACGTGACGAGCCAGTCGTGGACGATCGCCACGCGCAGCGGGCGCGACGCATCGCGTGCGCCCGCCTGTGCGGCCGGTTCGGCCCGGCGCAGCGCGGCGGTGTCGCCGGCTTCGGCCACGGCGGCACCGGCCGTGGCGAGGTTCAGGATGGCGTGTTCCGCCAGATCGCGATTCATACGGTTTTCCTCGCATTGAGACGGACGAACAGGTCGCGCACCAGCGCGCGCAGAGCCGGCGTCATCGTGAACGACCACGCAAGGTTCAGCACCAGCACGACCGCGCAGAGGCCGATCGACTCACCGAGCCCCGACCACGCTTGCGCGAGAAACAGGCTCGCGAGCAGGAAGGCGAGATGCGCGAGCATGTCGAGCACGATCGCGCGCATCCGGATCGCCGACAGGTAAAGCAGCACACCGTAATCGACCAGCGCGCGGGTCGCGACGACCACCGCCGCGCCGATCAGCCCGAAGTGATGAATGCCGAACCACAGGCCGCCGACGAAGAACGGCATCTCGACGAGCCCGGCGAACGCCGCCCGGGCCGGATTGACCTGCGACTGGATCAGGATCCGCGTGACGCTCGCCTGGCCGACGAGCCATACGCTGATCACCAGCACGCGCCCGACGGGCGCCGAATGCGCGGCGAGATCGGCGCCGACCCACAACGTGAGGAACGGCGCGAGCGCGAAGATCGCGATGATGCCGACCGGCGTGAACACGCCGTTCAGGAATTCGAGCGACTGGCGCGCGAGCGTGTCGGCATGCTCGCGGCCGACCGCCGACAGGCGCGGAAACAGCGTGCGCACCAGCGCGTTCGGCAGCATGTTCAGCCGCGTGACGAGGTTCTGCGGGACCGTGTAATAGGTGACGAACTTCGCGCCCATGCCGGCGCCGAGCATCACGCGATCGAGCGTGTCGGCAATCATGCTCGTCGTGCTCGCGATCAGCATCCAGCCGCCGAAGTTGAACAGCCCTTTCGCGGTGCCCCACTGCGGCGGATCGATGCGCCGGATCCCGAGCACCTTGATGCTTGCGTGACCGAGCATCACCGCCGCGATCAGCCGCGCGACGACGGCCGCGGCCAGCACCGTCTGCAGGTTCGGCGCGATCCACCATGCGGCGCCGAGCGGCAGCAACTGGAACAGGAACGTGCCGATCGTCTGGTTCGTGTTGAACACGCCGAACCGTTCGGCACCGTTGATCGCGCCGGCGAACACCCACGACACGTTCGCGAGCGGAATCGCGAGCGCGAGCCACGGCAACGCGAGATACACCTCGTGCTGCATCGCCGCCGACACCTTCGTGAAATACGCGGTGTAGACGAACGCGCCGAAATAGATCAGCAGGCCGCCAACGATACCGGTGCCCAGGTTCAGCCAGAACGCGCTCCAGAAGACCCGCGCGCTTTCGTCCGCGTTTCCGCTCGCGAGCGCCTTCGAGATGTGGTTCTGCGCGGCCATGCTCATCCCGAGATCGAGGATCCCGAAATAACCGATCAGCGTCCACACGAGGCTGACGACGCCGTAGCGTTCGACGCCCAGTGCGTGGATATACGCGGGCACCGTCACCAGCGACACGAAGGTCGGCAGGATCAGCCCGATGAAGTTGATCGAAACGTTCTTGAGTATGCCTTTGTCCATGCTTCTGCCTTGTGTGACGCCAACGACGACGGCGCGCCGCCCGTCACGGTTTCCAGCGATACATCAGCACCTTGCCGCGCGCGTCTTCCTCGACGAACACCAGGTATTCGCCGTTCTCGCGCCGGAACGCGCTGATGCCGAACGGCACGTCGACCCAGCCCGACGCCTTGCCGACCTCCGCGCCCGGGCTCATCACGCCGACTTCCTTGCCGGTTTCCTTGTCGTACACGTGGATCTTGCCGACCGGCTCCACCGTGAAGATGTAGCGGCCCTCGACCGTGATGCCGATCAGGTCGAGGATCGGCTTCGCGTCGAGCTGCCACGGCAGCGCGACCGTGTAGCGCACCACCGGCGAGCCGGTCGACCACTTGTCGAAGCGCACCAGCACGCGGCCGACTTCCTTGTTGATGCCCGGCTGCGGCGGCGCGTCGGCCGTGTAGCCCGTCACGTACAGCGTGTCCGTCTGCGGCTCGTAGATCGCGCGGCGCAGCTGCGTGAACGGCTGCGGCATCGGATAGGTCGTGACCTTGTCGTACGAGTAGATCGGGTTGCCGGCCTTGTCGATGCCGCCGTAACTGAAGCGGTGTATGCCGCGCACGTCGCTCGTGCGCCAGATGTCGCCCTTCGTGTCGACCCACCAGCCCCAGCCGCCCGCCTTCGCCTTGCCCGTCGTGTTGGTCGTGAACTCGTCGTCGTCGAGCCGGCCGTTGCCGTTCGCGTCGCGCCAGATCCAGTCGCCGCCCGGCGGCTTGTTCGGCACCTTGTCGACCGGCCGCGCGCGGCCCGCGATCAGGCCCGACGGAATCGCCACCTCGCCGTCGCGCTTCGCATCGAAGCGGTAGATCTTCAGGTGATCGGCGTACATGTCGGTCAGGTACAGGAACGTGCGGCCGTCGACGCGCCGCGCCATCGGCATGCCCGGATACTGGTCCGTGTGGAACACGGGGTCGTCCGGATACTTGAAGCGGTTCGACAGGAATCCGACATATTTCCAGTCCTGGCCCGGCGGCTTCGACAGGTCGAGCTCGAAGCGCTTGTTGCCCGTATACACGCTGTTCGGCCGCGCGGGGTCGAGCCACGCGCCGTCGACGAACAGCAGCCCCTGCACCTGCCAGCGGAGCTTGCCGTCCGGCGTGTAGCTTTCCAGCACCGCGCCGAGCCCCGCGCCGATCGTGTCGTGGCGCGGCCCGATCCCGTTCATCGACACATAGATGTTGCCGGCGCGATCGACGCCCACGCCCGTCAGCCCGTTGAAGCGCTGCGGCCCCGGACGGCCAGGCACCGGGCCCGCGAAGATTCCGCCGCGCTCGCCGAGCGTGCCCGACGGCGCATAGCCCTTGCCGCCTTTCGAGAAAATCAGGATCTGCTGGCGCGGCCCGTTGTCCGCGACGAGCACGCGCCCTTTTGCGTCGACCGCCACGTCCACCGCATCGGTACCTTCCGGCAGCGGCGGCGCGTCATCGAGCTTGCGGCCGTCCGCGCGCACGTGCACGAGATGCGCGGGCCCGCCGATCGTATCGGTGAGCAGCCACAACGTGCCGTCGCCGGCGAGCGCGATGCGGCCCGGCTCGTGCGCACTCCACGTGGCCTTCTTCTGCATCGTCTCGGCGTCGTACACGTCCACCGCGTCGTGCGACGGATTCGTCGCGAACAGCGTCTTGTCGTCGGCCGCGAGGCCGCCGACTTCCGCCTTCGCCTCGCCCACTTCCGACCGGGCCGGGGCCGGCACCTCGTTGACCATCATGAAGCTGGCGGCCATCCGCGCGCGACCGGCATCGGCACGCCCGCCAGGCGCGACCTGCGGCGCCGCGCGGAACGGCGCCGGCTGCTTCATGTCGCCGATCGTGCGGCGCGAAATGCCGAACCACTGCTTGCCCTTGTCCGGCCAGATGCCGGGCGACTGCAGATGGCCGCGCTCGTTGCCCACGCCGATCGCGACGTACGCATACTTGCCGTTCACCGCGACCGCGTTGCCGCCGAGGTTGCCCCAGCCGTGCGTGCCGCCGGCGAAACCGAGCATCTTCCCGTCCTGGTAGACGCTCGCCTCGGCGCCGCTCTCGTCCCACGGCGCGTTCGTATACACCTTGCCGTCGGGTGTCACCGCGATCGCGCGAATGTCGATCTGCGTCCAGCTGCCGTCGCCATAGCCGAACGTGTTGCCGATCCACGACGTGGTCGCGGGCAACACGGTTTCAGCCGGTGCGGCGCTCGCGGACAGCGCCGCGCATACCGTCATGCCAACCAGAATCAGACGTCGCAATGCGCTCTCCAGACTCGATACGGAAGCGACTGGCGCCGCGGCATGCTGCCTGGCCTGATGCCCTGTCGCTAAATAGGTTTCAAACGTCGCGATGCAGGTTACAAGCAAAAATAATCACAAGAAATTTGGAAATATTTGGGGATGTTTCGAGCTGAAATATCGAGCCGGAACAACGAGAAATTGGCCCGGCAAAGCGGAAATATCGACCGCCTTTCGCGCGGCGATCCGTAGAAAATGCCGCTCCGGCCCGCGCGCCGGGGCGCGTAGCCTGCAAACCTTTCATGTCGCGATTGAAACAACCGGCATTCGAATGTTTTCAGCCGGATAAATGACATGCGTTTTTTTGCCGATTTCTTTTCCCTAGAATCGATTTCGATTCAATATTTCATTTAAACGCATGCATTACGTTCACGCATCGGATGCGCGGCGCGCCGCGGCATCGGCCGCGCGTCGCGAAGGAGCGGCGCGATGACGGGCATTTCGCGCACCACCGACCTCGCCCCGCCGCAACACGGCCGCATCGTGCAGCTCGACGGGCTGCGCGCGATCGCCGTCGGCGCCGTGTTCCTCCAACACGCGCTGAAGGCGCCGCTATGGATGGGCGTCGACCTGTTCTTCGTGCTGAGCGGCCTGCTGATCACCGGCATCCTGCTCGATCGCAAGGCGCGCGGACAGTCGTACTTCAGCCACTTCTACGCGCGCCGCGTGCGCCGGATCCTGCCGCCGTACGTGCTGCTGCTGATCGTGTCGACGCTGCTGTTCGGCGCGAGCTGGCTGCCGCACTGGCCGTGGTTCGCGTTCTTCTCGACCAACATCGGACTGTCGCTCGGCAGCATCGGCCACGACAGCCTGAACGTGCTGTGGTCGCTCGCCGTCGAGGAGCAGTTCTACATCTTCTGGCCGTTCGTCGTGCTGTGGTGTTCGGAGCGAGCGCTGCTGTGGATCGCCGCCGCGCTGATCGTCGCGGCGCCCGTGCTGCGCGCGATCGCGACGCCGTGGTTCGATTCGTTCTGGCCGATTTACTACCTGACGCCGTTCCGCATGGACCTGCTCGCCGCGGGTGCGCTGCTCGCGATCGTGCTGCGCCGCGACCGGCGCGCGCTGGAGCCGTTCTATCCGCTCGCGATCCTCGGCGCACTCGTGTCGCTCGCGATCCTCGGCTGGCTGCACCTGTCGTTCCCGCGTTTCCGCGCGGCGAACACGCCGCTGTCGAACGCCGCGCTCTACAGCATCTCGCTGCTGCTGTGCACGTCGATCGTCGTGATCGCGCTGCGCGGACGCGGCCTCGTGCAGCGCGTGCTGACGAACCCGCTGCTCGTGTACGTCGGCACCGTCAGCTACACCGTCTACCTGATTCACCTGAGCGTGCTGTACGCGCTGTGGCCGTTGCACCTGAACCGCTTCGTCACGGCCGCGCTCGCCCTCGCCATCACGCTCGCGTACGCCACCGTGAGCTGGTACGGCTTCGAGCGGCGCCTGACGCGCGGCCCCGCACGCGCCACGGTGCCCGCCGCCGCGCGCACGACAGCCTGACTTTCTCAATCCATCGATTCGACCAGGACATTGCCATGAGCCAAACTCGCAAGAAGGCCATCATCACGGGGATCACCGGGCAGGACGGCGCCTACCTGACCAAGCTGCTGCTCGACAAGGGCTACGAAGTCACGGGCACCTACCGCCGCACCAGCTCGGTGAACTTCTGGCGCATCGCCGAGCTCGGCGTCGATACGCACCCGAACCTGTCGCTCGTCGAGCACGACCTGACGGATGCCGGCTCGAGCCTGCGGCTGCTCGAACGCACGCAGCCCGACGAGCTGTACAACCTGGCCGCGCAGAGCTTCGTCGGCGTGTCGTTCGATCAGCCGGCGACGACCGCCGAGGTCACCGGCATCGGCCCGCTGAACCTGCTCGAGGCGATCCGCGTGGTCAGCCCGAAGACGCGCTTCTACCAGGCATCGACGTCCGAGATGTTCGGCAAGGTGCAGGCGATTCCTCAAACGGAAACGACCGCGTTCTACCCGCGCAGCCCGTACGGCGTCGCGAAGCTGTACGCGCACTGGATGACCGTGAACTACCGCGAGTCCTACGACCTGTTCGGCTGCAGCGGCATCCTGTTCAACCACGAATCGCCGCTGCGCGGCCGCGAGTTCGTCACGCGCAAGATCACCGACACCGTCGCGAAGATCAAGCTCGGCAAGGCGACCAAACTCGAGCTCGGCAACCTCGACGCCAAGCGCGACTGGGGCTTCGCGCTCGAATACGTCGAAGGGATGTGGCGAATGCTGCAGGTCGACGAGCCCGACACCTACGTGCTCGCGACCAACCGCACCGAGACCGTCCGCGACTTCGTGCAGATGGCGTTCGCGGCGGCCGGCTACCAGATCGAATGGACCGGCAAGGGCGAACAGGAACGCGGCCTCGACGCGTCGAACGGCAACGTGCTCGTCGAAGTGAATCCGAAGTTCTACCGCCCTGCCGAAGTCGACCTGCTGATCGGCTGCGCGGACAAGGCCAAATCCAAGCTCGGCTGGGCGCCGGAAACGACGCTCGAGCAGCTTTGCCAGATGATGGTGGAAGCGGACCTGACGCGGAATCGTCACCATGACACGTACTGATGCCGGACGCTCGTCGCGCCGCGCATTCGTCACGGGCCTGACGGGCTTCACCGGCCGCTACATGGCGCAGCGCCTCGAGGCGGCCGGCTACGACGTGTGGGGCACCGTGGCGCCCGGCGCGGCGCGGCCCGACGATCCGGCGTTCGCGAACTGCACGCTGCTGCCGGTCGACCTGCTCGACGCGCAGGCGATGCGCGCGGCGGCCACCGATGCGCGACCCGATGCGGTCGTGCATCTGGCTGCGCGCGCGCACGTCGCGCAGGACGAGCCGTCGCAGACTTACGCGGTCAACATCGTCGGCACGCGCAACCTGCTGGCCGCGCTCGCGGGTCTCGATCGCCGCCCGTCGGCGGTGCTGCTCGCCAGCAGCGCGAACATCTATGGCAATTCGACGGCCGGCGTGCTCGACGAAACCGTCTCACCCGCCCCCGCGAACGACTATGCGGTCAGCAAGCTCGCGATGGAATACGCGGCGAAGCTGTGGGCCGACCGCCTGCCAATCGTGATCGCGCGGCCGTTCAACTACACCGGCGTCGGCCAGGACGAGGCGTATCTGCTGCCGAAACTCGTGTCGCACTATGCGCACAATGCGCCGCGCATCTCGCTCGGCAATCTCGACGTGAGCCGCGATTTCTCCGACGTGCGCGACGTGACGACCGCCTATCTGAAGCTGCTCGAAACCGCGCCGGCCGGCGAGACGTTCAACGTCTGCTCGGAGCGCGCGTATTCGCTGAAGGAAGTGCTGGCGATGCTGTCGCGGATCGCCGGCTACGTGATCGACGTGACGATCGATCCACGTTTCGTCCGGCACAACGAAGTGAAGCGCCTGAGCGGGTCGCGCGACAAGCTGCGGCGCGCGGTGGGCGAGCTTCCGGTGACGCCGCTCGACGACACGCTGCGCTGGATGATGGAAGCGATGCGTGACGTGGATCGGCCCGCCCAGGCCGGGCACGCCGGCTGATTGCGTCAACGCGCGCGGCGCCTGCAAAAAGACGACGGGCCGCTCGATCAGATCGAGCGGCCCGTCGTCATGTCGGCCCTGTAACCTGCCGCCGCGCTCAGCCCGCGAGACCGCGCGCGAGATCGTTGCGCAGGTCGCTCGCGTTTTCCAGGCCGACCGCGAGGCGGATCAGGCCTTCGGTGATCCCCGCGGCCGCACGCGCTTCCGGCGTGATGCGGGCATGCGTCGTCGTCGCCGGATGCGTGATCGTCGTGCGCGTGTCACCGAGGTTGCCGGTGATCGAGATCAGCTTCGTGCTGTCGATCACGCGCCACGCATTCGCGCGCTGCTGCTCCGGCGTGTCGCCCTTCAGCTCGAACGACACGATCGCGCCGCCCGCCTTCTGCTGGCGCTTCGCGAGTTCGTGCTGCGGATGCGATTCGAGCCCGGGATAAAACACGCGCGCGACGGCCGGATGCGAATCGAGCCAGCGCGCGATTTCCAGCGCGTTCGCCGACTGCTTCTCGACGCGCAGCGACAGCGTCTCCATCCCCTTCAGCAGCACCCACGCGTTGAACGCCGACAGCGTCGGCCCCGCGCTGCGCACGAACGGGAACACCTTGCCCATGATGAATTCCTTCGAGCCGACCAGCGCGCCGCCGAGCACGCGGCCCTGCCCGTCGAGGAACTTCGTCGCCGAGTGCATCACGACGTCCGCGCCGAGTTTCAGCGGCTGCTGCAGCACCGGGCTGCAGAAACAGTTGTCGACGACGAACAGCGCGTTCGCGGCCTTCGCGATCTTGCCGATCGCCTCGATATCGGCGAGTTCGGTCAACGGGTTCGACGGCGTTTCGAGGAAGAACATCTTCGTCTCGGGCCGTACCGCTTCCTGCCATGCGTTCAGGTCGGTCGGATCGACGAAGGTCGTCGTGATGCCGAACTTGCTGAAGATCTGCGAGAACATCCCGAGCGTCGAGCCGAACAGGCTGCGCGAGCTGACGAGGTGATCGCCCGCCTGCAGGGCGGACATCACGACCGACATGATCGCGGCCATGCCCGACGCCGTCGCGATGCAGGCCTCGCCGCCTTCGAGCGCGGCGAGACGATCCTGGAACATGGTGACGGTCGGGTTCGTGAAGCGCGAATAGGTGAAATAGTCTTCCGAATTCGCGAAGCGCTCGGCCGCCTCGGCCGCGCTCGTGAAGCAGAAGCTCGACGTGAGGAACAGCGCTTCCGAATGCTCGTTGAAGTTGCTGCGCAACGTGCCCGCGCGCACGGCGAGCGTGTCGAAGTTGAGGGAGTCGTCCATGTTCCGTTTTCCGTATTCGAGGGTCGCGCCGCTGGTCATGCTTCGGGCGCGAACCCAGCCACAAAATCAGGCCAAAACAAAAAGCCCGCTATGCGTCGGCATCAGCGGGCTTCGGTGCGGTACGACAGCGATCGACTCGGGCCGACTGCCGCCGGCCTTCGCTTTAGCTGTTTTGGGAAGTCGCCCCGCGTCCGCAAGCTGAATCAAATCGACGCACGGCGACATCCTATCACGCTTCGTCGGAAGCGTGCGGCTGCATCACTCGACCGACAGTTGCAGGTTCATCTGCGAACGCGCGGCATCGCCGGCCGTGTCGCGATCAGCCTGCGACGCCGGTGCGAGACGCGCGCGCTCGATCGCATCGAGGTACTCGGGCGTCACGGCGCCGGTGATGTAGTTGCCGTCGAAGCACGACGCCTCGAATTGCTCGAGCTTCGGGTTGATGTCGCGCACCGCGCGGCGCAGGTCGTCGACGTCCTGGTAGATCAGGTGGTCGGCGCCGATGATCTTCGCGACTTCCTCGTCGGTGCGGCCGTGGGCAACCAGCTCGCCGCGCGTCGGCATGTCGATGCCGTACACGTTCGGGAACTTCACGGGCGGTGCCGCCGACGCGAAGATCACCGACTTCGCGCCCGCATCGCGCGCCATCTGCACGATCTCGTGCGAGGTCGTGCCGCGCACGATCGAGTCGTCAACGATCAGCACGTTCTTGTCCTTGAACTCGATGCTCATCGCATTGAGCTTCTGGCGCACCGACTTCTTGCGCACGGCCTGGCCCGGCATGATGAAGGTGCGGCCGACGTAGCGGTTCTTGAAGAAGCCTTCGCGATACTCGACGCCGAGCTTCGCGGCGACCTGCATCGCGGCCGGACGCGACGAATCGGGAATCGGCATCACGACGTCGATCGGCACGTTCGGCAGCTCGCGCTTGATCTTCTCGGCGAGGTAGTCGCCCATGCGCAGGCGCACGTTGTAGACGGGCACGCCGTCGAGGCACGAATCCGGACGCGCGAGATACACGTATTCGAACATGCACGGATTCAGCGTCGGGTTCTCCGCGCACTGCTGGCTGTGGAAGTTGCCGGCCTTGTCGATGAAGATCGCTTCGCCCGGCTGCACGTCGCGCACGAATTCGAACCCGATGCCTTCGACCGCCACCGACTCAGACGCCACCATCCACTCGGTGCCGTGTTCGGTCTCGAGCTTGCCGATGCAGAGCGGGCGAATGCCGAACGGATCGCGGAACGCGAGCAGGCCGTAGCCGGCGATCAGCGACACGATCGCGTACGAGCCCTGCAGGCGGCGATGCACGCCCGCGACCGCCTTGAACACCGCGGCCGGATCGAGCTCGAGTCCCGTCGTCGACAGCTGCAGCTCGTGCGCGAACACGTTGAGCAGCACTTCACTGTCGGAGTTGGTGTTGATGTGCCGGCGGTCGATCCGGAACATCTCGTCCTTCAGCTGTTCCCAGTTCGTCAGGTTGCCGTTGTGCGCGAGGATGATCCCGAACGGCGCGTTCACGTAGAACGGCTGCGCCTCGGCTTCGCTCGACGCCGAGCCGGCCGTCGGATAGCGGACCTGGCCGATGCCGAAGGTGCCGGGCAGGCTGCGCATGTTGCGCGTGCGGAACACGTCGCGCACCATGCCGTTCGCCTTGTACATGTGGAAATTGCTGCCATCCGCCGTCGCGATGCCCGCTGCGTCCTGACCGCGATGCTGCAGCAGCAGCAGGCTGTCATAGATCAGCTGATTGACCGGGGATTGGGAGATAACGCCTACGATGCCGCACATGGCATGTCCTTCAGAATGACAAAATCGGTTCCGTCCTGCCCGGCCGCGTCGTCACACGCGTACGTACTGGGCCATGCCGTCGGGCAGGAGCTGCTTCAGCTCATGCACGCCCTGTTCGGCGAAAGGACGCAATAGCGCATTGCGCCAGAAATCCTGTTTGGGCAATTCGGTCAGCCCGGCCGCCGCGACCAGCAGCACCACCAGCACGCAGCCGCGGACGAGCCCGAACATCATGCCCAGCGAGCGATCGACTCCGCCGAGGCCCGTCGCCTGCGCGATCCGCGACAACAGCGCGTTCGCGACACCCGCGACGAACACCACGCCGATCACGATCAGCGCGAACGCCAGCACCCACTGTGTCAGCGCGCCGCCCGGCCAGTTCGCCGGGATATATGGCACCACCAGTCCGACATAGCGGGCCGCGATCGCAATCGCCGCGATCCAGCCGATCAGCCCGAAAATCTCCGAGACGAAACCGCGCCACGCGCCACGCAGCGCGGACAACGCGATCACCGCCAATACAGCGTAGTCGAAAGCCGTCAGCATCGCACGTTACTGCGTGAGTCCGGCTTCGCGCACCTTCGCAATCGCGGCGGACGCCGCCGCGCGATCCGCGAACGGGCCGGCACGCAGCAGTGTAGCCGTGCTGCCGTCCGCCTGCTTGCGATGCTCGACATATGCGGGCACCCCCGCCGATTTCAACTTGGTGGCCCACGAACGGGCCGTCGTGTCGTCCTTGAACGAACCGAGCTGCACCGCGAAGCGCGCACCGGCCGACGATGCGTCGCCGCTGTCGGCCGCGGCGTCGGCGTTCGCGACCTTCGCGGGCGCCGGCTTCGGCGCGGGTACGGCCGTGGCCGGCTTCGCAGCGGGCTTCGGCGGCGTCACATTCGCCGCGGTCGTCGGAGCCGTGGTATCGGGCTTCGCGGCCGGCTTGGCCGCATCCTTGGCCGCCGGCGCGGGCACGGCCGCCACGGCGACATCGGATGCCGGCGGTTCGTCATGCGCGACGCCTGCCTGCACGTCGGACGCGTCGTCGTCGCGCGGCGCGACCGCCTGATGCGCGGGCCGGTTCGGGATGTCGATCGCGATGTCGTCCGTCACCGGCTTCGGGTGCGAATCGAGCACCATCGGCAGCACGATCACCGCGGCGACGACGAGCGCGATCGCGCCGACGAGACGCCGGCGGGCGCGTTGCTTTTCTGGAAGGGTCGGATCGAGGAGCAGTGCGTCCGATTCCGGACGCTCGGTGCGGCGCGTGCGTCGCTCGACGCGTTCAGTGCGCTCCGTGCGCACGTTCCGGGAGGCCCCGGTACGACCGCCGCGCCGCGGGGGCGCGTCGTCGTCTTTCTTGCCGAACGAGAAAATTCCCATGAATGGCTGAGTCCGAAACTGCCCGTCAGTCAGTGTTGCTGCGATTTCCGGTAGGCCATCACACCTGCCACCGTATGGAAACTGCCGAAAACCACGATTCTATCATTCTCGGATGCTCTTTTTAGTGCATCGCGAAACGCTTCGGCGGGCGACGCGAACCGCGTCACGCTCGAATCGGCCCCCTCCTCCACGCCGACCTTGCGTAGCGCGGCTTCGAGCTGCTCCGCGCTCGCCGCGCGCGGCAGCGGCAGGTCGGTCACGCACCAGTGGTCGACCTCGCCCTTCAGGTGCCGCAACACGCCGTCGATGTCCTTGTCGTGCATTGCACCGAACACCGCGTACGTGTACGGGAAGAAGCCCATGTTGCCGAGATTTTGCTCGAGCACGGCCGCCGCATGGGGGTTGTGCGCGACGTCCAGCACGATCGCCGGCTTGCCGGGCAGCACCTGGAAGCGGCCCGGCAGTTCGACGTTGGCGAGCCCGAGCCGGATGTCCTGCGCGGACACCGGCAGCACCGGGCGCAGCGCCTCGAGCGCGGCCAGCGCGGCCGATGCATTGATCAGCTGATTCGCACCGCGCAGCGCCGGATACGCGAGCGCCGGGTAGCGCTTCTCGCGACCGAGGTAGCTCCACTGCTGGCGCTCGGCGCCCGCCTGCGCCTCGTAGCGGAAATCGCGGCCGACGAGCCACAGGTCGGCGCCGATCGCTTCGGCGTGATCGATCAGCGTTTGCGGCGCGGCCGGATCGCCGCAGATCGCCGGCTTGCCGGCACGGAAGATCCCCGCCTTCTCGAAGGCGATCTTCTCGCGCGTGTCGCCGAGGTATTCGGTGTGATCGATGTCGATGCTCGTGACGATCGCGCAATCGGTATCGATGATGTTGACCGCATCGAGCCGGCCGCCGAGGCCGACTTCGAGGATCACCGCGTCGAGCCCGCGCGACGCGAACAGGTGGAGGATCGCGAGCGTCGTGAATTCGAAGTACGTGAGCGACACGGGCTCGGGCAGCGACGTGCGCGCTGCCTCGACGGCTTCGAAGTGCGGCAGCAGCTCGGCGTCGCTGACCTGCTGGCCGTTCACGCGCGCGCGCTCGCCGAATTCGAGCAGGTGCGGCGACGTGTGGCAGCCGACCTTGTAGCCCGCGCGCACGAGGATCGTCTCGAGGAACGCGCAGGTCGAGCCCTTGCCGTTCGTGCCGCCGACGGTGATGACGGGGCACGCGAATTCGAGCTGCAGCGCCGCCTTGACCTGCCCGATGCGGGTCAGGCCCATGTCGATGCCGACCGGGTGCGCGCGTTCGAGATGCGAAAGCCACGCGTCGAGAGTGGGAAAAGTGCTCATCGGATCAAATCTGGATCGGGACCGCCACTACGCCAAAAAACGAAGCGCGCCGCCTGACGCTGAAGCCAGGCGACGCGCAGTGTTCACAAACTCGCGCCAATCAGGCCAGCGCGTCGGCCGGTTGCCGCTGCAGCAGCGCGAGCAGTTGCGCGATCTCGTCGCGCATCTTGCGGCGGTCGACGATCATGTCGATCGCGCCCGTCTTCAGCAGGAATTCCGCGCGCTGGAAGCCTTCCGGCAGTTTCTCGCGAACCGTCTGCTCGATCACGCGCGGGCCGGCGAAGCCGATCAGCGCCTTCGGCTCGGCGATCACGACGTCGCCGAGGAATGCGAAGCTCGCCGACACGCCGCCCATCGTCGGGTCGGTCAGCACCGAGATGAACGGCAGCTTGGCCTCTGCCAGCTTGGTCAGCATCGCGGTGGTCTTGGCCATCTGCATCAGCGACAGCAGGCTTTCCTGCATCCGTGCGCCGCCCGACGCCGTGAAGCAGATGAACGGCACTTGCTGCTCCAGCGCATTCTGCGCGCCGCGCGCGAAACGCTCGCCGACGACCGAACCCATCGAGCCGCCCATGAACGAAAACTCGAAGCAGGCAGCGACGACGGGCAGCGTATGGATCGCGCCGCCCATCACGACCATCGCGTCGGTCTCGCCCGTTTCGTCCATCGCTTCCTTCAGACGATCGGGGTACTTGCGGCTGTCCTTGAACTTCAGCGAGTCGACCGGCACGATTTCCTGGCCGATTTCATAGCGGCCTTCCGGATCGAGCAGCCCGTCGAGACGCTCGCGCGCACCGATGCGCATGTGGTGATCGCACTTCGGGCACACGTGCAGGTTCGCGTCCACGTCGTTGCGGTACAGCACGGCCTCGCAGGACGGGCACTTGACCCACAGGCCTTCCGGAATGCCCTTGCGGCTTTTCGGGTCGGTCTGCTTGATCTTCGGCGGCAACAGTTTGTCGAGCCAGCTCATCGTATGGTTTCCTGTTCCGTGGCGGGGCGGGCCGACCGGCCCGTTCCCGCTTCCTGTGTTGTGTTTATCGCGCCGTCTTGCCGGCGCCGTCCAGGGCGGCGCGCAGCTCGGCGATGAAAGTCTTCAGCGCGGCGACGGCGCCTTCCGGCGCGGCGCTCTCGAGCAGTTGCACCAGCCGGCTGCCGATCACGACGGCGTCCGACACTTCGGCCACCGCGCGCGCCGTTTCGGCGTCGCGGATGCCGAAGCCGACGCCCACCGGAACCGGCACGCGCGACTTGATGGCCGGGATTTTACCCGCAATGCTCGAAACATCCAGATTTCCGGCGCCGGTCACGCCCTTGAGCGACACGTAGTACACGTAGCCGCTCGCGATCTTGCCCACGTCGGCGATGCGTTCGTCGGTCGACGTCGGCGCAAGCAGGAAGATCGGATCGATCTGCGCGGCGCGCATTTTCTCGGCGAACACGCCCGCTTCCTCGGGCGGATAGTCGACGACGAGCACGCCGTCGACGCCGGCCGCCTGCGCCTCGGTCGCGAACGTGTCGACGCCCATCCGCTCGATCGGGTTCGCATAACCCATCAGCACGACGGGGGTTTTCTGGTCGGTCTCGCGGAAGCGCTTCACGTCGGCGAGCACGCTCTTGAGCGTGACGCCGCGCGCGAGCGCACGCTCCGACGAGCGCTGGATCACCGGGCCGTCGGCCATCGGGTCCGAGAACGGCACGCCGAGCTCGATGACGTCGGCGCCGCCTTCGGCGAGCGCGTGCATGAATTCGACGGTTTTCGCGGGATCGGGGTCGCCGGCCGTGATGAACGGGATCAGGCCCTTGCGGCCTTGTTCGGCGAGTGCGGCGAAGGTCTGCTGGATACGATTCATGGCAATTTTCCTTTGTCGACCGGAGTTAGCGCTTCAGCGCTTACTCCGGTCCCATGCAAAGCAGCGATCGGCACTGCGGCGGCGCGACTCACGCGCACGCCGGCGTGGCGAGCGCGTTCACGCGCTCGTGCGCGATCGCGCAATAACTTTCGTTGATCTCGTAGCCGACGAAGTCGCGCCCCTGCCGTGCGCAGGCCACCGCGGTCGTGCCGCTGCCCATGAACGGATCGAGCACGCGGCCGCCCGGCGGGCAGCTTGCGAGCACCATCCGCTCGATGATTTCCAGCGGCTTCTGGGTCGGATGATCGACGCGCTCCGCGTGCTGCCGGTGCAGGCGCGAGACCGACCAGACGTCCTTCGGGTTGTAGCCCATCTCCAGCCACTTGCTGCCTTCGAACAGCTTGCGCGAGCGGGCCTTCTTCGTGTCGGCGTCGTACGGGATGCGGACCGGATCGAGATCGAAGTAATACGCCTTGGAAACCGCGAAAAAGCCGATGTTGTCGTGCACCGACGTGAAACGGCGCGTCGTGCCGCCCATGCTCGGCACGCGCCGGTCCCAGATGATCTCGTTGACCATCGTGAGCTTCGTCTTCAGGAAGCTGAAGATTTCCGGCGCGTACTGCCACGTGCAGAAGATGTACATCGACCCGCTCGGCTTGAGCTTCGGGATCGCGAGTTCGAGCCACTCGCGCGTCCACGCGAGAAAATCGTCGCCCGAGCGCTTGTCCGAGTCGTTGCCATAGTCCTTGCCGAGCCCGTACGGCGGATCGGCGACGATCAGGTCGATCGACGCATCCGGCAGGCGCGCGGCTTCGGACATGAAATCGCGGTTGTGCAGCTCGATCCCGGACGGCAACGCGCACGGCACGGCGACGGCAGACTGCACCGCCTCCGCTTCGCTCGCGGCGCCGCCGCCCGGTTGTTCGATCAGGTCACGCATCGGTCGGGGTCAGAGCGCGATGCCCGATCGCTCGGCGACCGTGTGCATGTCCTTGTCGCCGCGGCCCGACAGGTTGACGAGGAGGATCTTGTCCTTGGACAACGTCGGCGCGAGCTTCACGGCGTACGCGATCGCGTGACTCGACTCGAGCGCGGGGATGATCCCCTCGATCCTGCAGCAGTCGTGGAACGCCTTCAGTGCCTCTTCGTCGGTGATGCCGACATACTGCGCGCGGCCGCTGTCCTTCAGCCATGCGTGCTCGGGACCGACGCCCGGATAGTCGAGCCCGGCCGACACCGAATGCGTCTCGATGATCTGGCCGTTGTCGTCCTGCAGCAGGTACGTGCGGTTGCCGTGCAGCACGCCGGGGCTGCCGGCAATCAGCGACGCCGCGTGACGGCCCGTGTCGAGGCCGTCGCCGGCCGCTTCGACACCGATCAGCTGCACCGACGTGTCGTCGATGTACGGATAGAAGATGCCCATCGCGTTCGAGCCGCCGCCGACGCACGCAATCACCGCGTCCGGCTGCCGGCCGGCGAGTTCCGGCATCTGCACCTTGCACTCGTCGCCGATCACGCGCTGGAAGTCGCGCACCATCGCCGGATACGGGTGCGGGCCCGCGACCGTGCCGATGATGTAGAACGTGCTTTCGATGTTCGTGACCCAGTCGCGCATCGCTTCGTTCAGCGCGTCCTTCAACGTGCGCGAACCCGATTCGACCGGCACGACCGTCGCGCCGAGCAGCTTCATCCGGTAGACGTTCGCGGCCTGGCGGCGCACGTCCTCGGCGCCCATGTAGACGATGCACTCCATCCCGAAGCGCGCGCAGATCGTCGCCGTCGCGACGCCGTGCTGGCCGGCGCCCGTCTCGGCGATCACGCGCTTCTTGCCCATCCGCTTCGCGAGCAGCGCCTGGCCGATGACGTTGTTGATCTTGTGCGCGCCGGTGTGGTTCAGGTCCTCGCGCTTCAGGTAGATCTGCGCGCCGCCGAGCATCTCGCTCCAGCGCTGCGCGTGATAGATCGGCGACGGACGACCGACGAAATACTTCAGTTCCCGCTCGTACTCGGCGACGAAATCGGGGTCATTACGGAATTTTTCATACGCCGTGCGCAGTTCGTCCAGCGCGTGAATCAGCGTTTCGGCGACGAACACGCCGCCATACGGGCCGAAGTGGCCGTGATCATCAGGAAGGTTGTACATGGTGTCACTCTCGATCGGTCGGCGCGCCCCGCTGTCGGGGCCGCACCGGCTTGCATCACCCGGCGTCCGCTTCGCGCACCGCGCGTACGAACGCCGCCATCCGGGCGTGATCCTTCACGCCCTTCGCGCCGTCCACTTCGATGCCGCTCGAGACATCGACAGCAAACGGACGCAACTGGCGGATCGCATCACCGACGTTTTGCGCGTTCAAGCCACCACTCAAAACGGCCCGATGCGCGAGCTCTGCGGGAATAAGTGACCAATCGAAGACCTTGCCGCTACCGCCGTAGTCCGGCACCAGGGTGTCGAACAGGAGGCCGCGCGCTTTCGAATAATGAAGAGCCGATTCTACCAAATCGGCCGGCTGCGTCGAGGGGCCGACGCGCACCGCGCGCAACCACGGCAGGCGTGCCGCGCGGCCGAGGGCGTCGCACTGCGCGGGCGTCTCGTCGCCGTGGAATTGCAGCATCGTGAGCGGCACGTCGCGCACGACCGCGTCGATCTCGGCTTCGGTCGCGTTCACGAACAGTCCGACCACCGACACGAACGGCGGGGCGAGGCGTGCAAGCTCGGCTGCCTGCGCGATCGACACCGCGCGCGGGCTCTTCGGATAGAACACGAGGCCGATCGCGTCGGCGCCGAGCGCGGCGGCTTGCAGCACGTCCTCGGGGCGCGACAGGCCACACAGCTTGATGCGCGTACGCGGGGCGAGGCCGCCCGCGGCGAGAGTCGAAGAAGACACGGCGTGATTCGTCATGGTTGTGGGTCCAGGTCGGCCCAGACGCTGCTCCACGGCACGCTGCCGAGCTGCGCGGGCGGGACGGCGAATTCCGCCGGGTAGCCGACATGGGCGAGGTACAGCCCGTCGGCCATGAACGTGGGCGCGGCGAGATTGCGGTCGCGCCCGGCCAGCACGTCGGCGAGCCAGTCCGCCGGGTAGCGGCCGCGGCCGACCGCGACGAGGCAGCCCATCAGGTTGCGCACCATGTGGTGAAGGAACGCGTTCGCGCGGAAGCGGAAATGAATGAAGTGGCCCGCACGCCGCACGTCGATCTGGTACAGGTGTTTGACCGGCGTTTTCGACTGGCATTCCGACGACCGGAACGACGAGAAGTCATGCTCGCCGATCAGGTACGCGGCGGCGGCGCGCATTGCGTCGTCGTCGAGCGGCGTGTGGATCCAGCCCGCCCGGCCAGCCAGCATCGGCGAGCGCACGGGATGTACGTACAGCGCGTAGTAGTAGGTGCGTTCGAACGCCGAGAAACGCGCATGGAACGTGTCCGGCATCGGCTTCGCCCACTGCACGGAAACGGTCGGCGGCAGGAACGCGTTGGTACCGCGCACCCACGAGAAATCCGCGCGGTCGAGGTCCGTGTCGAAATGCGCGACCTGCCCGAGCCCGTGCACGCCCGTATCGGTCCGTCCCGCGACCGTCGTATGCAGCGGCACGCACGCGAATTCGCCGAGCGCGCGCTCGAGCGCGTCCTGCACGGTCTTGCCGTGCGGCTGCGCCTGCCAGCCACAGAACGCGACGCCGTCGTACTGAATCCCCAGCGCGATCCGCATCACGCCTCGTCCGCCAGTTTCGCGAGCAGCGCGCGCGCATCGTCGCGCGTCGCGGCGTCGTTCGCGTCGACGACTTCCTGCAGCAGCGTGCGCGCGCCGGACAGGTCGCCCAGCTCGACGTACTCGGATGCGAGATCCAGCTTGTTGCGCGCGATGCGCGCAAGCTCCTCCGGTGTCAGCGCGGGCAGCACGGCGCCCGGCGCGGACGGCAGGTCGAGATCGAAATCCAGTTTCAACGCACCGAACTGCGCGCCGCCGAGCGGCGGCAGCGACGACGGCGCGGATGCGCCACCCGCGTGCGGCGCGGGCGTTGCCGCATCCGGATCCCAGTCGAACTCGTCGTCCTGGTCGGCCGGGTGTTCCGGTGCCGGATCGTTCGCACCAACGGGCGGGTGCGACGCGGGTTGACCGTTAGTTGCGATTCGATCGCTTTCGGCTTGATCTTCGGGGGCGGCCGGCTCTTCCGCCGTACGCGGCGGCAGCGGCATGTCGAGGCTGTTCAGCGCGCTGATCGCGTTCTGCATCAGCGCCGCGTGCTGCGCGTCGTGCATCGCCGGCGCGGCAGGTGCTTCGATCGGCTCACCCGGGGGTGTCTCCGCGATGGGCTGCGCGTCGTGCGGTGCCGCCTCTGCGGCGCCCGCCAGCGCGGCAGGCGCTTGCTTTTGATCGTCTTGCGTCGTTGCCGCTTCCGGCGACGAAGGCACGTCGAGATCGCGCGTTTCGGCCACCTCTGCCGCTACCGCGGCGGCCGAAACGAGATTCACATCGGCGGCTGCGTCGCGTGCGACCGGCGTCTCGGGAAGAATCGGCGGCACGGGTTCGACGGACGACGAGGCGCTGGTATCCGAAGCAGCCGCCCCGCCGGATTCCGGAGTGAGCGCATCGGCGCGCCGCGCTTTCCGGCGCTTGCGCCACGCAAACCCGGCCGCGAGAACGACCACGGCCGCGCCGGCCGCCGCGGCCGGGCGCCAGTCGATCTGTTCGGAACCACGCACGGACGGCGTCGCCACCACGGGCACGGCCGGCTGCACGGATGCCGATGCCGGCTGCGCCGCACTGGCGGCCACGCCGGACGCCGCCTCGCTCGCGGCGGGCGACGACGCGGCAGCAGATGCGCCGTCATTCGCAGCGGGACGGGGGGCAGCAGGCGCCGGCGCGGGTGCAACGTTGTTCGTCGCGGCCGGCTTGCCAATGCCGTGTTTCTGCAGCTCCATCAGCACGCGGTTCTTCAGCGCGAGCAGTTGCTGCAGGCTCGACGGCCGCGGCTGCGATGCGCCCGCGATGGGTGCTGCCGCGGACGGTTCGTGCATGCCTTGAGCCGGGCCGCCCTGCGCGGGCGGGATGGCGGCATCGCTCGCGGACGACGGGGTCGCGGACTGAATCGCGCCGCTCCACACGTGCGGCCCGCTTGCACCGGCCGCAGGCGCGGCCGGCTGAACCGGTTCGACCGTCGACGCGCCATGCGCGGCGGATGCTGCGGACGCGCCGGTCGAAGCCGACGCCCCTGCCACGACCGCCGCCGCGACGCTTGCGCCGCTGACCGGTGCCGCGTGCGCAGCCGGTGCGGCCGGCGCCGTTTGCACGGCCGACCCCGGATGCGGCGCGGACGCACCATGCTGCGCAGCCGCGACCGTACCCGACGCGGCGGCCACCGCGGACGCTGCCGATGCACCGGAAGCGCCGGCCGCCGCGAGCGCCGCGCCCGTCGCGTCGAGCGCCGGCACCGTCAGCGTCGCGCCGACTTTCAGGCGGCTCGGATCGCGCTTCATGAATGCCTGCGGGTTGGCGTCGAACAATGCGCGTCCGGCGCGCGCGAGCACGCCCGGATCGTGCGACTGCGTGGCCGCCTTCGCGAGATCGTTCAACGACTGGCCCGGCTGGACCGTCACGGTAAGCGGCGCGGGACCGCCTGCGGCGGAAGCCGGCAGTTCGACGGCGCCGGTCGCCCAGGCCGACGCGGCCGCGCCGAGTGCCAGGATCGCCAGCGCGCCACGCACGGCGCGCGACAGACGGGACTGACGCGGAAACAAGGAAATTCGGGACATCGTAGACTCAATCGCCGCGCTCGGGCGCGGCTCGGATTCGCGTAGGGAAGCGTCAATAAAATCGCCGCAGAAATGCAAAAGCGTCGCGCTGAACGCGACGCTTTTGGCGACTCCGCGCGTCGTAACCGCATAGTTTACTTCACGCGATCGGGTTCCGGCCGAATTCGTCGCCGGCGGATGCGGCCGTCCATGCCGGCGCATCGGCGCGATCGCTACCCGCACCGCGCCGCCGGCGCGCGAATCGCGCGACGGCCACGCCGATCCTCACCGTCAATCGCGCACGGCAGTTTTATCAAAAATGGATCATCAATCAATGAAAATTGTGGCAACCGCATCGCCCCCGACATGAATTCATGTCCGTATGGATCGCGTCCAGTCCCGCTCACACGCGTCTCGGGGTTTTCGCGCGTATGCCGCGGCGCCGACCAATAAAAAAACGCCTGCCGCCCCGCGAAGGGCTGGCAGGCGTTTCGCGTCGCGCGCCGACGGGGCACGCGCGGCGCAGCCCGATTCTTACTTGTCGAGCAGGATGCGCAGCATGCGGCGCAGCGGCTCGGCCGCGCCCCACAGCAGCTGGTCGCCGACCGTGAACGCCGACAGGTATTCGCCGCCCATCGCGAGCTTGCGCAGGCGACCGACCGGCACCGTCAGCGTGCCGGTGATCTTCGCCGGCGACAGGTCGCGCATCGACGCTTCGCGCTCGTTCGGCACGACCTTCACCCAGTCGTTCGCCGACGCGAGGATGCCGTTGATTTCGTCCAGCGGGACGTCCTTCTTCAGCTTGATCGTCAGCGCCTGCGAGTGGCAGCGCATCGCGCCGATCCGCACGCACAGCCCGTCGACCGGGATCGAACCCGGCTCGCCCATGGCCGGCTTGCCGAGGATCTTGTTGGTTTCCGCGCCGCCCTTCCACTCTTCCTTCGACATCCCGTTGCCGAGATCCTTGTCGATCCACGGAATCAGCGAACCCGCGAGCGGCACGCCGAACTGGCTCGTCGGCATTGCATCGCTGTTCATCGTCGCGAGCACGCGGCGGTCGATGTCGAGAATCGCGGAAGCCGGATCGGCGAGCTGTTCCTGCACCGAACCGTGCAGCGCGCCCATCTGCGACAGCAGTTCACGCATGTTCTGCGCGCCCGCGCCCGATGCGGCCTGGTAGGTCATCGCCGTCATCCAGTCGACGAGGTTCTCGCGGAACAGGCCGCCGAGCGCCATCAGCATCAGGCTGACCGTGCAATTGCCGCCGACGAAGTTCTTCGTGCCCTTGACGAGCGCGTCCTTGATCACGTCGAGGTTGACCGGATCGAGGATGATGACCGCGTCGTCCTGCATCCGCAGCGACGAGGCCGCGTCGATCCAGTAGCCGTTCCAGCCGGCCGCGCGCAGCTTCGGGAACACGTCGTTCGTGTAGTCGCCGCCCTGGCACGTGATGATCACGTCGCACTTCTTCAGCTCGTCGACGTTGGTCGCGTCCTTGAGCGTAGTCTCGTTTTTCGCGAACGACGGCGCCTTGCCGCCCGTATTGCTGGTGCTGAAAAACACCGGCTCGATCAGGTCGAAATCACCTTCTTCCTGCATGCGCTGCATCAGCACGCTGCCGACCATGCCGCGCCAACCTACGAGACCTACGTTCATGACTAACCCTTTGAATGGAGCTTCCCCGCCATTTCCGCCCCCGGCGTGACCGCGCGGGGAAACAGGCGGGCACGACGGACGATCAGCGTTTAATGATCGTTTTCGTGGTAATGGTTTTCGTGATGACGATGGCGCGCGTACCCACACGGGCAGTGTTGCCGTGGAGTTTCAGGACCGGGGAGATCAGGGAAATCAGCGCCATCGTTCGAGTCTACACAAAGCCGGTTGGCCGCACAACGGCCAACCACGCGCGAACCGGCCGATTTCGCGGCCCGTTCGCGCCCTTTCCACAATTCACTGCATTACTGCATTGCCGTGCGCGTTACAGCGCAGCGACCACCGCGTCGCCCATCGCCGCCGTGCCGACCTGCTTGCAACCCGGCGTCGCGATATCGCCCGTGCGATAGCCTTGTTCGAGCACCGCTTTCACCGCGCGCTCGATGCGATCGGCCTGCTCCGCGCGATTCAGCGAGTAGCGCAGCAGCATCGCGGCCGACAGGATCGTCGCCAGCGGGTTCGCGATGCCCTTGCCCGCGATGTCCGGCGCCGAACCGTGCGACGGCTCGTACAGGCCCTTGTTGTTCTTGTCGAGCGACGCCGACGGCAGCATGCCGATCGAGCCCGTCAGCATCGACGCTTCATCCGACAGGATGTCGCCGAACATGTTGCCGGTCACGATGACGTCGAACTGCTTCGGCGCCTTCGCGAGCTGCATCGCCGCGTTGTCGACGTACATGTGCGACAGCTCGACGTCAGCGTATTCCTTCGACACGTCGATCATGATGTCGCGCCAGAACTGCGACGTTTCGAGCACGTTCGACTTGTCGACCGACAGCAGCTTCTTCGCGCGCTTTCGCGCGGCCTGGAACGCGACGTGCGCGATGCGGCGCACTTCCGGTTCCGAATAGCGCATCGTGTCGAAGCCTTCGCGCTCGCCGGCGAACGGGCCGTCGGGAGCAGCGCGCACGCCGCGCGGCTGGCCGAAGTAGATGTCGCCGTTGAGTTCGCGCACGATCAGGATGTCGAGGCCTGCGACCAACTCGGGCTTCAGCGGCGACGCGTCGACGAGTTGCGGATAGCAGATCGCCGGACGGAAGTTCGCGAACAGCTCGAGATGCTTGCGCAGCCCGAGGATCGCCTGCTCGGGGCGCAACGCGCGCTCGAGCGAGTCGTACTTCCAGTCGCCGACCGCGCCGAACAGGATCGCGTCGGCTTCCTTCGCGAGTTTCAGCGTCGCGTCCGGCAGCGGGTGGCCGCTCGCCTCGTAGCCCGCGCCGCCGACCGGCGCCTGTTCGAGTTCGAACTTCTCGTCGAGGGCGTTCAGCACCTTGACCGCTTCGTTGACGATTTCCGGACCGATGCCGTCGCCGGGCAGCACTGCAATCTTCATGCGTTATTCCTGACTGGGTAGGTATGAATGGCAGGTCGGCGAGCGCGCCTCATGCGCGCGCCCGCCCGGAGGCAATCTCAGCCGACCAGCTTGTTGTTGAGCCACGGCTGCTTCGCGAGCCGCTCGGCTTCGAACTGGCGGATCTTGTCCGCGTGACGCAGCGTCAGGCCGATGTCGTCGAAACCGTTCACCAGGCAGTACTTGCGGAACGCGGTGATGTCGAACGCATACTCGCGGCCGTCGCCCGTGCGCACGACCTGCGCGTCGAGGTCGATCGTCAGCTGATAGCCGTTAAACGCGTACGTCTCGTTGAACAGGTGATCGACCTGCTGCTCGGTCAGCACGATCGGCAGCAGCCCGTTCTTGTAGCAGTTGTTGAAGAAAATGTCGGCGAAGCTCGGCGCGATGATCGCGCGGAAGCCGTACTGCTGCAGCGCCCACGGCGCGTGCTCGCGCGAGCTGCCGCAGCCGAAGTTCTTGCGTGCGAGCAGCACCGATGCGCCCTGGTAGCGCGGCTGGTTCAGCACGAAATCCGGGTTCAGCGGGCGCTTCGAGTTGTCCTGGCCCGGCTCGCCGTGATCGAGGTAACGCCATTCGTCGAACGCGTTCGGACCGAAGCCCGTGCGCTTGATCGACTTCAGGAACTGCTTCGGGATGATCGCGTCGGTGTCGACGTTCTCGCGATCGAGCGGCGCCACGACGCCGGTATGCACATTGAATTTTTCCATGATCCGTCTATCCGGTTGAGGGGCCGGCATTCAGCCGGCGCACATCGACAAATTCTCGGCGGATGTCACTCCGCGGCGCGCTGCAGCGCGTTGCCGGCGGCATTGACGTCCTGGCCGAAGCCTCGGACGGTATTGCAGCCCGCAAGGCCGAAGCCCAGCCCCGCGAGCGCCAGCGCGGCAACCAGCCGCGCGATGAGCTTCGATGCCGTCACGCGTTACCCCAGCTTGCGAATGTCGACGAAATGGCCTTCGATCGCCGCCGCCGCCGCCATCGCGGGGCTCACCAGGTGCGTGCGGCCGCCCGCGCCCTGCCGGCCTTCGAAATTGCGGTTCGACGTCGATGCGCAGCGCTCGCCCGGATCGAGCCGGTCGGCGTTCATCGCGAGGCACATCGAGCAGCCCGGCTCGCGCCATTCGAAGCCCGCATCCGTGAACACCTTGTCGAGGCCTTCGCGCTCGGCCTGCGCCTTCACGAGGCCCGAGCCCGGCACGACCATCGCGAGGCGCACGTTCGACGCGATGCGGCGATTCAGCTTCTTCACGACGTACGCGGCCGCGCGGATGTCCTCGATGCGCGCGTTCGTGCACGAACCGATGAAGATCTTGTCGACCTTGATCGACTCGATGGGCGTGTTCGGCTCGAGCGCCATGTAAGCCAGCGCGCGTTCCATCGCGTCGCGCTTGACCGGATCCTTCTCGCGCTCGGGATCGGGCACGCGACCGTCGATCGACGTGACCATCTCCGGCGACGTGCCCCACGTGACCTGCGGGACGATCTCGGCCGCGTTCAGCTCGACGACGCGGTCGAACTGCGCGCCTTCATCGGACTTGAATTCGCGCCAGTACTCGACGGCCTGATCCCATTCCGCGCCGGTCGGCACGAACGGACGGCCCTTCAGGTAGTCGATCGTCGTGTCGTCGACGGCGACCATGCCCGCGCGCGCACCGGCTTCGATCGCCATGTTGCAGACGGTCATCCGGCCTTCCATCGTCAGCGCACGGATCGTCGAGCCGCCGAATTCGATCGCGTAGCCCGTGCCGCCGGCCGTGCCGATCTTGCCGATGATCGCGAGCACGATGTCCTTCGCGGTACACCCGCGCGGCAGGGCACCCTCGACCTTCACGAGCATGTTCTTGCTCTTTTTCTGCAGCAAGGTTTGCGTCGCGAGCACGTGCTCGACTTCCGACGTGCCGATGCCGTGCGCGAGCGCGCCGAATGCGCCGTGCGTCGACGTGTGCGAATCGCCGCAGACGATCGTCATGCCCGGCAGCGTCGCGCCCTGCTCCGGCCCGATGATGTGCACGATGCCCTGGCGTACGTCGTTCATCTTGAACTGCGTGATGCCGAAGGCGTCGCAGTTCGCGTCGAGCGTGTCGACCTGCAGCTTCGAGACCGGATCGGCAATGCCGTGGCTGCGATCCGTGGTCGGGACGTTGTGGTCCGACACGGCCAGGTTCGCGCTGATGCGCCACACCGGGCGGTGCGCGACGTTCAGCCCTTCGAACGCCTGCGGGCTCGTGACTTCGTGCAGCAGCTGACGGTCGATGTAGAGCAATGCCGTGCCGTCGTCCTCGGTGTGGACGACGTGGGTATTCCACAGTTTGTCGTAGAGAGTCTGTGCCATGGGTATGCGGGGTCGTTGTGACTACAAGCCTTGCGGATGCGGTCGATTATGCCACGCAGAACGCGCCACGGCGCAGGCCAGACGCGAAAAAACCCATTAAAAACAGTGGTTTGGCTGGTAGTGCCAATACCTGTATCGGCATTACCAGCCAAACGGCGGCATCGGACGCCGCGACGCCCCGCGCTCGCGATGTTCGCCTCGAGGCCGGTTCCGGCATACGATGGGACGACGTGCATTCGCACGTCTCAACGGTCCGGACCCGGAGCCCACGACGATGAAGCTCGGCATCAACCCATCGCTTGCCCGCCTGGACGACGAAGGCACGCTGTTCACGACGCTGTTTCGCCACGGCACGCTCGACGTCGAGCTGTACCGTCCGCGTGGCGAGGACCTGCAGACGCCGCATACGCGCGACGAGGTCTACGTGATCGCCGCCGGCACGTCCCGCTTCGTCGTCGATGGCCGCGAATGCAGCGTCGAGACGGGCGACGTGTTGTTCGTCCCCGCCTTCGCGTCGCACCGTTTCGTCGGCTTCTCCGACGATTTCGCGACCTGGGTGTTCTTCTACGGCCCCGAAGGCGGCGAACGCGACGAGCGCGGTGCGTGACGCGCGGCAAGCGCCGCGCTTCCCGCACGATCTCCTAGACTGTCTATTCGCAACGGGCGGCGCGGCCGCCCTCCCCGCCATCACGATGCGCGCATCGCCCGGCGCATCGACCGGACAGGAGCACGGCATGCGATACGAACTTTATTACTGGCCAGAGATCCAGGGCCGCGGCGAATACGTGCGGCTCGCGCTCGAGGCGGCCGAGGCCGACTATGTCGACGTGGCGCGCGAATCGGGGCGCGGCATGGGCGTATCGGCAATGATGCGGCTGATGGACAGCACGAAGACCGAGTGCGTGCCGTTCGCGCCGCCGTTCCTGAAGGCCGGCGATGTGCTCGTCGGACAGACCGCGAACATCCTGCTGTTTCTCGGCGCGCGGCTCGGGCTCGCGCCCGACGACGAAGCCGGACGGCTGTGGGTGCATCAACTCCAGCTGACCATCGCCGATTTCGTCACCGAGATCCACGACACGCATCACCCGATCGGCAGCGGCCTGTACTACGAGGACCAGAAAGCCGAGGCCGCCGAGCGCGCGGCCGATTTCCTCGCGCACCGCCTGCCGAAGTTCCTCGGCTACTTCGATCGCGTGCTCGAGCAGAATCCGCACAAAGGTGGCTATATCGCCGGCGGCGCGCTCAGTTATGCGGACCTGTCGATCTTCCAGCTGATCGAAGGGCTGCGCTACGCGTTCCCGAAGGCGATGAAGCGCGCGGAGCGCAAGGTCGAGGGGCTCGTCGGCCTGCACGACCGCGTTGCACGGCATCCGCCCGTCGCGCGCTATCTGGCGTCCGCGCGCCGCATCCCGTTCAACGACATGGGGATCTTCCGGCACTATCCGGAGCTGGACCGGTAGCGCCGGACGCCACGTCAGTCGCCGTAGCGATAGCGGCTGCGCATCGCGTCGAGCGGATTGCCGTCGGCGAGCGTCCCGCCGAGACTGCGGATCACCGCGCTCGCCGCGTTGATCGCGGTCTGCACCGCGCCCTCGATCCAGCCGCCCGTGAACGAGCAGCAGCAGCCGGCCAGGTAGATGCCTCGGTCCGACGACGGATCGGCGGCCGTCTGGAACTGATAGAACAGCGCCTGCGAGTGAATGTCCTCGCCCGGATAGTTCAACTTGAATGCCCCGAGCGCATAGCGGTCCGACAACCAGTCGTGGCTCGTGACGTTGCGCGCGTAATCGTCGTCGAGCGGACGCAAGTGTGCGGCGAACGCCGGCGAAACAATGCCGATCTCGGCCACGAGACGCTTGAACCGCTCGACCTTGTCGGTGAGCGACAGGATCTTGTGCGAATCGTCCTCCCACGTGTAGCTGATCAGCACGACGCCGTGCGCGTCGGGATCGTCGGGCGCGTAGTCGAGACAGTAGATGCCGCGCGCCAGCGTGTCCGTCTGAATGTTGTGCGGCAGCCCGTGCTTGAGCCAGAACTTGTCGCGGGTCAGCACGAACAGCTTCGACGAGCTGACCATGTGCGTCTCGTTGATCGCGCGAACGACGTCCGGTGCGAACAGGTTCGCGATGCCGGTGATGCCCATGCCGACCTGCATCGCCCGCGTCGTGGTCGCGACGATCACGCGGTCGAATATGTGCGTCGCGCCGTCGTCGAGCGTGAGCGCAAAGGTGTCGTCCGGCTGCTTCGCCACGTGCCGCACGGCCGCATGGACGATGCAATCGCGTACCCGCACGCCGTGCCCGCCATCGTCGAGCAGTCCCTGCGCGAGCGCGAAGATGCCGGCCGGGATAAGTCGCTGGTCGACTTCGAGCTCGTTGACCACGATCCGCAGGATTTCGAGGAACGATGCGCGATAGACCGGCTGGAAGCCGCCCGAGCCGATGCCGAGCGTGCCGAACAGGCGCAGGTCCTCGCCCTTGCGCCAGCGCGCGCCGCCCGGCGGCGTCGCGCCCGTGAAGATCTTGACGATCGCCGAGTAGAACGACTCGTCGCCGAATCGGTCGATGTACTGCTGCCAGCCATGCCGCGCGTCGTCGTAGCGATGCGCGCGCAGCAGCGCTGTCAGTTCGGCCGGGGCGGGCAGCTGCGTGCCGTCGTCGAGCCGCACGCCGTCGCGAATGAACGCGCGCCAGCCGCGGTCGACGCGATAGAACAGCGCGGGAGGCGCATCGCCCGCGGGCCAGCGGTACGCACGGCCCTGATAGTGGATCTCGGTGTCGACGATGCCCGGATCGGGAAACGCGGAAGCACTGTCGACGCCGAATCGCTCGAGATAGTGGTAGAGCGCGGCCTGCGACGGCGGGAAACGCATCGCGCCCATTTCGGCGAGCAGGTGCGGATGGTCCGGATTGATCGACTGCGACAGCAGGCGCCCGCCCACGCGCGCGCGGTTCGCCTCGAACACGACGACCTGCCGTGCACCCGCGCGCAGCAGCTCGCAGGCGGCGACGAGACCGCCGACGCCCGCGCCGACGATCGCGATCCGCGCGTCGCGTGCGCACTGCGCCGGCAGCGTGCCGAGGTGCCCGCCGGTGCGCGACAGGAAGGCGCCGTAGTCGTACAGCGTGTCGATGTACGGCAACGTGTGCGTCAGGAATTCAGGAGCATTCATGTGGTCGGGAACGAAAAAGGACGTGCTGGCCGCACGCGGTCAGACAGGCAGGTGGATGCTGCCGTGCGGCGCGTCGGCATTGACGAGATCGACACGCTTCACGCGGATGCGCAATGTGTCGTCGCATACCGCGAGTTCGTGCGTGTACCAGCCGGCGAACAGCGTCTGCTCGTCGCGTCGCGTTTCGACGTAGTGAAACGGCGTGCGCAGCACATAGGCGCCGCGCCCGTGGTCGGCCCGATCGACATGCGGCTGCTGGAGCAGATGATGACCGCGACTCGCCGGCTGCTGCGAGAACGTCCGGCGCCCGGCCAGCCGCTCGATGCGGATGCGCAGCAGCAGCCGATCCTCGTCCATCAGCGCGCCGTGCAGCCCGGTGTCGGGCTGATCCGGCGACAGCGGCATCCAGTAACGCGCGTCGTCCGCGTAGAGCGCGAGCCATTCCTCATAGCGCCGCTCGTCGAGCAAGCGTGCCTCGCGATAGACGAACGCGACGAGCTCATCGTGCGGAAATGCGCGCATCTGCGGCCTCCTGCGTCGATACGGGCGCGATGTACTGCAGCCATGCCCGGAACTGATTGCGGATCTGCTGCTCGCTGGTGCCGTTCGTTTCCGACGTCGGCTGCACGAATTCCTGGGGATCGAACAGCCGCCCGACATGCACCCAGTCGCGCGCCTGCGTGGCGAGGCCGCGCTGTGCGCGTTCGTACATTTCGAGATCGTCGTGCGCGACGATCGACGTCGGCGCGTTGATGAGGCGGTTGTAGGCGAGCGTGCGCTCGAACAGCGAATCGGGCGCGCCGACGAGACGAAACGACCACGACTCCACCAGCGTGCGGTCGACCGCCAGCGGCTTGAATACGCGCAGGATCTGGATCGGCCCTTTCACCATCGCATTCGGAAACAGCACCGTGTTGTGACGCACCTCGCCCAGAATCCGCGCGGCGCGCGCTTCGCCGTAGGCCGCGGTCATCTTCTCGTGATAGCCGGGAATCGGCGTGTAGCGCGCGTGAATCGAATCGGCGGTGCCGGTGTGACCATGTCCGTTGGGCCATACGCGCAACCCCATCTGCTCGAAGAACGCGTGCGGCTGGATGAACGGCTCCAGCAGCTCGACCGCCATCGGCTTCGCCTGCTGCGTGCTGTCACGCTCCCACACGCGCACGGCCGTGCCGGCCGACGACTCGTGCGCGACCATCGGATGACAGGTGTCGGTCTGATTCTCGACCAGCATCTTCCAGTTGCATCCGTGCACGTAGCGGAACACGCCGCCCGCGACTTCCACGCGCCCTTCCGGCGAACGATCGACGAGGTTGTCGAGCGACGACAGCGCGTTGCCGAAGTACGCATCGAAATCGACACCGGACTGACTGAGGCGGCAGAACACGAAACCGCGATGCTCATGGCTCGCGCCGACCGCCTGCATGCCCTTGCTCGCCTCGCACGATTCGAAGCCCGTGTTTTCGTAGCCGCGCCGCAGCGGAATCGCGTAGAGGCTGCCGTCGGTCCGGTACGACCATGCGTGGTACGGGCACCGGAAGAATGTGCCCGTGTTGCCGCAGGCATCCGTTACGAGCTGCGTGCCCTTGTGCGAGCAGCGGTTGTGCAGCACCCGCACCGAACCGTCGACGTGGCGCACCATCACGACCGGCTCGGCGCCGATCGTCGTCGTCACGTAGTCGCCCGTGGCCGGAATCTGGCTGACGTGGCCGACATAGACCCAGGTGTTCCAGAACAGATGGCGCATCTCCAGCTCGAAGATGCGCGGCGACAGATAAAGGTCCTTGTGCACCTCGGTATCGCGCACGAGCGAAGCCACCGCATCGGTGAACGATGGTGCCGTCATGCGCGCCCCCGACTGCGGACGCGATGCGGCCGCGCGTCCTCGCGACGCGCAATGTCGATTGCTTTTATTGTCATCTCTCAGGTTCTGGTTGGTATGCCGCTCGGAGGAGCGTGTGCCTGCCGCCGCGCGACGGGCGGCAGGCGTTACGGGTAACGGTCAGCCCGTCACCGGCGTCTCATGCAGGCGCAGCCAGCCGATGCGGCCATCCGTGTCGCGCTCGAACACGACGGTCGAACGGCGCACGGTTCGCCGCCCTGCTGCGTCGGTCTGCGTCTCGCGATAGGCGATCGTCGCGCCATCCTGCCACGCGCTCACTTCGTGCAGTTCGTCGATCGCGATCCGCAGGCCGGGCCGCGCGCCGAAGCCGCGCGAGAACAGGATGTCGATATCCGCGTAGTCGAGCGCATGCCCGTGCAGCGAGATCATCGAGAAGTCCCGCGAAAAGCGCGCGAGCAGCGGCGCGAGCCCGTCGCGCGCCGCGCTGCCGGACAACCATTGCTCGATGTCGACGTGTGCGTCGACCACTTCCTGGAAAAACGGGTTTGTCGAATTCATCTCGAAACTCACGAACGTTGAGAAGCCGCACGCCCGGCGGGCGCACGGTGCGCGGCGAGGCGCGCGACGAACGGCAGCGGCAGCAGCGTCGCCAGGGTGGCCAGGCCGAAACATTGCCGGTACGGCAGCGGCCCGTCGTCCCCGTGCATCGACAGCAGGAAGTTCAACGCGCTGCCCAGCACCGCGACGCCGAGGCAGAAGCTCAGTTGCCGGTTGATGTTCCAGAGCGCGCTCGCGTCGCCCATTCGCGCGGCGGGGACATCCAGAAACGCCGCGCTTTGCGACGTGCTCGTGCACATGCTGGCGCCAAGCCCCATCGCGACGAACGCGAGCACGCGCCCGGCCTCGAAACCGGCAAGCGGAGTCGCGAGCAACACGATCCCAAGCGCGTCGATCGCGATCCCGCACATGAACAGCGGCTTCGGCCCCCACTTCGGGAAACAGCGGCGCGTCGTCGCGATCGCGACGAACGACGCGATCGCCCACGGCACCATCAGCGCGCCCGTGTGCGTCGCGCTGAGCCCGAGCGCGTTCTGCAGATACAGGGCGGCGACGAGGTTCACGCCGGTGAACACGCCCGGCACGCACAGGTAGACGATCAGCCCGATCCGCAGCAGCGGCTGCGCAACCAGGCGCAGGTCGAGCAGCGGCGCAGCAGACCGGCGCGCGTGCGCGGCATACGCACCGCCGGCGACGAGCGCGATCGCGAGCGCAACGAACGTGTCGCGACCCGCGCCCGGCTGTCCCGCGAACGTCAGGCCGAGCAGCAGCGCAACGAGCGCCACGACGCTCAGCCCGAGGCCGCGCACGTCGAGCGCCGGCGGGCTGCCATCCGGTTCGTCGGCCGGCAGCCACGCGAACGCGAGCATGCTCGTGACCGCGGCGAGCGGCAGCATGCCGAAGAAGATGGCCCGCCACGACACGCGATCCACGACCACGCCGCCCAGCGCCGGCGACAGCGCCGGCACGAGCAGCGCGACCATCATCACGATCGACGTCAGGTGCGCCCGCGCATCGGGCGGATACGCGCGATAGGCCATCGTCTGCCCGACCGGGATCAGCAGTCCGCCGCCGAGCCCCTGGATCAGCCGCCATGCCAGCAGTGCGCCGATCGACGCCGACAGGCCGACGCCGAGGCTGCCGAGCGCGAACAGCAGCAGCGACGCGATCAGCAGCCGGCGCTCGCCGAAGCGTCGCGCGAGCCACGTGCCGAGCGGGATCACGACCGTCAGCCCGAGCACGTACGTGTTGCCGATCCACGCCAGTTGCGCGATCGACGCGTGCAGCTCGCGCTGGATCGTCGGATAGGCGGCGTTGATGACGAACATGTTGGCGAGATCGATCGCGAACCCGAGCAGGTAGACGGCGGCGATTTTCGAGCGATCGGTCATGGCGGCGGAAAACGAACGAAACGCCGCAGTGTAAGGTTCGCCGCGCACGTCGATAAGCCCGGCCGGACGGCAAGACTGGTCGAAAAATTTTGACAATCAGGGCACCATGTCGGTTTTCCGTCTCGTATCCGACACGCCATGGTGAGTCTCGATCGTTTCGCCGTCTTCCGCGCCGTCGTGGAAGCAGGGTCGTTTACGGCCGCCGCCGCCCAGCTGAACCAGGCCCGGGCCGCGGTGAGCTTCAACATCAAGCAACTGGAAGCCGAGCTCGGCGTCACTCTGCTCACGCGCACCACGCGGCGCGTCGAGCTGACCGACGCGGGCGAGCGCTTCCATGCGCGCTGCCTGCGCGTGCTGGAGGAAGCCGAAAGCGCGATCGAGGATGCGCGCAGCGAGCATGGCGGGATGCACGGCGTGCTGCGAGTGACGTCGACCGTCGAGTACGGGACGATGGTCGTCGCCCCCGCGCTGCACACGTTCATGCAGCGGCATCCCGCGCTGCGCGTGCGGCTCGAAACGCATGCATCGCAGGTCGACCTGGTGCGCGAGCGCGTCGACGTGGCGATCCGGCTCGGTCGCCTCGAACAGTTCCAGGATCTGCCGTACCGCGGCGCGTGCCTCGCGACGTACGAAGTGCGACCCGTTATCGCGCCGTCACTGCTCGCCGCGGCCGGCCTGTCGCACATCGATTCGCCGGACACGCTCGCCCGGCTGCCGCAGCTCGGCCATACGCGGCTCGAGCGCATCGCCACGTGGCCGCTCGCCGATCGCGACGGCAACCCGCACGCGTTCCGGCCCGGTGCCAAGCCACGCGTCGTGGTCGACAACGCGTCGGTCCTGCGCGTGCTCGCGCGGCAGGGCAGCGGTGTCGCACTGCTGCCCGAATGGCTCGTGCGCGACGATCTCGCGAGCGGCGCGCTGGTCGATGCGCTCCCCGGCTACCGGTTTCCGCCGCAGGCGGTCTATGCGCTGTACCCGTCAACCCCGCACGTACCGCAGAAAGTACGTGCATGGGTCGACTTCATGAAGGCATATCTCGCCTGAACGCGGCGTGAACGTGGCAGGAGCGCGGCGACTCACGCGCGCGCCGCATCGTCCCGCAGCAGCGCATCGATCCGCCGGGCGATCGCGAGCAGACGGCGATCACCGCCCCATGGCCCTTCCAGCATCAGCCCGACCGGCAGCGCCGTTTGCGCGGAGCGTCCGGCCGGGATCGAGACGGACGGCACGCCGGCGAGCGTCGCTGGCGAAGTCTGGCGTACGACGCGCGCGAATAGCGCCGCATCCTGCGCAGCGGTCATCGCGGCCGTGTCGTCGAGCGACGGCGGCTCGCCCGGCACCGTGGGCATCGCGATGCAGTCGACCGGCGTATCGAACGCGTCGTCGTACCAGCGCACGAGACGCTGACGGCACGCGATCGCGTCCGCATAGGTCTGCGCATCGACCGGCGCGGACACGAACGAACGGAAGATCGCGCGCACGTCGTCGCTCGCGATCCGCTCGACGAACATGTCGAACGGGATGCCGAGCCGTTCCGTCGCGAAACGGCGCCAGTATCGGTTTGCCTCGTATCCCACGAGCGGAAAGCCGCATGCTTCGCTGGCGTCGTGCAGCGGCATCGCCGGCAACGGCACGAGCGTCGCGCCGGCCGCCGCGAACGACGCGAGCGCACGCTCGATGCAAGTAGCGACGCCCGGATCGAGCTCGTCGAAGTACGGTGCACCCGGCACGCCGATGCGCAACTGCGGCCATTCGGGTGCGGTCGCCGTGCTGTCGTCGCGCGTCAGCACCGCGTCGAGCAGCAGCAGATCGTCGATGCCATGACCGATCGGCCCCACCGTGTCGCGCGTGGGCGACAGCGACAGCACGCCGTGCGCCGAATAGCGCTGCGCGGACGGCCGCAATCCGTAGACACCGCAGAATGCGGCCGGAATCCGCACCGAGCCGCCCGTGTCGGTACCGAGACCGAACGGAATACCGGCCGCGACGGCCGCCGCCGTGCCGCCGCTCGACCCGCCGGCGATATGCCGCGGATCATGCGGATTGCCGACTGCGCCGAAGTGCCGGTTGCCGCTCGTGATGCCGAACGCGAGCTCATGCATGTTCGCCTTGCCGAGCGGCACCGCGCCGGCGTCAAGCAGGCGCCGCACGGTCAGCGCGTCCGCGGCCGCCTGGTAGCCTCGCACCGCCGGGCTCGCGCCGAGCGTCGGCATCCCGGCGGTATCGAGGTTGTCCTTGATCACGAAAGGCACGCCGGCAAGCGGCAGCGCGGCGCCTTGAGCGACGCGCGCATCGACGTGCTCGGCCGTGCGGCGCGCGAGTTCGCCATCGACGTGCACCATCGCATTGAGCGGCGCGATCGCCGCGAGACGCGCGAGCGCGTCGTCGGCGAGGTCGACAGCGCGGCGCTCGGCCGTGCGCACGGCATCGGCAAGCTCGTGCACGCAGGCGGCGGAAACGAATGAAGGGGAAGAAACGCGGGTCGGCTGTGTTGTCATGTTGTGTGCTGGACGCGGAATCGATCGGGAAACGCGCAACGTGCCGGAGGCCCTCTCCGACACGCTGCGCGAACGCGATGGTATCCCGGCCCGCGGCCGCACGCACACGATGCGCCGCGCGCCTACCGCTCGCGCGTTTCCTCCGCGTCGCCGACCGGGCGCGTCAGCCACGGCCCGATCTCCATCTCCTCGTACCGCACGAGCCGGCTCTTGCGCGCGCGGCGATACGCCCACCAGATCGCGACGAACAGCGGGATCCATACATAGATCGACAACACTTCCATCCAGTCGATGCGGGCGGCGAAGAACGCCTGGTAATCCTGCCCGAGCGAGATCACGATGCAGATCGCGATCGCGAACAGCGGCCCGAACGGGAACCACTTCGCGCGATACGGCAGTTGATCGAGCCGGTAGCCCTGCTTCAGAAAGCCCTTGCGGAACCGGTAGTGGCAGACTGCGATGCCGAGCCACGCGATGAAGCCGGTGATGCCGACCGTATTGAGCAGCCACAGATAGATGCGCTGGTTGTTGGTCAGCGACGTGAGGAAGCACAGCCCGCCCACCGCCATCGTCGCGTAAAGCGCGTTGCGCGGCACGCCGCCCGGCGACAGCGTCGCGAACATCGCGGGCGCACGGCCTTCCGCCGCGAGGTTGTACAGCATCCGCGTGGCCGCATACGTGCCGGAGTTGCCTGCCGACAGCACGGCCGTCAGGATCACGAGGTTCATCGCGCCCGCGGCGAGCGGAAAGCCTGCATGGCTGAACACGAGCGTGAACGGGCTCACGCCGATGTCGGTCACGTCGCTCTTCAGCAGGTTCGGGTCGGTGTACGGCACCAGCAGGCCGATCACGAAGATCGCGAGCACGTAGAACAGCATGATCCGCCAGAAGATCTGCTTCACCGCGCGCGGGATCGTCTTGCGCGGGTTTTCCGATTCGCCGGCCGTGATCCCGACCAGCTCGGTGCCGAGAAACGAGAAGCCCGCGATCAGCGCGACGCTCATCATCGCGTGCACGCCGCCGACGAACGGCGCATCACCGGTCCTGAAGTTGCGCCAGCCGACCGGATGCCCGTTGCCGAGCAGGCCCGCCGCGATCAGCAACCCCGCCGCGATGAACGCGATCACGGTGACGACCTTGATCAGCGAGAACCAGTATTCGGATTCACCGAAGCCGCGCACGGACAGCGTGTTCAGCAGGAAAATCAGCACCAGGAACCCCGCGCCCCACCAGATGCCCGGCACGGCTGGAAACCAGTAGCGCATCACGATCTGCCCGGCGACGAGTTCGATCGCGATCGTCACTGCCCAGCTGTACCAGTAGGTCCAGCCGAGCGCGACGCCGAAGCCTTCGTCGACGTACTTCTCGCCGTAGATCGCGAACGAGCCCGACACCGGCATCAGCGCCGCCATCTCGCCGAGCCCGGTGACGACGAAGTAGACCATCAGCCCGATCGCGACATACGCGGCGATCGCGCCGCCCGGCCCCGCCTGCGCGACCGACGCGCCCGACGCGACGAACAGCCCCGTGCCGATCGAGCCGCCGATCGCGATCATCGCGATGTGGCGGCTCTGCAGCCGGCGCTTCAGCGCCGTCCCGGACGGCGCGGCCGTCTCCACTGCCGCTTGCAAAGCATCCATAGTGTTCACCCTGATTGGATTCGGGCCGCTCCAATTGATTCGGAATACCAATCGATCGACCCGGTTATTCGCGTCGAAAACCAGTCCTGCACGCCGGGCCCCACGGCCGAGTCAGACGACGCTGCGCTTGATCGCCTGCAACTCGGCCGTCGTCACGATCTTCTCGATGCGGAACCGCTGACTCTCCAGCCACATGTTCGCGATCCGCCGGTATTCGTCGAGATCCTCGCATGCGAGCCGCACCAGAAAATCGAACGTGCCGCTGACGAGCCAGCAGTCGAGCACCGCCGGGTTGTTCCGCATCTCGTCCTCGAAAGGCGCCTGCGAACGCCCGTGGTCGGCCAGCACGATCTGCGCGATCACGACGATCGGCTTGGTCGCACGCGGCGCCTTGATCACCGCGCGATAGCCTTCGATCACGCCGAGCGCCTCGAGCCGCTCCACGCGGGCCTGGCATGGACGCGGCGTGAGGTTCACGAGCTCCGACAGCTTCCGGTACGAGATCCGTCCGTCGGTGCGCAGGATGTCGAGGATCCGGAGGTCGATCTTGTCGAGCTGCATCTTCTTGTCGGTCATCGGCGTTCGCTCCGGTCGGGTCGTGGCTGGTGCGCGGAGCATCTCCTCCAGTTCCGCGCGGGGGCCACATTATCCGGCTGAAGCGGCCGCGCGCCAATCGGCTAGAAGCGCAGCGACAGGCAGGTCAGGCCGCCGTCCATCTTGCGGAACTCGCTCGTGTCGATCACATGCAGCGGCAGTCCGAGCGAGCCGATCGCGTCGTGCACGCGCGGATAGCCGGCCGGTGTGATCAGCGTGCCGTTCACGCGCAACGTGTTGCCCGCGTATTCATCGGCGGCCGAGACGGCGATCCGGCGGTAGTCCGCGAACGCCGGATGCTCGGCCAGCGCCTCGGTCACGAGCAGCGTGTCGTCGCCGAGCGCGTTGACCACCGATTTCAGATGCAGGCCGGCGCCGACCGGCACCGCGACGACCGCATAGCCGTAGCGCGACACCAGCGACTCGAACGCGGCGATGCCCTCGGCATCGGTGCGGCCCGTCAGGCCGATGTAGAAGCGCTTGCCGACCTGCATCACGTCGCCGCCGTCGAGGCGGCCCGCCTGCATCGGCAGCAGATCGCGATGCGCGCCGAGCGCGGCTTCGATGTGTGCCGTCTCGCCGCGCCGTGCGGGTGCTCCGGGGCGCGTGATCACCGCGAATTCGGGGGTGACGACGGCGACGTCCTCGACGAAGTGCGAATCGGGGAACGCTTCCAGCGGCGGCAGTTCGGTCAGTTCGACGCCGAGGCCGCGCAGCGCGTCGCAGTAAGCGTGGAACTGCGTGAGCGTCTTGTCGTAGTCGGGCGCGCCGAGCGCGGCGGTGGTGAGACCCGCGCCGCAGGACGGCGCGGGACGGCGAACGATCGCTTGCGTGAATTGCATCGACTCCTCCATGATCACGCTCCCCCCGTGCGGCGCACGGGGCAGCTGCGTTGTGTCCGGACCATTATCGGAAGCCAAATTGCGCAATTCGCGTCGAATTCGGGCGTGCCCGCAGCCGATCGCGTCGAATTGCAGGCGGGACGCAGCGGATTCGGCAGACGGCTGGCGTGCGCGGCGCAAACGCGCCGTACGCGGGTAGCGGAGCGGCTGACTCGTCCGCTGCGTCCGTTATGCAGCGACAGGCACGAACCCCATTTGCGCACGCCCCAGCGCCGTCAGATTGCCCTCGCCGCCTCGTCCGTCGAAATCGACCTCGAAATGATCAGCCGGGAAATCGGGCGGGCTGTCGCCGCGCAGGAACGCGAGCCGCTGGCGCTGCAGGTACGCGTCATTCTTCGCGCAACCGGGCGCCGCCGCGATGTACATCACGTTGCTGTCGCCACTGCCGCGATGCGCATCCTCGACGGCATGCACGACGTCGCCGTGCCAGAACACCGCATCGCCCGGCTCCATGTGCGGGATCGGCACCAGCGCGTCGAGCAGCAGCGCATGCCATTCGGGCAAGATCGACAGCGCGCGCCCCGGACGCGCCCCGCACAGGTCGTCGTCGGCGACGTCGTCCTGCAGCGCACGCAGCACGACGTACGCCATTGCGTTCGAGACCGGGATCAGCTGCAGCGTGCCGTCGCCGGGCCCTTGCGGCGTCAGCGCGGTCCAACCCTGGAACGTGCGGAACATCGAGCACACGGCCGGCGACGGAATTTCCTCGACGTCGGGGCGGAACGCGGCGTCGAACGGATCGTAATCGCGCCAGCGGCCGGCCAGCACGTGGCGATAGACCTGCCGGAAATTCGCGCCGAGCCAGCGTTCGACCGAGCCGCCGTCGACATGCGGCGACAGTCCGAGCGACGTCGAGCCCGGCGGCCGGCGGCGGATCCGGTCCGCGTAGGCCGGCACCTGGTCGGGATCGAAATGCCTGCGCGGGCCGTCTGCATGACGCCACAGGCGGTTCAGGAACACGCGTGCCTGCGTGAGGGCCGGCGACTGGCGCGCGGCCACCTGCGGCTTCGACCAGTAGACACCGTAGATCTGCGGCTTGCCCGACGCGAGGTTGCCGAAATAACGGTCCTCGGCACGTGCATGCAGCCGCTCGGCGAAGCGGTTCGCATCGAGATAGGCGCCGATCTCGTCGTTCCAGTCGCGCGCCTGCTGCGCGTCGAACACACCGCGGATCACCGCCGCGCCATGCGTACGGATCGCGGCGATCGCCTGCGGATCGACGGTGTCGTTCGCGATATCCGCGAATCGCAGCACCGGAATCACGTCGCGGCCTTGCGCGTGCGCGCGGCGGATCGCGTCGACCTGCCGAGCGATGTCACCCTCCAGCTCGCGGAACGTGGCCGCGTAACCGGGCAAATCGGCGCGCAGCGCCCTTTTTGCCGTGCGGATCGCGGCCGGCAGATCGTCAATCGTCAGGTGCATCGTCGTCTCCTCGCTGAATCGTGTGTCGTGATGAGCATTCAGCGTACGGCCGACGCGTCGCCGTCATCGACACTATCCGGTCAACTATCGATACAATCCTGACAATCACTCGCTACTCGGGACGATGGCAGACCACGCACAGCTTGTTGCCGTCCGGGTCGCGGAAATACGCGCCGTAGTAGTCGGGGTGATAGTGCGGCCGCAGGCCCGGCGGCCCGTCGCAGGTGCCGCCCTGCTGCAGCGCGAGCGCATGACAGCGGTCGACCTGCGCGCGCGTCGGAGCGGCGAACGCGATCGTATGGCCGTTGCCCGGTTCGGGCGCGAGGCCGTCGAGGGGCGGGCCGAAGAAGAACAGCGGCCGGTCGGTATCGGCCGGCATCCAGCCCGACCAGCCGTCCGGCTCGCTGAACTTCAGACGCAGCCCGAGTTCCGCGAACAGCGGCGCGTAGAAGTCGTACGCGCGCGCGGTATCGCTGACGCCTACGCAAACATGTGAAAACATGGCATCGCTCCCGTCGTGACGATCGATCACGATCATGCCACGGCGCGTTGCCTCGCTCGACCGGAGATCGCGATGAAGCCGCAATACGAGCATGTGACGTTCGCCACCGGCTGTTCGATCCGCGTGTATCACCGCCAGCTCGCGCGCATCCCGTTCGAATGGCATCGCCACCCGGAATACGAACTGACGCTGACGCTCAACAGCCGCGGCCAGCGCTTCATCGGCGATCACGTCGCGCGCTACGCGGACGACGATCTGGTGCTCGTGCCGCCGAACCTGCCGCACACGTGGTCGTCAAATGCGCGCATCGATCGCGATGCGCCCGAGGTCGCGCTCGTCGTCTGGTTCGACGGCGACTGGGTGCGACGGCTCGCCGACTGCTGCCCCGAATACGCGCCGCTGCGCTCGCTGCTGCGGCGCGCGGCGCCGGGCCTGCGCTACGACACCAACACGGCCCGCGCGATGCGCGCACGGCTGCCGCAGTTGCTCGATCCCGCTCCGCGCGTAAGACTCGCGGCCGCGCTCGACACGCTCGCCGATCTCGCGGAAGCAGGCGGCGAGCCGCTCGCCACCGCGCATGCGTACGGCCGGCCCGACGGCACGACACCGCGCGCCGACGCGGCCGCGCCCGAAGCGGAGCGCCTTGATCGCGTGCTCGATGCGATCGACCGGCGCTTCCACGAACCGCTGCGCATCGATGCGCTCGCCGCTGCCGCGCACATGTCCGAGCGCACGTTGCAGCGCCTGTTTGTCCGGCATCTCGGCGAAAGCGTCGGCCGCTACGTTCAACGGCTCAGGCTCGCGCACGCGTGCCGTCATCTCGTCGGCACCGATTGGCCGATCACGACAGTGGCCGCGCGCTGCGGCATTCCGAATGCCGCGAACTTCAACCGCCAGTTCCTCGCCGCGCGCGGAATGACGCCGGGCGCGTACCGGCAGTTCTTCCTGCAGCACGGCCACGCGCCCGACGAAGACGCGCCGGCGCTCGACACGCGGCCGCCGTCGCTGGAGCGTCGCGCAAATCCGGCGCACAAATGAAAACACCCCGGCGGGATAAACCCACCGGGATGTCGGGGCGTTGCGATTGCCCGGCGCTAGCGGCCTTGCGGCCGTTCGCGCCGCGCACGACTTAACGTGCGTTGAGCGGCTTCGCTTCGCGCGGCGTGTCGCCGATGAACAGCTGACGCGGACGGCCGATCTTCTGTTCCGGATCCGCGATCATTTCGTTCCACTGTGCGATCCAGCCGACCGTACGTGCCATCGCGAAGATACACGTGAACATCGACGTCGGGATGCCCAGCGCGCGCTGGACGATACCCGAGTAGAAGTCGACGTTCGGGTACAGCTTGCGCGACACGAAGTATTCGTCTTCCAGCGCGATCTTCTCGAGCTGCATCGCGAGCTTGAACAGCGGGTCGTCGTGCAGGCCGAGTTCGTTCAGCACTTCGTAGCACGTTTCGCGCATCAGCTTCGCACGCGGGTCGTAGTTCTTGTACACGCGGTGACCGAAGCCCATCAGCTTCACGCCCGAATTCTTGTCCTTCACCTGCTTGATGAATTCGGGGATGTTGTCCGGCGAACCGATCTGCTCGAGCATGTTCAGCGCGGCTTCGTTCGCACCACCGTGCGCCGGGCCCCACAGACATGCGATACCGGCAGCGATACACGCGAACGGATTCGCGCCCGACGAGCCGGCCAGGCGGACCGTCGACGTCGATGCGTTCTGCTCGTGATCGGCGTGCAGGATCAAGATACGGTCGAGCGCGCGGACGAGCACGTCGTTGACCTTGTACTCTTCGCACGGGTTCGAGAACATCATGTGCATGAAGTTCGCGCTGTACGACAGTTCGTTCTTCGGATAAACGAACGGCTGACCAATGCTGAACTTGTACGCCATCGCGACGAGCGTCGGCAGCTTCGCGATCATGCGGATCGCCGACACTTCACGGTGACGCGGATCGTTGATGTCGAGCGAGTCGTGATAGAACGCCGACAGCGCGCCGACGGCCGCCACCAGCACCGCCATCGGGTGCGCGTCGCGGCGGAAGCCACGGAAGAAGAAGTGCATCTGCTCGTGCACCATCGTGTGCTTCGTGACGGTGTCGACGAATTCCTTCTTCTGCGCCGCGTTCGGCAGTTCGCCCTTCAGCAGCAGGTAGCAGGACTCGAGGAAGTCTGCGTTCTGCGCGAGGTTGTCGATCGGGTAGCCGCGGTACAGCAGTTCGCCCTTGTCGCCGTCGATGTACGTGATCGCCGAATTACAAGCTGCCGTCGACATGAAGCCCGGGTCGTACGTGAACTTACCGGTCTGGCCGTACAGCTTGCGGATGTCGATCACGTCCGGGCCCATCGTACCCTTGTAGATCGGCATTTCGACGCTCGGCGAGTTGTCGCTGAACGATAGCGTGGCTTTAACATCAGACGGAGTCATGGCACATCCTCAATCGAAATAAAGAAACGGGATTCGATAACGGGCGTAACGCGTTACACGTTGCGCAGCATCTCCAACAGCCGGTGAATGTCCGGGCTGTCTAGGTCGCCTTCTGGTTCCTTGCGCGCGAGGAGCAAGTCCATCAGGTCGTTGTCGCTCAGATCGAGCAGGCGCGACAACGCGCCTACGTCTGCATCGGTGAGGTCATGCTCGTATCTGCTGAAGAAACGCTCGAAGATGATGTCGTTTTCCAGCAGACCCCGCCGCGCGCGCCAGCGGAGGCGCGCGCGACGGTGCGGGTCGGATTGATGCGAATCGTCGCTCATCACAAACGTCAAACCGCGCGACGGACCATCAGTTCCTTGATCTTGCCGATCGCCTTCGTCGGGTTCAGGCCCTTCGGGCAAACGTCGACGCAGTTCATGATCGTGTGGCAACGGAACAGACGGTACGGGTCTTCCAGGTTGTCGAGGCGCTCGCCGGTGGCCGTGTCGCGGCTATCCGCGATGAAGCGGTAAGCCTGCAGCAGGCCGGCCGGGCCGACGAACTTGTCCGGGTTCCACCAGAAGCTCGGGCACGACGTCGAGCAACTCGCGCACAGAATGCACTCGTACACGCCGTCGAGCTCGTCGCGCTCTTCCGGCGACTGCAGGCGTTCCTTCTCCGGCGGCGGCGCATCGTTGATCAGGTACGGCTTGATCGAGTGATACTGGTTGAAGAAGTGCGTCATGTCGACGATCAGGTCGCGCACGAC